>CAZJUY010000013.1:0-79126 GCA_964549315.1 uncultured Chitinophaga sp. | reverse complement strand
TACAGATAGGCAGTTACCAAAGTACAACTGGAACTTCATTGGCTTATACATTCACCGCAGAGGGCGTTTATAAATGGAGAGTGTTTGCACAAAATAGTCAGTCGAGTTCTCCTTATTCAGAACGAACAATCACTATTGATACAACAAGACCTATGATTCCTACCATAACATATTTGCCATTAAATGATACTACATCATTAAATCCAATTCCACTTTCATGGAGTAATGTTGAAACAAATGCTTTGTACAGAGTTCAAATAGCTACGGATTCAAATTTTACTGCAATTTTTAAAGACACTACAACCATTAGCACAGGTTATAGCTTTTATAATGCTACCATAGGAGTTTTTTATTACTGGAAAGTTAAATCTATTGATTTAGCTGGCAATATGAGCACTTACACTAACAGAAAACGAATTAAGAGGCAATAGTGAAAAATAAAAAAATGTTATACATACTTGTCCCTCTAACAGCATTGTTATGGGGTATGATTATTTATAAAATTATGAATGCCGTAAATGGAACTGGAGAAGCTGTTTTTCAGCCATTGTCAGTTGATGTTCAACAGTCAGAAATGATTTCAGATACATTTACTATTGAAGCCAATTACCGAGACCCTTTTAATAGCAAAGAAGTTAGAAAAGTATCGATTCAAACCAATTCATTACTACAAAATAATAATATTCAAACTAAGAATAAAATTGAAAAACCAGTTGTATCTGTTTCAATGCCTAATGTTGTTTATATGGGTATGATCAAGAATCAAAAACAGAATAAACAAATTGTAATGATTCAAATAAATGGCAATATCAACAATATGATAGTTGGGGACAAAATTGACGGAGTTGAACTAGTGAAAATTTATAAGGATTCTGTTGAAATGAAATTTAATAAAGAGAGGTTTTTTGTTAGGAGATAAAATTAGGTTTTAAAAAAATAAAAACAGTAATAAGACCATGAGAAATCGATAAACTTGATTATGAAAAAAATATAAATTGTCTTGTTAAATTTTGCTGGTCTATAGAACTGTTATATTTTTGAGTTGGGAATTAATTGGAATGGTTTATAATTTTTAAAAACAATTTTAAGAACCAATAGTTTTCAATTAATTACAGAATATAGTTGCTAATACAAAAGTTGGAGTAAGTCTGTGGACAGCGACATAACTTATATAGATGAATGTTAAAATAAAATAAAATGAAAAGAATAAAAACATTGACAGTAAAAGGATCTTCTTTTTTTGAAGATAACTTCTCTCTCAGTTTTTCAGAAAAGCTGAATTGTTTAATGGGTGGACGAGGAACAGGGAAATCAACACTGTTGTATTTTATTCAGGCAGCATTGAATAGTGAAGCAGAAGAAGATTCAAATGTTTCAAACATCCTCAAAGCAAATTTGCTAAACGGCACGATAGAACTTTTAGTTGAGGACAACGAAGGGAAATCTTATGAAGTAGTGAAAACATTTGGTGATGAACCACAGGTTAACACACTCCCAGGGAAGCGAAATATTTCTTTAGAAAGTTTAGAAGACATTTTTGAGTGCGACATTTATCCTGCATTAAAAATAGAACGCATTGGATTAAGCAGTAAAGATCGCCTTGACCTCATTGATAAAAAAATTCGTGCTGAAGTTAACACGACAAAATCTGAAATAAAAAAGTTGCGAATTGCCTTAAAGCAAAATGCAGTTTCAATAAGAAGTGAGAACGCAAGAGTAGCACAGATAAAAGAACAACTTCTGAATTTCAAAACTGTTGAGGATGATTTGAAAAGACAAAAGGAAGATAAGCCAGATGATATTAAACAGAAAGAGCAAGAAGAATTTGAGAAAGCAGATGGCAATGAAAAAATAAGAAATTCAGAAAAGAGATATGCTGCAAAGGTTCTTGAAAAACTAACTGAGACAAAGGATAGTTTGCAAGATGTAAATGAGGAGATACAAAGTTTCTTAACAATTAATTCAGATGCCAAATCCTTTATCAATAAAGAAATCATAGGTAAAATAAAAACCGAATTAGAAGAATCATTAAACAAAATCTTAAAGGAAAATGCTGCAAACATTAAATTGATAATACAGTCAATTTCTAAAGTTGAAAAATTATCAAGAGAATTAAAAAATGTTCATCAAACTCAGCAGAGTGAGTTTGTCAAACTGAAACAGAAGTTTGAGAAGCACAAAGAATACATCAACAAATACAATCAACTTTCAAAAAAAGTTGAGGAGAAACAAATACTTGAAAAAGAAATAGGAACATTAGAAACGAAAAGACAAAAAGTAAAAACACAAAGAGTAACGCTTGTAAAACAATTGAACGACAAAAAGAAAGAACTCTTTACACTCCGAAAAAATATAGTGAATGAGTTAAACACAGAATTGGAAGGTTCAATAAAAATCACTTTGACTTTTGGAGGTATAACAGACGAATATGAAACTCATTTAAGAAATGCTTTAAAGGGTTCTAATCTAAGATACAATGCTATCATTCCTTACATCGTTCAAAATCTTTCCCCTGATAAGTTTGCTGCAACCATCCATGAAAGAGATTTTGAAACTTTAAAAAATGTTGCACAGATTGATGAAGAAAGGTCAAATGCAATCATTGATGCGCTGCATGAAAGCGAGGATATTTATGAGATTGAAAGTTTATACAGTGAAGATTTGCCTGAGTTCTTTTTGAAAGTTGATGCTAAAGGAAGCAAAGACAAAAAAGCAAAAGAGCATTACAAAAAATCCGATGAACTGTCAACAGGTCAAAGGTGCACAACCGTTTTACCAATTGTTTTTGCAGTATCAGATAATCCACTGTTGATAGACCAACCAGAAGATAATTTGGACAACAAGTATATTACTGATGCAATTCATAAAATCATTCGTGAACAAAAGGAAAAGAGACAGCTAATTTTTATCACTCACAATCCAAACATTCCTGTTCTTTCCGATTCAGAGCATAATGTATTCTTAAACTATGACGAGAAAAAATCCAAAATTGATGTTTCAGGTTCAATTAAGAATGTAAAGGAAAATATTTTGACTTTGCTTGAAGGCGGAAAAGAAGCTTTTGATACAAGGAGAAAACTATATGGTGATAATGCTTAACTATGAAAAATTTGCTTTCAACATATCTTCAAGAATACATTGAAATTCGGCTAAAGAAAGAATACACTTTTGGATTAGCACAGGATTTCGTTGCAAAACTTTTAGCCCTACCACCAGAAGAAAGATTTGAACTCCTTCCTCTTTTTAAGCAAATAGAAAATGAATCCTTTGAAGATGGAATTGAAATTCCCAATCTTAACTATGAAACTTTAGAAAAAGATAAAGCCACATGGGAAGCATCAGCAAAGGTTACGACAGTAAAAAAGAAAGAAAAGAAAATAGATATTGAAGATGATTTCAATAAGGTCTTGTTTAACTTTTTCTCAAAGTATGAATCTTTCTTCCTTAAAATAAAAGGGTATTTCGTTTACAAATTAGAAAACGCAATTGATTCAAAAACTAAAGTTGTTGTGCTTTATGATGAAAGCTACAGTAGGCATCCTGAGATAAACTCATTTGATGTGCAGGATGAAAACCTTCACATTGAGAAATATCAGTTGAAGGATTTTTTAGAGTCGGCAAATAAGAAACCCGAAGTAGCAAATCAAAATTATTTATGTGTTTTCTTAATCGCTTCAAACCTTCGGAACAATGAAATCTTTGTTCCTGATGTTGAAAAATTGCTTGGCATTTTTTCAAATGCAAGTTTTATTTCAATAAAGAAAATTCCAGTATCGGTTGCAGGAGATTATGATGTTCGTGATTCAGGTGATGGCTTAGAAAGTATCAAAAGTTATTCGGACAAAATATTCAACAACCGGGCATTGTCATTTGAAGAAGAACTAATAATCAAAAAATTATTTGACGGCAATGAAATGATTCTTGATTATAAATTTTTGAAAAGCGGCAACAGCGGCTCAAAGGTTATAGAAATCCAACCGCTTAGAGGCAATCACCCTGAGATGGGAAGGTTTGTTGTAAAGTTTGATGTAAAAAACAATGAGAGAAAAATAAAGAAAGAGAAAACACTATTCAGACAATACATTTCCGATTTGTTGGTTCCGAATTATACAGCCGAGTATGAAGATACAGTTACTCATGAAGCAATCCGATACAATTATGCTTCGTCAGACAGCAAAAAAGATTCGTTCCCATTTTCCAAATTGGTCAACGATAAGTTAAGAGATAAATACAATCACTCATTCACTCTTGAAAAAGTAATTGATGAACTGTTTGGTTGTGCACCATATCAAATTTGGAATACAAAGAAATCAGAAGTTACTTTTTCCGTAAAAACACTTTATGGTGATTATCTAAAATCAGAATCCAAAATATTGAAAGCAATTTCACTAATCAAAGGCATTAATGAATCAACAATCAATACTGAGGAATTAGTTAGGAATTACAAAACGATAAAAAATTACTCTCTCAGAACTTATAAAAAAATATGTCACGGAGATTTACATAGTGAAAACTTTTTCAAGGATGAACAAGCAGGCGTTTATCTAATTGATTTTGGTTGGACGAACCAACATCACTCTTTGATTGACCATGCAACACTTGAATGTTCTTTGAAGTTTAAGCATTTGCCTTTTTATATTCCAATAGATGATTTGGCAAGTTGCGAGAAAGAACTTCTCTCAATTAATAGTTTTTCAAAATCATTCGATCTTTCATTTATCAAAAGACCATCTATTTTGGAAGTAGCCAAACTCATTACACAAATTAGAGAGAATGCTAAACAGTACATGATAGACAACTGCAACCCTTTAGAATACTTAATCTCTTTATTTATTATAAACTTTCGACAAATTCAATATCCAGACCTTAATCAAGCATATGCTTTTGCTACTGCTGAAATTCTAAGTAAAAAAATTATAGAATTAATAGATTAAAATGCCATGATTGCAAAATATTCAAATGATAAAAATGAAAAAGTACTAAAACAGGCAAGAACGCCAGCTTCTCAAAAGGTGTTTGGTAAAAGGTACGGTTCAGTGCTTTGCAGACACTTTTGTGGTGAAAATCGCCACCTTCGCCAAGCCCGAAACCGCTACAAGCAACCCTAAAAGACGACAGTCCAACGATTAAACAGACAGAAAAAATGGTAGACCCTCAGCCCTTCGCAATATTTAAAGTGGTGTTTTGCCCAACCGCACAATATTTTGTTTGTGACTGACAACTTGACCCTTTAAGAATTTGGTTTAAAAATTGACAAATAGGAATTTATGAAATTAACAAATACGCAATTACAAAATTTTATCGGTCGCATAAAACTCAAAGAAGAGAATATGCAAAAATATCGAGACCAGATAAATAACCTTAAAGAAAGTTTAGAAAAGAAAATCAAGGAAGATAAAAGAACTGGAATGAAGGTTACAAAGTATCTTCTAGCAGGTTCTTGGAAAAAACGAACTATTCTAAGACCGACAGGGGAAAACCCAATTGATATTGATTTAGTTCTTTATGTTGAAGGAGATGACAGTTTAAAAGATGACTTAAAGAAACTTCACGACTTCATAGTCGAATACCTCAAAGATATTTATCCAAACAAGGATATTGACAGAGATGTCGATGCTGAAGGAAATACAAAATCTATTAAAATTACATTCAGTGGTACTGGACTAGAACTTGATATTGTTCCTGTTGTTCCTATTTCAAATACCAGTGAATATGTCTATCAGCCACAAAGAGGTGGAGGAGGAAAACGATACATTACTAGTGTAACAAAACAATTAGACTTTGCAAGAGAGAGAAAAGAAAAAAATACATCATTTACATCAATTGTGAGAGCAATAAAGTGGTGGAAAAATTATAAAGAATTGAAACCTGTTGGTGACGAACCCGGACTATCTTCTTTTCTTATTGAATTAATCGTTTCTCATTTGGAACTCTCAGAAGGAATTGAGAACGATATTGAATCTGGAATCATCAGATTTTTTCGTTTTGTAAGTGACCCAAATTTTCCAATAATCAAATTTAAGGATGCAATAAATACAGTACCAGCTACATTCGACACACCAATCTATGTAGCAGACCCAACGAATAATGATAACAACGCTGCCAAAAAGCTTGATAATACAATTTGGAAAGAAGTAATTAATGAAGCAAATGATGCTTTTGATTCTCTATTTATCGCACAGTCAAAAATTGGTGAAGGTGACACAATTGAAGAATGGAAACATGTATTCGGACCTAAATTTAACATAACTAAAGAAGACTAATTATGTACAACACTTATACAAATACAGGTACATACACTGTTACGGACATTAGAAAAACTTTTGAAGGCTTTAGTGCAGATTTCAGAATGATTGCTGCAAGAACAGGAAAAAGAACAATTAATGAGGTTGAAGCCTTTATAAATGATATTTTAATTTGGGCAGAAACCAAAAATCTTGACTACGTTGATATTGCATTAGTTGATTCTAATAAAAAACCATTAAAGGCAGTCAGATATAGAGTTGATGAAAACGGCAAAGCAAATCAAAGTGATAGAGCAGGAAATAATAATGATTGGCAAAATTTACCGAATACCGAATTAAGAGTTGTTGTAAACTTCACTAAAAACTGGACAAGCCAAACCGAAGAACAGCGAAATAATTTTATGACAGTTAACAATTTTAGGTGCGGTTGGGGAAGATTAGATTTTGACAATTCATATAGTCATTTATCTAAAGATGATGCCCAGTTGTATGCAAGTAAAGGATATGAACTAAAAAAAGAAAACTTTAAATAATGGCTTCAATATTTGATAATACAATTGACCTTCCAAATACTGGAATAAAAGAACGTACAGCTAACTTAATTGGTTTTGAAGCAAAATTTCAAAGAATATATGGAAACTTAAAGTTACTTCTTGACCAAGAAGGATTAAAGGCTTGGAGCAAAAAATACCATAAACTAGAATTGCCCGTAATTGAACAGCTTACCGATCGTTATCCTTTGATTATTTTAGCAGGTGATGCTGGTACTGGTAAGACTGTTTCTGCCGAAGCAATCGCAGACAGAATGGTTAGAGAGTTGAAAAGGGAAGGTTTTTTTCTAAAATTAAGTACAAGGGTCAGAGGTGAAGGTCTTCATGGTCAAATGGGGAATTTGGTAAATGATGCATTTGCAGAATTGAAAAAGCAAGCAGGAAAAAATAGACTTTCTTTTTTGCTAATTGACGAAGCCGATGCAATTGCAACCACTCGTTCAACTATGCAAATGCATCAAGAAGAGAAAGCAGCTGTAAACACTTTAATTCAAAAAATTGATGAAATTCGAGATTTAAAAGGTCGAGCAGTTATTTTTATGTCAACTAATCGACTCCATTTCATTGATGAAGCAATTGTAAGAAGGGCAGCAGTAATTTTAGAATTTGAAAGACCAAATGAACAAGAACGAAAAGACCTTTTTGAAAAAAGCCTAACAGGTATTGAATTTACAAAAAAAGAATTACAAGAACTTGCAGACTTAACAAGTCCAGAAAACAATGATGATTTAGGACATTCATTTTCTGATATTCGATTGAAGATATTACCAGAAGCAATTGCTATAAGCTTTCCTGACAAACCACTTACGTTTGAAATTCTATGCAGCACAATTAAAAACATAAAACCTAGTCCTCAAATTAAATGAAGTATATTTTACAGATAGTAGCAGCCACTATATTCATTTTAATTGGCAAAAATTTCGCAAGTGACGAATTACGACCTGAATTTGTTGGCAACGGATTGATTCTAGTTATTACTCTAATAATCGTTGAATTGGGTTACGATATTTATCTTAACTGGAATCGACTTAAACTTGTCTTACATTGTGGCTATTTGGCTTTAAGAGGTAAAAGTATTCGCTTTTCGATGTCGTATCAGTATCGAATTAGAATAAATGACAAGTATTTATTAGTGAAAAATTCTAACTGGAATCATTATCAATTTGTTGGTGGCAAATATAAAAGGCTTCAACAAACACAAGCATTTTTACAGAGTGAGTTTGAAGCAAGAGACGACTTGAAATTACAAACAACTGGCTTAATGAAAGACGATTTTGCTATATTCATTCCAGCCAAAAAGGCAATAAAATTTATAGATTGGTTTAACAAAGGTAAAGACCGTGAGGTATCACATTGGAGAGAATTCTATGAAGAACTTATTGACGGAAAAGCTCAGGTACTTACTAGACAAAATTTTCCATACGTTAATTATAATTTTATTGGAACGGTTACAACACCCATAAAGAAAACTCCAGGCTGGGACTGTTGTGAAATTCTTCAATATGATGTGTTAGACTTAATCCCAAATCCATCACAAGAAGCTGAATTACTTCAACTATTGAATGCAGGTGACACCGAATATTTGAAATGGGCTGACGAGGAATTAATTAATTGCCTTGGTCATGACAACAGACAAAAGAAAACTTTATACAAAATCGGACAGCATACTAAATGGGTCTTAAATATGAAATGGAGCAAAGACTAAATTTAGCCAAAACATTTGGTGGAACATTTGTATTTAACAAAGGGTAATAGTTTGCATCAACCATGTTTAAACTATATTTTAAAACTATACGTAAATAGCTTAATTACAACATATTATATGTATTATTTCGACTCCGCTCGAACTGACAGAGCACTCAAGTCACATCGAGTGCGACCGCAGGAAGCGTATCGAGATGTGTTTGTTGAGTAAAACCTCAAAAATCCAAAACACCCAATCCTTGACGAAGAATGGTGATTTCATCATCGGAACAATCCACTACTGTAGATGCTTCGGTATGACCATAGCCACCAGAAATAACAATATCAACTATATCTTTGTACCTTTCATGAATTAATTCTGGATCGGTAGTATATTCAATTATTTCATCATCATCATGAACAGAAGTACTCATAATAGGATTACCAAGCATATTAACTATTTCATGGCAAATTTTATTATCGGGAACACGAATACCAACTGTTTTTTTTGTGCTTTTAAAAAGTTTAGGAACATTATTATTGGCCTCTAAAATAAATGTAAACGGTCCAGGCAATGCTTTTTTCATCAGTTTATAAGTAGATGTAGCAATGGGTTTTGTGAAATCAGAAAGATGACTTAAATCGGAACAAATAAATGAGAAATTTGCTTTTTCTGGATTTATATTTTTTATTTTACATACTCGTTCAACAGCTCTTTGTTTGTATATATCACAACCAATTCCATAAACAGTATCGGTAGGATAAATTACTACTCCTCCATTCTTCAAACATTCTACCACTTTTGCTATCTCTTCAAAATTGGGTTTATCAGCATTTATTCTTAATAACATAGCACAAAAATACTCATTTAAATAATTTCTTTGTTATTGTGAACGAAGCCATGTAGAGTTGTAGTCTTTTTCCCACGAACACTCTTCGATAACCCACTCACTTTCTCGACTACTCCCGATAGCTATCGGGACGAACTGAGATTGTTCCGTCACCCTGAACTTGTTTCAGGGTCTCATGAGATGCTGAAACAAGTTCAGCATGACTTCGACATTTTGTGCCTTCGCCTGACAGCGCGCTTACATTCCCCTCCTTGTCCGAAGGACTCCTTTGGAGGAGGGGTTAGGGGTGGGTTATGTTATTGCGAGTTCTGCGATGTAGCAGACATCGAAGCAATCAAAAAGTAAAGCATTGCGTAGAGATTGCTTCAGTCGTACCTCCTTCGCAATGACAACAAAAACTCTCAAAAACATAAACACGAAAGCAAAAATCAAATCATTCTTAAAATATCCAGTAAATTTTAATAATTTAGCATCCCTTGATAAAATGGAAACAATTGAAAAAACTATAAAAAAACAACCCTTAGCTCACCGAACAGAAGTGCCTGTTCGCTTTAGTGAAGTAGATGCTTTAGGAATTGTATGGCACGGTCATTATATTAAGTTTTTTGAAGATGGCAGAGAAGCTTTTGGAAAAAAATACGGTTTAAGCTATTTGGATGTATATAAACATAAATTTGCTACACCATTGGTAAATTTTAATGTTGATTATAAAAAAACAGTAAAATATGGTGATAGTGTAATTGTGGAAACGACATTTGTAAATTCGCCAGCTGCAAAAATAATGTTTACATACAAAGTGTATCGTGTATCGGATGGAGAATTGGTTGCAGAAGGCGAATCTACTCAGGTATTTATAAACATGGAACACGAGCTATTAATTACAGTACCAGACTTTTTTGAGGAATGGAAAAAAATGAATGGATTACAATAATTTTTGAAAAAGAAGAATGAACGTTTTTGTTGCTGCTGATAATATTATTTCCCCTCTTGGTTTTACAAGTACTCAAAATTTCGAGAATTTAAAACAAATGAAAACAGGCATTCGTTTTTTCGAATCGTCTGCCTTTTCGAATGAACCTGTTCATGCTGGATTAATTGATGAAAAAGACATTGATACAGCATTTAAAAAACTGGACACAAAAGAAGAATACACAAAACTTGAAAAACTTTGTATTCTTTCAATTACAAATGCCTTAGAACAAAACAAAAACATTGACATAACAAGCCCTAAAACACTTATCATATTTTCAAGTACCAAAGGCAATATTGATTTATTAGAGCCATCATTAAAAAATAAATTCCCAAAAAAACGTCTATTCTTATGGGAAACAGCAAATGTTATTGCCTCTTATTTTAAAAACCCAAACAAAGCCTTAGTTGTTTCAAATGCCTGCATTTCAGGTGTAATTGCATTAACAATCGGCAAAAGGCTGTTAGAAGAAAATCAGTATGAAAATGTGGTAGTTGTGGGTGCAGATATTCTAACCCATTTTGTTGTTTCCGGATTTCAGTCATTTAAAGCTGTGAGTCCAGAAATTGCAAGGCCGTATGATGCAAACCGAATTGGAATATCATTAGGAGAAGCGGCAGGTACAATTATTCTAACGAATATAGACTCTAGACTTGAGACTAACGACTTAAGATTAATTGTAAAAGGTGGAGCAAACTCTAACGATGCAAACCACATTTCTGGTCCATCACGCACTGGAGACGGATTATTATTAGCAATTGATAAAGCCTTAGAAGAATCTAATTTAAAAGCAAATCAAATCGATTTTATTTCGGGACATGGCACAGCCACATTATTTAATGATGAAATGGAAGCATTAGCTATTAATGATGCTCATCTGGAGAATGTTCCCATGAATAGTTTAAAAAGCTATTTTGGCCATACTTTGGGTGCTGCAGGAATAATAGAATCTGTTATTACCCTGGAATCTATGAGAAACAATACACTCATTGGAACATATAATTACAGCACAATAGGCACAACTAAACCAGTAAATATTATTGACAAAACATTAACTGCAGAATTAAATAACTGCCTTAAAACTGCCGCTGGATTTGGTGGTTGCAATGCGGCAATCGTTTTTTCAAAACAATGAATAAGGTAAATTACATATCTGCTTTTTGTAGCATTAAAAACAAACACGTTTTTATTAATAATGTTGTTGATTATACATTTTCCGAAAATAACAATGCTGTTGATTTTTTTAAATCCATTTATAAACACTATGAAATAAGCTATCCAAAATTTTACAAAATGGATCATTTGTGTAAGCTTGCATTTTTAACTTCAGAATTATTGATAAAAACAAATAAAATAACAGATAAATACAAAGCAGAGGATATTGCAATAATTATAGCAAATAGCTCATCTTCATTAGAAATAGACACAGAACACCAAATAAGCATTAATAATAAAGAAGACTACTTTCCTAGCCCAGCAAATTTTGTATATACCTTGCCAAATATCTTAATTGGTGAGATAGCAATAAGAAATAGCATAAAAGGTGAGAATACTTTCTTTATTTTTGATAAATTTGACACTCATTTTATGAGTCAATATGCAAACTCTCTTTTAAATTCGAAAAAAGCAAAAGCGTGTATTGTAGGTTGGGTTGATTATTATGAAAACAATTATGAATCACATTTATATATTGTAGAACAAAACCAAACAGGAATATCATTAGAACATACAGGAGAAAATATTAATAAACTAATAACAAACTAAAAAATGGATGCATTAATCGACAAACTAAAAGGCGAAATTATTGAACAATTAAACTTAGAAGATTTAAAAAAAGAAGACATTGATAATGATGCTCCTCTTTTTGGTGAAGGATTAGGATTAGATTCTATTGATGCTTTGGAATTAATCGTTCTTTTAGAAAAAAATTACGGAATTAAAGTTGCTAACCCACAAGACGGTAAAAAAATATTTGTTTCTATCCGCACAATGGCTGAATACATTCAAGCTAATAAAAAATAGTTTGTTTTTAAAACAAACGTTTAATTATGAGTAACAAAGTTTACATCACTGGTTTAGGGGTAATTTCTGCTATTGGAAACAATGTTTCCGAAACGCTAGATTTTTTGAATAAACAAAAATCGGGTGTTACGAAATTGGATAACATTGAATCTCGTTTTCAACATGAGCTACCTGTGGGTGAAGTAAAACTAAGTAACGAAGAATTAAAAAAACTAGGTGACGTGGAAAATGCTCCAGACAATACTCGAACAGCATACTTAGGTATCATTGCAGTAAAAGAAGCTATAAAAAATGCTGACATTACTGATATAAAAGAATTTAGAACAGGATTAATATCTGCTACAAGTGTTGGAGGAATGGGAATTACAGAAGATAGATGGTTTGATTATTTAGACACTTCAAAAACCGGGGACTGGTTGCATTATATTGAAACCCATGAGTGTGGAGATAGTACAGAAGCAATTGCAGATAGTGTAGGAATAAAAGATTATTTGTCAACCATTAGCACAGCTTGTTCTTCATCTGCAAATTCAATAATGTATGGTGCACGCTTAATTAAACACGGCATTTTAGATAGAGTAATTGTTGGTGGAACAGATTCCTTATCTCGTTTTACAATAAACGGTTTTACCACTCTAATGATTTTAGATTCTGAAAGTTGCAAACCATTTGATGCAGAAAGAAAAGGCTTAAATTTAGGCGAAGGTGCTGGCTTCATTGTAATTGAATCTGAAAAAGCAGCAAAAGGGAAAAATATTTTAGCAGAACTTTCTGGTTATGGAAACTCAAATGATGCATATCACCAAACAGCTTCATCGCCCGATGGTGCTGGTGCCTATTTGGCAATGGAAAAAGCATTTAAAGTAAGTGGTTTAAAACCAGAAAATATAGATTACATTAATGCTCATGGCACAGGAACTACCATTAATGATTTATCAGAAGGCACAGCAATTACAAGAATGTTTGGGAAAAATGTTCCAATGATTAGTTCTACAAAAGCATACACAGGTCATACACTTGGTGCTTGCGGAGGAATAGAAGCTGTTTTTTCTGTTCTTTCAATTAACAACAATACTGTGTTTCCAAATTTGAATTATAAAAATCAGATGCCTGAAGTTGAGTTTACACCAACAACAGAATTGGTAAAAAATAAAACAATTAATCATGTTTTATCCAATTCATTTGGCTTTGGCGGTAATACTTCCTCATTAATTTTTTCAAGACACAAAAACTAGATGGAAGCATATATCAACGGACTAAGTGTAATTTCTCCTCAGAATACTTTTAATACTTCTGATTTTTTATCAGAGCCAGTTAATCATACTTCCAATTTTTTACAATGCATAGAACCTTCTTATAAAGAATTTTTAAATCCAACATTAGCGAGAAGAATGGCTCGTTTGATAAAAATGGGAATGGCAGCATCAAACATTTGCATGAAAGATGCAAAGATTGAAATGCCTGATGCTATTATTACAGGAACTGCTTTGGGATGTTTAGAAGACACAGAAAAATTTTTGCTTGCGATTATAGAAAATAAAGAACAATTCCTTACGCCTACTTCATTTATTCAATCTACACACAATACAGTGAGCGCACAAATTGCCTTGCAGTTAAAATGCATGAATTATAATTTCACCTACGTTCATAAGGCTTTTTCGTTTGAAAGTGCTTTGCAAGATAGTTTGATGACATTAGCAGAAGGCGAAGCAAGAAATGTTTTAACGGGTGCGCACGATGAAATGACTGATAAATATTACAGAGTATGTGATAGAATTGGCTATTGGAAAAAAGAGGCTACTTCTACTTTTGATTTGATAAATTCAAAGACGAATGGCAGTATTGCTGGCGAAGGAGCTGCTTTCTTTATGCTTGGTTCCGAAAAAAACACCAATAGTTATGCAAAGATAAAAGGATTAAAAACAATCTATAAACCCGAAACTAAAATTGAAGTAGAAAAACACATCAATGAATTACTTACTGAGAAGGGCTTAACATCAAATGATATTGATATAGTTATTTATGGAATAAATGGTGATGCTCGTTTTGATCATTTGTATTATGGTATAAAAGAAGATTTATTTCCTAATGCAACAACAACTTACTTCAAACATTTATGTGGCGAATACCAAACTGCAACTAGTTTTGCGATGTGGATTGCGGCTATGATTTTAAAAACACAAACAATTCCTTCTTCGATTTTAATTGGAGAAAACAAAAAAACAGAAATTAAAAATGTATTAATCTATAACACATTTTTAAATATTGATCACAGTGTATTTTTGTTATCGAAGGTCTAAAAATTAAAAATCCTTCATAGAATTTATCCTTTTTACACAAATAAGTTGGTCGTAAAAAGTACCTTGTTGGCGGTGGTAAACATAAATGGTATAATCATTTTCAGTTTCATAATGAGAGCCTTCTACCACAGTGTTATCTGCTTCTGTGGCACCATCTTTTAAAAAAACATATTCATAATTATAATATCCTTGTTTTAAATACAATGAGCACTCATAACCAAAACGCTTAGGATTATATTTCATTAAATTATCGTTTGTGCATTGCCAACCATTGTATGCTCCAAATACATATAAATTTCCATCGGTAAATATTTGATCCAAAGGCAGAAAAAAATTCACGTAACAATAATCAGCTTCTACTTCACTATTCTTCCCTTCTTGCACTTTAATTAAAAAATTGCCATTCATATCTGATTGCGAATAAAAGCGCTTAAACGAACGCTTTTCATCATTGTAAAGCGTTACATGATTACCAATTGAATCTATTTGTACGCTATATATTTTTTCTGATTGATAACGAATACTTCTTATATCAAAAAAGCGATATTCATTTCCAGCAGGAAAAACATTTATTTCATCATAATCATATACCAATTCATTATTTTTCACAAACAATGGTTTTAAGTCTGTTTTGGCATTATCCCAACGGTTATTTTGAGTAATATAAATTTTTAAATCTCCATAAGGATTATTGATTGGGTAGCCTTGATGTGTAATGGTAAAATCAATTTCGTGCTTATAATTTCTATCGTTAATAATACTCGCAGCCGAAACTTTTGCTTGAATAGAAACTTTGTTTTGATAAATTACAAAACGTTTTGTGATAACCACATTATCAGGGTCTCCATCTTGAAATACTTTCAGTAAATAATTACCCGATTTTGTAAAACGTGTTGAGCTGTTGGGAAATGTAGCGTTGTAATGTGTGTATTTTTGAAGCGTATTAAATGAATAACTGTATTCATTAATATTATTTTCAGCAAAACCATCAATGTATTCTTGAGTCATCAAGTCAGAGGGTTTCCAGTCGGCATTGCAATGAATAAACGTATAGGTATACGTTTTAAATCCAGCGTTCAAATCATCAAATCCAAATTTTAATTTTTCGGCTGAACCTAAACTTAAAATAGGTTGCGATAGAACAAAACTCTCATCTCTTAATTCTACTGACTTAATATTTTTTTTGTATGTAAAATCAGAATAGCGCAATGTCCTATCGCTATAATAATCATTAGCAGTTGTATCCTTTTGTGCTGGGGTATTTATAGCCTCCCAAAAAGTGTTTTTCTTTTTTTGGGCAATGGCACTAATACCAATTAGTAGAGAAAGAAAAAACAAAATACATTTTAAAAAAATATTCATGTGAATCTTATATCAATTACCATTCCTTTTAATTAAAAAAGCTATTTGCAAAATACCAGACGTTATTAGTAGCAATATGGTTGTTTATTTCTAAATCAGAATATATTACATTATTTTGATTTACAATTTTTGCTTGTACTCCACCTCTATATGAAATCACAAAAAAAACAATAGCAACAACAATTTGAGCAATTCTCCAATTTTTATTTTCTATTGGATATGAAAAATTTGTAATGTATTTATAATAAACTCGAATTGTTAAATAAGTGATTACAAGCGAGCCACCCGCAATTAAAACAATTGCCCAAAGCGACATAAACGTAAGTTCTTGGTCTGGCCATAAAAACTCAATTAATGCTTGCTTCGTAAGTATTGTGTGCCATTCGCCATACAATTTAATATTTAGAATACTTAAAAATGAAATGATTGCAATAAGTGAATAATTATAATATTTATTAAGCAAATGAATAATTCTGTTTTTATAATACTGCTGAAAAACCCACAATAAAAAGGGAACAAAAACAAGAACAGTTATAATAGATAAGTCTAAACGCAAAGCAAACAAAAAAGCCATAACAGTATCAGAATGCTTACCATCTGGGACTTGCGCGTGATGGTATGTAATAAACAAAACACGAAACATTGCAAAGAATAAGAACCAAAAAATCATCAATTTTAAGATGTATTGAATTCTAATATTTTTAAGTGTAGCCCGCATCTTATTTAAAAATTAATTGTCCTGTACCAACAATAATTTGCTGATACATTGTAGGCATCCCATAACAATAGACGTTTCCTTTGCGTTCAATTTTACAAACTAAATTATCTGTAGCGCTTACTTCACTTGGTCCAATTGTATGTGTTTCTATATATGTATAACTTGTTTTTAAATCTTTTGCGTACATATAGGATGTTCCGCCAATATTACACAAATGTTCTGTAACAACGCCATTTAGTCTAATATCTCCTGAACCAAAAATATGAGAATATAATCTGTAATTGCTCAAAGAAAGGTCAATATCACCGGAATTAGTAGTCTGAATATGTAAAGTATCAAATGGTAATGTGTTTAAGCCTTTAATAGTAGCTGTTCCTTCATTACTTATCCAATAGATAGAAGGAATTTTTATGTAAACATTTATTTCTTTTTTGTAGCTACGTGTCCAATTGCAACGATTTTTGTTTCTTATAACTAATACACCATCTTCAACAACTGTTTCAATTAATGGAACAATGTTTTTTCCTGCCTCTACTTTTATTTCTTGAACAGTATCATAACTGATAAAAACATCTACATTATCTTCCGCTCTAATTCTAGAAAAAATAGGAATGGTTCTTTCTTCAATAATTATAGAGCCTGTTCGTTTAATACAGTCACATCTATTTTCTTTTTTACAAGAAAATAATAATGCCAATACGCTTAATAAATAAATATGCTTTATGCTTTTCATTTTATTAAAATTCATAACCCAATCCCCATTCGAAATAATCGGCTTTTGCCCAGTGTGTGAATAAAGATAAATTTGCAATTAAATGTTTGTTAATGTTATATCTCATGCCTATTCTATGAAATATTTTACCGTTATAGCTTTGCTTTTTGTATAAATAATAGCCAAACTCGATAGGTAATGAAAGTTTATGGATTCGGTATTCATAACCAACTTTGGCACCTACTTGAACAATATCTTTAAACTCGTAATTATACACACCATCATCTTCCCAAACAGCCTTTGTTGCATTATTATAAGCGGCTTCTATTCCTCCTCCTATTCTGTTTTTATAATTCAAAGGTTTGTATGCATTCAATTGTAAACCATAAGCAAGGTATTTACTTCCTGTTGGCACTTCTAACTCTTTTACTCCAAAAGCAGCTATTACAGAAATTCTCCATGATTTAACACATGGAGGAACACTATCTTTTTTACACGTCCATTGATTGTTCCCTAAAACATAAGACAAACCCAAATGAGCTGTAGGTACATTTAAACCTAAATTTGGAGTTTTCATGGCACCATTGGATGCATGTGACATACCAAAGCCTGTATTTAACTTTAATTTGTCTGACAGACGAAAAACGGCATTGAGTCTAAGGTTTACAAATCCATTTAGGTGAGAACCAATAGCATTGTTTTTATGGTTGGTTTCAATATTAAATGGTTTCATCAAATAAGCCAAACCTACTCCAACACGCATATTCAATGAAAAAACAGGATTTATTTTTGTTAATCTAAAATCGGAATAAGGATACAATGCTTCCATTGTTCCCAATTGTTCGGGATTTCCCAGCCAAAAATGCATAAAACCAATACCTAACTCAGGATATTTATACAATTGATGCCAAGGGTTACTCCCATTTGTACGATAAACAAAATTGATTTCAGTAGCACCAACATGACCTTTAATTAAATGTGTCATGTTGTTTCTATGGCTTATGATATAGCCAGCATGAGCATTTGTAGTAATCATAAAATCTTTTGACTCCTTAGTTTGTGATACCAAGGAAAAAGACTTTAGTAAAACGAATGAAAGTAAAAGCTTTTTAATCTTGTTTTCCACTTTTAAAAAAATGAAATACAAAAATATAAAATAATTAGGCTCTTTCTTCCCAAATCATGCATAAATTAACAATTGTATCAACAGCTCGATGCATATCTTGCACACTCACCCACTCGTGTTTTGAATGAAATGCATGTTCGCCAGCAAATATATTTGGGCAAGGTAAACCCATATATGAAAAACGAGAACCATCCGTACCTCCTCTGATACTTGACAACACTGGAGTTACTCCAGATCTACGAATTGCTTCCATCGCATTCTCAACTATCTCTGGATTTTTATCTAATACCTCTCTCATATTACGATATTGCTCCTTTACAATAAAATCAAAAGAAGAGTTGGGGTAATTTTTGATTACTTTTTCTGTTAATTGTTTCAAAAAATCTTCTTGTGTTTTTAATCCATCTTCATCAAACGCTCTAATAATAAATTGCAATACAGTTTCTTCTATTCCACCTGAAATATGAACAGGATGTACAAAAGGCTCTTTCTTTTCAGTGCTTTCAGGACTCATTTTATCTTTTGGCAAAGCAGCCACAATTTCACTCGCTATCTTTATAGCACTTTCCATTTTGTTTTTTGCAAAACCTGGGTGAGTACTTACTCCATGTATCTTTATAGTAACTCCATCTGCTGAAAATGTTTCATTTTCGATATGCCCTAACTCTTCTCCATCAATGGTATAACCATAAGAAGCCCCTACTTTTTTCAAATCTGCTTTATCTGCTCCTTTACCTATTTCTTCATCAGGAGTAAATAATATTTTTATTGTCCCATGCTTTAGTTCGGGATGTTTCATCAAATGATTAGCAGCATCCATTATTTCAGCTACACCTGCCTTGTTATCAGCGCCCAAAAGTGTTGTACCATCAGTAGTAATAATGTCATTACCAATTTGTTTTAATAATGATGGATGCTCTGCTACTTTTATTATTTGTGATTTATCGTTTGGCAAAACAATATCTTTTCCATCGTAGTTTTTATGAATTTGAGGATTCACATTTTTGCCAGAACAGTCAGGAGAAGTATCCATGTGAGAACAAAAACAAATAACAGGAACTTTCTTACTTGTATTACTTTCTATTGTTCCATAAACGTATCCATTTTCATCCATGTGAGCATCTTTTATTCCCATTTCAAGTAATTCATTTACAAGCACTTTAGCTAAGTCTTTTTGCTTTTCAGTTGAAGGGCAAGTTGGGGAGTTTGGATCGCTTTGAGTGTCTATTTTTGCATACTTAATAAAACGCTCTACTGCGGTATAATCTATTTTCATGGTTGATTTATTTAAACTTTTTTAGAACCACGAATTACAGTATTTTTGACCAATATTCAAAATACAATTAAATAATTGATGAAATACAAAAGATTAACCATTGAAGAATTAAAAAACTTAGAGCAGGAATTTATCAGCTTTTTAGCCCATGCACAAATAACAGCAGGTGATTGGGAAAAGATGAAAGCAAATCAAAGTGAAAAAGCGAATGAACTTATAGATGT
This sequence comes from uncultured Chitinophaga sp., assembly GCA_964549315.1. Classification (GTDB taxonomy): domain Bacteria; phylum Bacteroidota; class Bacteroidia; order 2-12-FULL-35-15; family 2-12-FULL-35-15; genus 2-12-FULL-35-15. The sequence continues at coordinate 59,086 of CAZJUY010000013.1, read as the reverse complement.
ATTTAGTGATGTAGTTTATGATAAGGTTTTAAAAAAGATAAATTTTCTAGAATACAGAGATGCTAAATCCTTGAATATCTACAAATTTGATTCGAATCAAATTCTTCTTGCGGGAATAAGGGTAAGTGAAAATTCAGAAATAGATTTAACACAAGATTTCAATTTCGAAAAAATAGCAGACAATACATCGCTAAAAATAGTGTTTTCAGAAAAAAAATACATACAAGAGCGAGAACTAGAAATATTTGAAATGCTGCAAACTGGCTGTTTAATCACAAATGAACGATTGTTTGATTTATTTACAAGTATGCGATAAATCGGCTATTATTCTGATTTAGATAAACAAATCGACCTCAAAACTGTTAGTAAAATTGGTAAATTTTAACGATATTTGTAACCGCTGACAAAAATCATTTTTTCGGCATTAAGTAAGATATAATTTCGCATTAGAAAATAAGTTATGGAAGACGCTAAAAAATTAGAAGCCTTTGAAGCCAAAGTTGCTTCAGGTCAAAAAATAGAACCAAAAGATTGGATGCCCGAAGCTTATCGTAAGCAATTAATACGTATGATGAGCCAGCATGCACATTCAGAGATTGTAGGGATGTTACCCGAAGGAAACTGGATTACACGTGCTCCAAACTTAAGACGTAAAGCCATATTGCTTGCAAAAGTGCAAGATGAAGCTGGGCATGGTTTGTATTTATACAGCGCTACAGAAACATTGGGGGTAGATAGAACCGAACTGCTAGAACAATTGCATACTGGGAAAGCAAAATATTCAAGTATTTTCAATTACCCTACTTTAACTTGGGCAGATATTGGAGCGATTGGATGGTTGGTTGACGGTGCTGCAATTATGAACCAAACAGCATTAGCACGCGGGTCGTATGGACCATATTCTCGTGCTATGATTCGTATTTGCAAAGAAGAAAGTTTTCATAACCGTCAAGGATATGAAATTATGATGAGCCTTGCTCAAGGTACAGCAGAGCAAAAAGCAATGGCGCAAGATGCATTAAACCGTTGGTGGTGGCCTGCAATTATGATGCTTGGACCAAGTGATGACCAATCGCCAAACAGCGAACAACTGATGCGTTGGAAAGTAAAAATGGAAAGCAATGATGAAATCCGTCAGCGCTTTATTGACAGAACCGTTCCTCAGGCTGAATTTATCGGTTTAAAAGTGCCCGATAAAGACATGAAATTTGATGAAAAAACAGGACATTATACTCATGGGCCAATCAACTGGGAAGAATTTTTTGAAGTAATAAAAGGAAACGGACCATGTAATGCTATGCGTTTAAAAGCTCGTTCTGATGCTGATAAAAAAGGCAAATGGGTTCGTGAAGCAGCAATGGCATACGCAGCAAAAAAAGAAAAACAAAAACAAGTAGCATAGAATAGTTGTTAGTTTTTGGTTGTTTGTTATTAGACCAACCACAAGCTAGCAACAAAAAACGAACAACTAACAACAAAAAACATGAGTGATACACAATGGCCAGTATGGGAAGTTTTTATTCAAGCAAACCCAGGCATACCACATAAACACGCAGGAAATGTTCATGCAGCCGATGCAGAAATGGCTATACAAAATGCACGTGATGTTTATACCAGAAGAAGCGAAGGAATAAGTATTTGGGTTGTAAAAGCAAATGATATTTCGGCTTCAAGCCCAGAAGATCAAGGTGCATTTTTTGAGCCTTCGAACGATAAACCATACAGACATCCTACTTTTTATAAAATACCTGAAGGGGTAAAATACCTTTAATTTAAGTTTAAAGTTGGAAAATTTAAAGTTAAAAGTTCAATAATAGAATTTTACTTTATACACTTCAACTTTCAACTATGTAACATTGAACTTTGAACTAAAAATGAAAGAAGCAAAATTTGAATATTTACTAAGACTGGGCGATAGTAGTTTAATCATTGGTCATCGATTGTCTGAATGGTGTGGACATGGACCTATTTTAGAAGAAGACATTGCATTAATTAATATAGCACTTGATTTTGTTGGTAATGCTACTTCAATTCTAAACTATGCTGCACAAGTAGAAGGAAAAGGCAGAACTGAAGATGATTTAGCCTATTTACGTGATGAAAGAGAATATAGAAACTTATTGATTACTGAACAACCTAATGGAGATTTTGCAAATACTATTGCGCGCCAATTTTTGTTCGACACTTATATGTTTCATTTGTATGAAGCCTTAAAAAGCAGTAAAGATGAAACTATTGCAGCCATAGCAGCAAAATCACACAAAGAAATTACTTATCACTTACGCCATACTACAGAATGGATGTATCGTTTGGGCGATGGTACCGAAGAAAGCCATACACGTTTACAAAATGCAGTAAATGATTTATGGATGTTTACAGCAGAGATGTTTGATATGGATGCAGTTGATGAATTACTTATAAAAGAAGGCATTGCTCCTGATTTAAACAAAATAAAATCTCTTTGGGAAAAACAAGTATCTGATGTTTTAACTCAAGCTACAATTGAAATACCAAAAACTACATTCAAACAAAAAGGAAGTAGGGAAGGAAAACATACCGAGCACTTAGGTTTTTTATTAGCCGAAATGCAATATGTACACCGTGCGTATCCTGATGCGAAATGGTAAATTAGTTGTAAGCAGATAGTAATTAGTCGTTAGTTCTAAAAATGTCAGTTCAAGTAATGAGTTAATTGCTAGCGAAAATGACTAAATGTCGAAATCATGCTGAACTTGTTTTAAAAATTGAAAAGACCAAAAGGGCTAATGCTTACCGAAAACCAAATATATAATTTACTTTCAGAAATTCCAGACCCGGAAATTCCTGTAATAAATATTGTTGATCTTGGTATATTACGAAATGTAAAATTTGATGGCGATGTATGTGTTGTTACAATCACTCCAACATATTCTGGCTGCCCAGCCATGAAAGTAATTGAAGATGATATAAAAGCCAAACTCAAAGAAAAAGGAATAGAAAAAGTAAAAGTAGAGTTAGTTTATTCGCCTGCTTGGACTACTGACTGGATAAACGATGAGGCAAAAGCTAAACTTGAAAAATATGGAATAGCTCCTCCACTACACTCTACTATTGATAAAGGGGTATTGTTAGGAAAAACAAAATCTATTAAATGCCCACAATGTGGTTCTGAAAACACCGAAATGATTTCCCAATTTGGTTCTACTGCCTGCAAAGCACTTTTCAAGTGTTTAGATTGTAAAGAACCATTTGATTATTTTAAGTGCATATAGCTTATAATTATTGATAATTTATTATATTCGTAATATATGCAGCAGAAAAAAAATATAATTGCTTTATTCAGTATTTTATTGTTTTCTTTTTTTACAAAAGGAGAAGTTTCTGCTGTTCACATAAAACAAAATTACAGTACTGCAGCAGAAATAAGTAATAGCACTTATAGTAGTACAAGCCCAATTGATTATGAAAGCAATATTTCTTTAGAAGGCATTTTACAAATGCCAGTTAATATTAATCTTAGCTACATTTCTTCTTTTCAGAAATTAAAAAATGGCAAGAAATATTTTTACCTCAAGCCGCAATTATTATCGTTTGAATACACAAAAACATCCTATTCATACTATTGTGCCACAATAAACAACAACCTCCCTTATTACCCATTATATATTTCTAATCGAAGTATAATTATATAATTCCGATTATTCTATTTTAAATAAAGCATACTCCAAATTTAGGCGAATGCTGTTTAGATTTTACTCTTTTCAAAATATGATAAGAGCAGTAATTGATTAATTAAAAAATGAATAATGGAAAATAAAAAAGAAGAAAACAAATTTTCAAAATTTATGCAAGGTTGGGGATTCATTATCCTTATGCTTGCTGTAGTTATTGGAGTATTATCAGGACTAAAACTATTTTTAAGTATATAAAAATCATTGGGTTGTTTTTTTTAATAAAAACAACCCAATATTAAAAACAAAAAAAATGAAAAACTATAAAACAATCACTAGTTATTTGCTAGTAGCATTTTGCACTTTTATTGCATCCTGTAACAGTGATAAAAAAGTGCCTTTAGAATTTAAATATCAAGTTGTAAAAATTGACGGTTGCGAGTATTTGCAGCACATTGGAGCAATGGGATATTTGCATGTAACACATAAAGGAAATTGTAATAATATCATACATAACAACACAACAAAATGAATCCTATATTTCAACAAATAATCATACAAGTTGCTAAACAAACACAAGGCAATAAAAATGAGCAAGAAAGCAGCAATTATGATATTGCTAAAGCTCTTTATAGGTTTAAAATCTCATCTATAAACCTTTTAAAAGATTCATTTTTAATCGGAATTGGAATTTTGGCTGCAGGATTTGGGCTAAAAGGTTTTTTACTTCCAAATTCATTTATAGATGGTGGGGTAACTGGAATATCATTGCTAACAGCTGAGGTAACAAAATATTCATTACCATTATTAATAGTTATAATTAATATTCCTTTTGTGATATTGGGTTATAACCAAATAGGAAAAACTTTTGCCATAAAAAGTATCATAGCCATAGCAGGACTTGCCATAGCATTAGCATTTATAAATTTTCCGATAATTACATCAGATAAATTACTAATAGCAGTATTTGGTGGTTTCTTTTTAGGAGCAGGAATTGGTTTTGCTGTAAGAGGCGGTGCTGTATTGGATGGAACCGAAGTACTTGCTATATATTTAGCAAAACGAACGGGCTTAACCATTGGCGACATTATTTTAATTTTTAATATTATTATTTTTTCATTTGCAGCTTATTTGCTTTCAATTGAAACAGCATTATACTCCATACTCACCTATTTAGCAGCATCTAAAACAGTAGATTTTGTAATTGCTGGAGTAGAAGAATATACAGGAGTAACAATTATATCGGCACATAGTAATGAAATAAGATTAATGATAATAGAAAAATTAGGAAGAGGAGTTACTATATATAATGGAAAAAGAGGATATGGAAAACGTGGTGAAGCACTAAGCCAAATGGATATTGTTTATACGGTAATTACACGATTAGAAATTGCAAAACTAAAAAATGAGGTAGATAAAATTGACGCGAATGCTTTTATTGTAATGAATGCTGTAAAAGACACAAAGGGTGGAATGATAAAAAAAAGACCATTGCATTAATTAATTAAAATATTTTTGGCAAATTCCTTTTTTGTTTTACTTTAGCTTTTGAAATTATTGGGGGATAATATTTATAAAAACCTACCGGATAATAAACATTTACAAACGCTTAAAAACGTATAAGTAAAATATTAATAATCAATAAATTAAAATAGGGAGTTGCGCTAACATGCAAGTTACCCAAAAGCACTAAAGAGATTGAAAGAAATTTGTGAAAAATAAAACGATACTAAAATCTGTAGCGCCAAACCCTTAGCCAATAAAAAAATAACAATGAATCCCGAAATTGAAACATATAACAACAAACAAACTACTAACGACAAAGCAATTTGCAACTTACTTGCACAAACAATTCACAATGAATTGGCAGAAGCTGAAAGCAAAATTTGGCATGCCCATCCTGTTTGGTTTTTAGATGAAAATCCAATAGTTGGTTACAGCAAACAAAAAGCAGGTATTAGACTAATGTTTTGGAGTGGTGCAGATTTTGAAGCGGATAAATTAAATGTTAAGGGTGTAAAATTTAAAGATGCTTCTATTTTCTACACTAATATTTCTGAAATTAAAACCTCAGACTTAAAAATTTGGATTAATAAATCAAGAGAAATACAGTGGGACTATAAAAATATAGTAAAAAGAAAAGGGAAATTAGAAAGATTGAAATAATACGAAAATAAAATTTGAAAACAATAACGAATTAGAAAAAGGGCAAACAAATGATTAACGATATATATTTTGACCACTTCCCTACTCTAGAAAGTGAACGTTTAATTTTCAGAAAACAAACATTAGATGATGCTGTGCACCTGCAATACCTCCGAAACAATGACCAAGTAATGGAGTTTATGGATGCAGAAATGCACAAGACAATAGAAATCTCCGAAAAATTTATTACAGAAAATTTAGAAATTTATTCAAAAAAAGAAGGAATGTTTTGGGCAATTATCGAAAAAAAATCCAATGAATACATTGGTGATTTTGCTTTTTGGAAAATTACAAGAGAACACCACCGTGCTGAAATTGGCTATACTTTAAAACCTCACTACTGGGGCAAAGGTTATATGAAAGAAACCATGCTTACCATAATTGATTTTGGTTTTAACAAATTAAACTTACATAGCTTAGAAGCAAACATAAACCCAAAGAATAACAATTCAAGAAAAATACTTACCAGCGTTGGTTTTAAAAAAGAAGCTTACTTTAAAGAAAGTTATTATTACAATGGAAATTTTATTGATAGTGAAATTTATTCCTTACTAAAATCTGATTGGAAATAAAAAATACGCTTTCTGATAGAACAATTCGAAAAGTAAATAACTTCAATTTAAATTTATCGCCCATACTTCGACACTTCGATAAACTCAGTGCAGGCTGAGCACAGTATGACCTACGCTTGGCTATAGTGAACTGACTGTGCACAGTCAGTTTGAGCGGAATCGAGAACGTTTTGTCATTGCGAAGGAGGTACGACTGAAGCAATCTCTAAACAATACGCTACTTATGGATTGCTTCGTACATTGCAATGACGTACTAATAATGTTTTTATGTATGCACTTGCACGCTGTCACTTTGAGCCTGTAGAAGAGTGTGTGTAAGCATACCCAAATGTTTTGACAGGCTCAACATGACTTGCGCACAAACAGTAATCGAAATAAAAAAGATTAATTAGATTATACTCTATTTCGAAATCCCAATATTAATTCCAAAAAGAAGATGAACATTGGAATTATAAAAATCTCCAAAATCAGAAGTATCATAAGGAGTAATTTTGAATGCAGAGGAATGATAATAAACAGTATTTTTTTTATAGCCTGCACCCCAATATATTTCAAGTGTTAATCTATCCTTTTTTCCAACCTGCACACCCATTGTTAAATCAAAATTAAAATGATGGAAGTCGAAATAGGTTTGAGAATAATATCTACTTAAACCAAGTGCTATTTGGGCATTAGTATAAGAAACCAAAGGAGCTACATAAAAGCCGTAAGGCGCATGATGATTGCGATTTACCAAATAAAATTTATGAGCATATTGCAGACGCCAACCACTTACTTTTAAAGTTTGATTTGTTGATGTTCCTTGGTTTTTTTCGAACAGAAAAAATATTATATTTTTTTGTATCAATGAAATTGATAGTTGTTCGGATTGTGTCCTAGTACTTGCCATTTCAATCGACAATCGGTATTCTGATGTAAGCGGAAATACTCCACCATAAAGTAAAGCTGTTGGGCTTGTTTTTATAACAATAGGTTGATAGGGATACGGTTTTTTGCGTTTTGGTAAAGGTTTTAAAGGAGTTAAAGTATCGGCTTCAAAATTTATTGCTCTTGAATTGCTTATATAAGCAAAGACAAAAAGTACAATCAATATGAAACGGAGTAATTTCATTTTACAGTTTATATCTTGCTAAGGGCTTTGCATCTTGCTCGGCAAATTGTTTTTGCAAAAATTTATGATATCCAGTTATTGCAATCATTGCAGCATTATCTGTGCAATACTCAAATTTAGGTATAAAAACTTTCCAATTCAATTTTGTTTGCATCTCCATTAGTTTTTCTCTTAATCCCGAGTTGGCAGAAACGCCACCAGCAATTGCAATTTGATTAATATTGTTTTCCGCAGCAGCTTTTGTTAACTTATCCATTAAAATTTCTATAATGGTAAATTGGATAGAAGCACAAATATCCACCTTGTTTTCTTCAACAAAATTCAGGTTTTTAGCACTTTCGTTATTAATAAAGTTAAGAAAATTAGTTTTTAATCCGCTAAAACTAAAATTTAAATCTGGTATTTGTGGTTTGGTAAATTTAAATTTGTGAGGATTTCCTTCTTTTGCAAATTTATCAATTAGTGGCCCACCAGGGTATGGCAACCCCATGATTTTAGCTGCTTTATCAAATGCTTCACCCGCAGCATCGTCAATAGTTTCGCCCAATATCTGCATATCAAAATAATTTTTCACCAAAACAATTTGTGTATGCCCGCCCGAAACTGTTAAACAAATAAAAGGGAATGTTGGCATTTCTTGTTTTTCGTCATCGATAAAATGTGCTAAAATATGTCCTTGCATGTGGTTTACTTCAATCAAAGGGATATCAAGACCCAAACTCATTGCTTTTGCGAAAGAAGTACCTACTAACAAAGAACCAATTAAGCCAGGACCACGCGTAAATGCAATGGCATCCAATTCATTTTTAGAAATTCCAGCTTTTTTAAGTGCTGCATCCACCACAGGTACTATGTTTTGTTGATGAGCTCTTGAAGCAAGTTCTGGTACTACTCCACCATATTGCCTATGAACTTCTTGATTGGCAATAATATTGGCAAGTATTTTGCCATCTTTAATTACTGCAGCAGCAGTATCATCACATGATGATTCAATTCCTAAAATAATAGTAGATTTAAGCATATTCATTAACTTCGTACCACATTAAATGTGGCATTTTAAAACAGAACAAAGGTATTAAAAAAATAGCGGATATATTATTTAGGATTGTAGCTACAATTGTATTGATTGTGGTACTTACTTTTGTTCTACTTCAATTTAGTGGTGTACAGAATTATCTTGCTCATCAGGCTGCTGATTATCTTTCTAAAAAACTCAATACTACTGTTGAAATTGGCGGTTTAGAAGTTTCATTTTATAAGCGTATCGTAATTACTGATATTTATATTCAAGATTTACACAAAGACACACTCTTTTATGCTAAAAAAGTAAATCTTGGCATTAATGATATTGATTCCAAACGAAAAACAATAAACATAAAAAACGTTGGGTTGTTAGGAGCAAAATCAAAAATTATTAAATACGCAAGCGATGATGATTTTAATATGCAATTTATTATTGATGCTTTTGATGATGGCGACACCACCAAACACGCCCCTCGTGAGCCTTGGAAAATAAATATACAAGAAGTTACTTGTGTTAATGTTGATTTTTCTTACAAAAATGAACATGATACTTTAATCACAAAAGGCATTAATTTTTTTGATTTGCGCGCCCAAAGCATTAACGGCCGATTTTCTGATTTAAAAATTGAGCAAGATACCATACGTGCTACTATAGATTATTTGGCAGCAAAGGAAAAGAGTGGTTTTGTTATAAAAAATTTAAGTTCTTATGTGCGTATCTCTCCTATTGGATTACAAATGGATGCACTAAAATTAAAAACCCCTGAAAGTGATATAAAAACTGATTTAAGTTTTAAATATAAAAGCTATAGAGACTATTTAGACTTTATTCATAAAGTAAAAATAAAAGCCGATTTTGAACATTCACAATTAGAAATGAGTGATATAGCCTACTTTGCTTCTGATTTATTTGGTTTATATGAGCGCTTAGATATTACGGGAAAAATAAGTGGAAAAATAGATGATTTACGAGGAAAAGATATGGATATATACTTAGGTAGAAAAACTCATTTTATGGGCGATGTTACTTTAACAGGCTTACCTCATATTGATGAAACATTAATTCGATTGAATATAACAAAACTAACTACCGACTACTATGATTTAAATCAAATACCAATACCTCCTTTTAGCGAAAGAAAAAAATTGTCTGTACCAAAAAACATTTCATTGCTTGGTGAAATAACTTACAAAGGAAACTTCACAGGATTATATAATGATTTTTATTCTTATGGAAATTTCAATACAAGCCTTGGTGTAATTTCAACTGATATAGCTGTAAGGCACGACAATGAAAAAGACAAAGAAACATATAAAGGAAAAATAAAATCAACACAATTTGATTTTGGTAAATTTTTAGGTGCTCCGCTGCTTGGAAAGGCCACTATAGATGCCAATATTGATGGGGAAGGATTTACAATAGAAGACCTACATGCAAAATTAACAGGAAAAATAAATAGCCTTGATTTTAATGAATATAATTACAAGAATATTATTATCGAAGGTAATGTTGCAAAACAAATATTTAAAGGAAAACTAAATGTTCAAGATGACAATATTGATTTTGATTTTATTGGAAAAGTAGATTTTAACTCTAAACTTCCGACTTTGGATTTTATTACAACTCTTAATCGTGCTGATTTAGGTGCTTTACATTTTATAAAAACAAATAAGAAAACAAACCTATCTACCCAAGTAATTATAAATGTTGTAGGGAATAATATTGATAACCTTATTGGTCAAATAAATTTTGACAATACTATTTACGAACAAGACAATAAGAGTTACAAATTAAGTGTTTTTAATCTTATTGCGGAAGAAGAAGGAAAGCAAAAGTCATTAAAGCTATTTTCTGATTTTGCAGACATAAGTGTAAAAGGTAATTTTAAAATTCTTGAATTGCCAAAGTCAGTTGAAAGAATATTATGGAATTACGCACCAAATTATTTTACAAAACCAACATCTACTCTTGCCCAAAATTTTGATTATCTAATACAATTTAAAAAACCAGAAAAAGTAACTAAATTATTCATACCCGAATTAGAGATTGCTCCAAAATCAAAAATTGAAGGTTCATTTAATAGCAACAACAATGTAGTTACACTATTAAGCAATTTTGACAAAATAAAATATTCAGGAATTGAATTTTTCAATTTAAACACTTCAGCAAATACAAACAATCAAAAACTTGATTTAATTAGCAATTGTGATAGAATTAGTGTTTCGGATAGCGTTTCATTTAAAAACTTTTTTGTAAACAGTCGAACGCTAAATGATAGTATCAGCTTAAATATAAAATGGGATAACAAAACAAAAAAATCAACAAAAGGAGATATTCAAGCTTTCTTAACTTTTAATCCAAACAAATCCATATTATTTAAAATATTACCCTCTCAGTTTATAATCTCAGACTCTCTATGGGTAGTTAATAAAACAAATGAGGTGTTTGTAGATTCTTCCTATATAAACGTAAAAGAACTCACTTTTGAGCATAACAATCAGTCAATTGGATTAAATGGAATTATTTCAAAAAACAAAAAAGACCAACTAAAACTAGATGTAACAAATTTTGATTTAGCCAATATAAATCCTTTCGTTTCGCCATTCGGTATCAAATTAAAAGGGATACTAAACGGAAATTCAACGCTTTCTAATTTATACGAAAATTTAATTTTTATAAGTGATAACAATTTTAAAACACTATCCATTAATGATAATGAACTTGGAAACGGGAATGTAGCAAGCTTATGGGATAACAATAAAGATGCGCTTTATTTAAATGGAAAGTTTACTCTTAATACAGTTCCTAATATCTTATTCTCAGGTTATTATTTCCCAAAAAACAAAGAAGAAAATATTGATTTCGATTTGAATTTACAGTCTATACAGCTACAATTATTTGAACCTTTTGTAAAGAAATACTGTGATGACTTTATAGGGACGCTTGATGGGAATATTACTATTAAAGGATCAGTCGAGAAACCATTATTATTTGGCAAGCTAAATGTGGATGCAAAAAAAATAACAGTAAGCTATTTAAAAACAAGCTACAAATTTAATAATGAAATTTTAATTGATCACAATTCATTTGCAATTGAAAATGCTACTATATCTGATATTAACAGCAATAAAGCTATTGTTAATGGGCATGTATTCCATACCAATTTTAATAAATTCCAACTCGATTTTGATATAAATGCAAATAAATTTATGTGTTTAAATACGACCGAAGCTGATAATAGTTTGTACTATGGAACTGCATTTGCTACTGGATTGATTAATATCTTCGGGTTTGTTGATAATAATCTTTTGATAGATGCTAATGTAAAAACAGAAAAAATTACTTCTGTAGATAAATCAGACAAAATAAATGTGCTTTCGAAAACGGAAATAACCAAAGTGTTTATTCCTCTTGCTGGTCCATCTGAAGTTAGCGAAAATAATTTTATTACCTTCATAAAAAAAGATTCACTTAATAAGCCTAAGGACTACAAGATAGAATTGGATGGAATCGTATTAAATTTTGATGTGGAAGTAACACCAGATGCTGAAATACAATTAATTTTTGATCAAAAAGTAGGTGATGTTATTAAAGCAAAAGGTTCGGGCAATGTAAAACTTAAAATATCTCCTACTGGCGACTTTAAAATGTATGGTGATTATGTAATAGAAAATGGCGATTATTTATTTACGCTACAAAATATTATTAATAAAAAGTTTGACATTGAAAATGGAAGTACAATCAAATGGAATGGGGTTCCATACAAAGCGGACTTAAACATAAGCGCCATCTACAAAGCAAAAGCATCTATAAAACCTTTTTTTCCTAGTGATTCTACCGCAGCATACAAAAAACGATACCCAGTGGATCTAAAGTTGATAATGACAGATGATTTATTAACTCCTGAAATTGCTTTTGATGTTAACCTACCTACCATTGACCCAACTATTCGCCAACAAGTATTGGGGTATATTAATACTGAATCTGAAATAAATAGACAAGTATTTGCTTTGTTAATTTTAAATAGCTTCGTTACTCCATCACAACTAAGTGGAACTGGTGGAGGCCCTGATGCTGTTGCTGCAGCAAATGCTAATACCTTTGAACTTTTATCAAACCAACTGAGTAATATGCTTAGTAAAATCAGTAAAGATTTTGATATAGGTATTAAATACAGACCAGGGGATGCAGTAAGTAAAGATGAATTAGGAGTTGCAATGTCAACCCAGTTATTTAATGATAAGCTAAGTATTGATGGAAACTTAGGTGTAAATAATAATAATCAGAACACAAACAGTTTAGTGGGTGATGTAAATGTTGATTATAAAATAACGAATGATGGAAAAATGAGAATAAAAGCATTTAACAGAGCAAACGACAATAATGCTACAAACACTTATGCGCCTTACACACAAGGCGTTGGCGTTTTTTATAGAGAAGAGTTTGATTCTTTTAAAGATCTTTATCAAAGATATTTAGGAGTATTAAATAGTAAAAAAACAAAAAAAGAATAATCAATTATGGACATTCCAAAAAACAAATATTTTTATTATTTATTATCTTTCATTGAAGGCGGTGCCGTAATGGCAACAGAGTTATTAGGAGCTAAAATGCTAGCCCCTTATTTTGGCTCATCATTATATGTTTGGGCATCTGTTTTAGCAATAACACTTGGAGGTTTAGCTGCTGGATATTTTTGTGGAGGAATGCTTTCATATAAATCAAAAAATAATTTTACACTTTTTTATGTGTTAATAGCTGCTAGTATTTTTACTATTTGTATGCCTTTTACTTCAAAAATGATATTATGGTTAGTAGGTTCACATAGCTTAATTCCTTCTGTCTTGGTTTCTGCTAGTTGTATTTTAATACCCCCTGTGTTTATGATGGGAATGGTTTCTCCTCTTATAATTAAAATCACAACCACTAACATAGAACAAAGTGGAAAAGCAGCAGGAATCATTTATGCTATTTCTACACTAGGAGGAATTATTGCAACTTTTACTTTTGGTTTTTTAATTATTCCAGAATTTGGTTTAACTAAACCTTGCATTTATACAGGCATTCTATTAGGAATACTACCTGCCGTAATATTGCTACGCAACAAAAAAATAAAATCAGCTGCTCTACTAATTTTAATTTCTATTTGGTCGTTTTCAATTAGCAATTACAATTCAACTGATTCAAAAATAAAATTGGTTTATGAATCAGAAGGGCTTTTAGGACAACTATTAATACTGGATTACCCGAGATACAAAGATAGTATAGAGGTTGGAAAATGTAGATGGTTGTTTGTAAATAGAATTTCTCAAACCATGTATGATTCATTGGCTGATGAAAAAAGCAATGAGGAAAAATACTTCACTTATGTTTATAGAATTGCTGATTATTTAAATGATTACCCTAAAAACTCAAAAGTGCTTTTGCTTGGTTTAGGCGGAGGAAGTATCGCAAAGGTACTTTCAGAAAAAGGATTTGAAGTAGATGCCTGTGAATTAGATAAACGCATTGCAAATGTGGCAAAAGAATTTTTTCATTTATCAAATCACACAAATATTACAATTGATGATGCTCGCCATTACATAAAAAACTGCAAAAAAAAATACGACATTGTAATATTTGACACATTCAAAGGAGAGGACCCTCCAAATCATGTGTTTACATTAGAATCTCTTGAAGAAACCAAAAATATTTTAAACAAAGATGGAATTGTATTTGTGAACAGTATGGGTTATATTCATGGTGAAACAGGAAGAGCAATGCGTTCTATTTATAAAACCTTTTTTACTTCTGGCTTTAATGTTAGAGTTTTGCCTACTGACAAAAATGAAGATCAAAACAATTTATTATTTCATGCCTCTTTATCACCCCTAAAACCTAATGATAATTATATTTCGGATAATACAATTGATATTTCTAATGCTGTTGTACTAACAGACGATTTGCCTATACTTGATATATTAAATGCAAAAGCAGCTTTAAGGTGGAGGCTTTTAGCAATAAGTAGTTTTAGAAACGATTATAATAATCAATTACCTCCAGTATTTAAATAAAAAGCCTAATCGATGATTAGGCTTTTTATTATTAAATATTTAAATTTTATTTTTTATATAAAAGGTAGTGTTTTACAACTGTTGTGGCCCCTGATTTTGCAGCTTTTATCTCTACTTTTTCTTCAATGGGCTTATATCCTTTTACATCAATTTTAACTTGATATGTGTTATTTGCTAAAAGTGTAATAAAATATTCTCCACTCCCATCACTTGCCATAGTACTAGCTACTTTTTCTCCGGCTTCATTATAAATAACAATTTCTGCTTCCATTCCAGACCCTTTAGTAGCATCAAACACATCTCCTTTAAGAATTGCCATAACAGGTGCGTTCGGATCTTTTTTTGCTCCCATATCCTTATCTAGAACAGTATAATTTGACAAATCTACTTTATAAATATCACGTTCTCCCAAACCTCCTTTTCTATCACTTGTAAAATACCCCTCCATTGCATCAACAGAAATAGAAAAACACAAATCATTATTTACTGTATTAATAGGATAACCTAAATTAACAGATTTTGTCCATTTTCCATTTTCAAAAGTTGTTTTAAAAATATCGTAACCTCCCATTGAGTTATGGCCTTTAGATGTAAAAAACAATGTTTTGCCATCTGGCGCTAAAAACAAACCGCCTTCATCTTCTGATGTATTTACTTCTGATCCTATGTTAACAGGAGCCTTTTCCCATTCAGATCTAGTCTTTTTCTTTAAAACATAAATATCACCATGCCCTAGTCCTCCAGGTCTTTCACTTACAAAATAAAATGATTTTCCATCAGGAGAAAGACATCCTCCCCCTTCCCAAAAAGTTGTATTTACAGGTTTTCCCATTGCCTTTGGAGAACCCCACTTACCAGAAGAACTTACTTTTGAAACATAGATATCACCACCTCTTGATTCTCCGTCAAACTCATTTTTATACAGAAATATTTGTTTCCCATCAGGAGAAATGCTAGTACAAGCATCATGAGTTTCAGTATTGATAGATCCAGGAATTAATTCAGCATCTGACCACATCTTTTTTAGGGTATCCCAACGAGAAATATAAATATCTTCAAAGTATTTATTATCGCCTTCTTTATCCACAGAACTTGATTTTCCTGGTCTTCGTGAGGTAAATATTAATGTTTTACCATCCGCAGTAACCATTGGCGCCTTATCATCAAATTCACAATTAATATTATCTCCCATATTTTCAACCTTCACAGACGCAGGACTTGCAATTAGTTCTTTTGCAGTTGCTATTTGGCGAATATACATTTCAATATCACTTTCTTTAGCCTTTGCTCCTTCACCAACTATTCCTTTAAAAAAATTATACTCAACAAGTGCCTCATCCAATTTTTCATCTTGGTGGTATATTTTTCCTAAAACGAGTGCAGTGTTTTCATATGCCTTTTCATCAATAGATTTTGCCTTTTCGCCCATTTCTACCGCATCCTTATACTGCTTTAGCATAAAATGACACTCAGAAATACGTCCCATCAGTCCTGCATCATTGGGCTTTCCTGCCAAAACATCTTTATAAATGCTTAATGCTTTTTGATAATCACCAGCATAAAAACTTTGCTGTGCATTAAACATTTTAATTTGGTCTTCGCTTTTTTCTATTACATTTTTCTTTTGTGCACTCACAACGTTCACAAACAAGAAAATCAACAAGGATGACACATAAACAATCTTTTTCATACAATTTTTCTATTAATTTTTTCTTATAAAACAAATATATTGAATTATACTCAATTACAAAAATGCTAATCATTAAAGATTTTTCAGATACTCTAGAAACATGGCTAAACCTTGTTTTTTTCTCTCAGAAAAGCTATAACTAATATTGTTGGTCAAGTATTCTTCTACATTAACGGTATAGTCGTTTTTTTCCTGAATCGCAGCACTTATTACCATAATATTGTCAATGCCATAGGCTAATGCTGAATTAAAATTATTTATAAAATTCACTGGTAGTTGTTTGTTAGAAACCCAACAGGCAAAAACAAAGGGTAAGCCAGTAAATTTTATCCATTCTTCAGCTAAATCATATTTATAAGTGTATTTTGAATTTATACCAAATGTGCGATCGCCAATGATAACTCCAGCAGTTGCCTCAGAAATAGTATCTTCAAAATTTTTAATACTATTTTCCCATTTAGGATTAATTTTCCAAAATGATTGAGCCAATATTTTCACTAAAACAACTGATGTTTTTGATTGATAATCTAATAATATCGTTTCTATTTTGTCTAAAGGAACATCACTATACAAACAAACGGATACTACATTACTTTCAGCACCGATGCAATAATCACTTATTATATAACTTTCTTTCAATTGAGGGATAATAGCAACAGGTATTAAACCAACATCCACTATCCCATCTTGAAGTTTTTGAGCACAAACAGAAGGTATATCAAGCTGTAAATCAATTTTATTTATTAATTCAGAGTTTTCTAAACCAAAAATAAAAGGTTTAGAATTCAAGTAGGAAACAACAGATATTTTTACTTTCGACATAAATTTAGTGCTTATCAATTTCTGTTACAGCAATACTAGCTGCAACAGATGCTAAAATAGGTGCAAATATTACTCCTACAAATGGAATAGAAAATAAGAATGAAAAAATAAATCCATTTCCAATTGCTAGACCTTTGTTCCGTCTAATATATTTAATACTATCCCCAATAGCCAAACGCTTTCGTTCACTACAATAATCTATCATTGAAAAACCATAATAATAATAAGATATTAGTAAAAGTATTAATGGTGTTATCCAACCTAAAATGGGTATCCATGCAATAAATAGGCAGGCAATAATTATAGAAAATTCAATAAATAAATTTCTTAATGCGAGTGTAATACCTCTTAGAACATCATTTAAAAATTGAGCTAAATTGAAAGGATATTTTTTGCCAGTAATTACTTCTTCTGTTTTCTCAGACAGCAAAGCCAAAAGCGGAGACATCAGAATTAAAATAATGTATTTACTAAAAGTAGAATAAATAAAGAAAAAGACAATTTTTAATGCAATTAGAAGAAAAAAATGCAAAAGTCCATTCACATAACTTAACCAGCCTTCTGCCTCATCAAATCCAATCAATCCTTTTATCCAGCTCTCTAGCTCACCAGCAATAAGAGTAGATAGAGAGAAGCTAGCATAAAACATTATAATAGAAAGTACAATTGGATAAATAAAATAAACCCACAATCCATTATTAAAAACAAAGCCTAATGCTTGAATATAACTTTTAATTCCAACGCCTATTTGTTGCCAAAAAGTAAACTTTTTCATTGTTTGTAAAGTTATTAATTATAGCTCAATCAAAATATTTTTTTGAATATTTTAAATTATCCAATTCAATTCACTAAACAATAGTATTTTTGGCAAATGAAAAAGGTATTTTTCATCTTCTTTTATTTTACTTTTTGCTTGATAGTGCATTCGCAAACATACACACAAACTATCAGAGGAAAAGTGATTGATGCTGATTCAAAATCAATCATTTTTGGAGCAAATATTATTTTATTAAATAGTGATACTCTAATTGGTAGCACAACAGATATTGATGGTAAATTTAGGCTTGAAAAAATCCCAGTTGGAAGACGTTCAATAAAAGTATCTTCTGTTGGGTATGAAGATGTTTTTGTTTCAAATATTATTTTAACTTCTGCAAAAGAAATTGTTTTAACAGTAGAATTAAGAGAAAAAGTTTATCAAACAGAAACCGTTGAAATAATAGCTGAAACAGACAAAACAAAAGCAAATAATGATTTGGTAACTGTAAGCTCTAGAAATTTTTTAGCTGAAGAAACTAACCGTTATGCAGGTAGTCGTGGAGACCCAAGTAAAATGGTTGCTAATTATGCAGGTGTATCAAGTGGCAATGATGCAAGAAATGATATTATTGTACGTGGAAATTCCCCACTAGGTGTTTTGTGGAGATTGGAAGGTGTTGATATTCCAAATCCAAATCATTTTTCGGCACAAGGAGCAACTGGAGGGCCGATCAGTATGTTAAACAACAATGTATTAGGAAATTCTGATTTTTTAACGGGAGCATTCCCTTCTGAATATGGAAATAAAACTGCTGCTGTTTTCGATTTAAAGCTACGAAATGGTAACAATGAAAAAACAGAGTTCACAGGTCAATTGGGAATTAACGGTGTTGAATTAGGAGCCGAAGGTCCTATTTCTAAAAAACAAGGCAGTTCTTATTTGGTTAACTATAGGTATTCTACACTGGAAGTATTTAATAAATTAGGAATTCGATTTGGCGTTTCTGCAAGTCCGGAATATCAAGACCTTTGCTATAAAATAAATTTACCAACTCAAAAGAAAGGAATATTTACCCTTTGGGGAATTGGCGGAAAGAGTAAACTATCATTATTAGATAGCGAACTAAAACCATCTGACTGGAGCTATATCACTAAAGGAGAGGATTTAGTTTTTCAAACAAGTATGGGTGCTGCAGGTGCCTCGCACACTTATTTTTTTAACGATAAAACATCAGGGAAATTAAATATTTCTGCTTCTGGCTCTTTATTGGATGCATTTATTGATACCATTTCAAAAATTGACAATTCCAAGTTTTTAGATAGAAAAAACAAATCAACGGAAGCTAATTTTATTGCAAATTATACTTTCACAAAAAAAATCAATGTAAAACATTTAATAAAAACCGGAATAACGTTCCAAACTATTTATTTTGATGCAAGCTCATACACCTACTCTACCCAATATCAACAATACATTTACAGCTTAAATGTTAAAAACTCTACAGCTAATTTAATTCAAAGTTTTATACACTGGCAATTTCGCCCTACTGGCAGAATAACAATAAATAGCGGTGTTCACTACCAAAATTTCCTACTTAACAATTCTTGGGCTATAGAACCTAGGATTGGTGCTCGTTTACAATTAAACGAAAAACAAAATTTAAGTTTAGCATACGGAATGCACAGCCAGATGCAGCCCACTATCTATTATTTTTATGAAACTTATATTCCTTCAACTGATAGTTATTACAGGAGCAACAGAAATTTAGATTTGAGCAGAAGTCAGCATTTAGTATTAAGTTATGATTACAATTTTTACAAAAACTTCAGATTAAAATTCGAAAGTTATTATCAATACTTATACAATTTTCCTGTACAACAAAACTGGAATTCTTCTTTTAGTATGATAAATGTTGGCAATGCGCTAGAGGGTATTCCATTAGTTGATACATTAATAAATACTGGAAGTGGTAATAATTATGGGGCTGAAATTACATTAGAAAAATTTTTTAGTAATCATTTTTATTTTCTTACAACTTTTTCTTTATATGATTCAAAATACAAAGACAAAAATAATGTAATAAGAAATACTAGTTATAATGGAAATTTTGTAGCAAATGGATTAGTTGGTTATGAAATACAGATTGGAAAAAATAAAAACAAAGCAATGTCTATTGACTTAAAATACACGCAAGCAGGAGGAAACAGATATACTCCAATTGATATTGAAAAGTCGAAAATTGCAAAAAAAGCAATTTACAATGATGATCAAGCTTTTTCTAAAAAGCAAAAAGATTATTCTCGATTTGATGTAAAAGTATCTTATAAAACAAATCGCAAAAAAACTGCTCAAAGTATGTTTTTTGTTGTAGAAAATATATTTAATACTCAAAATATACTCAGAGAATCATACAATTCAGAAACAGAAAGTATTCAAAAAGAATATCAGTTGGGGCTGTTCTATTATTTTGGGTATAGGATCGAATTCTAAAATAATACATTGTATAGAGAAAATATTCCTATTCCAAAAATCAAAAACAAAACAATATTCTTAAAAACAGATTGAGATATATACTTTAAAATTTGTTTCCCTATCCATGTTCCTAAAAAACCAATTACTAAAAGATATGGAATAAGATACAAATCATGTTTATGAATAAAACCATTGTAAAAATACACTCCTGTTCTACTAAAATCAATTACAAAATCAATTAAAGCAGAAGTTGCAACAAATGCATCTTTTTCCAAATTATAGGCAGCTAAAGTAATGCCTCTAATAGCCCCGCCAGTACCCAACAAACCTGCAATAAATCCAGACAAACCACCACCCACAAAAGAATTTGTTTTTGTTGGCTTTATTACCCAATTTCTGAAGATTATAAAAATTAAGCTAATAACAATTAGGAAAATAGATAGTGCTTTTTCTAAGTATTTACTGTTATTATAATTGGCACATAATGCACCAAATACAACAAATAAGACTGCTGGCAAACCAAATTGAATCAATAATTTCTTATCAATTCCTTTTCTAAAAAGTGTGATTTTAGATATATTACTAGATAAATGAAATATTGCAGTAATTCCAAGAACTGAATGGAAGTCAAAATACAAACTAGCAATAGGAACAAAAAATACAGAAGAACCAAAACCGCCTACTGTTCCTAAAATTTCTGCCAGTAGAGACAAAAACAAAAATAGTAATAGCCCTGTATCAAAATCCATCACTTTTTTATGTCTCTTTCTATATAAGTAACAATTGGAAAGTGATCAGAAAATTCCTCTTTAATAGTTTTATAGTTATGAGATTTTAATTCTTTACTATGCAAAATATAATCTATTCTAAAAGAAGGGAACACTCCGGAATATGTTTTGCCCAAGCCTCTCCCCGATTCTACAAATGAATCTTCTAATTTTTTGGAAATAGTTTCATAAGTGTACGATGTCGGTGTGTCATTAAAATCACCGCAAACAATCGTTTTATACTTACATAAACCAATATGAGCTCCAATTATATCAGCTTGTTTAGACCGTTTTACAAAGGCCCGCTTTAACCTTCTTAAAATATTTTTTGAGCGCTCTACGTCTTCTTTGGTTTCTGAATCATTATGCAAATCTTCAGCAAATTTATAATCAGCTTTGCTAAAAGCTATTGATTGCAAATGCATATTGTAAACACGAATTGTATCTTTCCCTACTAATAAGTCTGTGTAGATACAAACATTATTACTTTTATAACCGAAATCTATTTTGCCTTTATTTAATATAGGATATTTACTATAGGTTGCAATTCCAAAATGCTGTTTAAATTTTCCAGTAGCAGTGTATTCTACATGAACATTTTTTAGATTAGATTTATTTATTAAGCTATCGTAGTTATTTAACTTACTACTATCTCTTGAATAAAACTCTTGAAAGCAAATTATATCGGGATTTTCATCTTCTATGAATTGAAACATATTATCTCTTGTTTCGATATTTTTTGACCAATTATACAAATCAAATAATTTTACATTGTAAGACATTACTTTGGTTAATGCCTTATCATTCTCTGGCATTTTTGAAAATGAAAACTGAATGGTTTTAAAAAACAAATTTAAACCGCAGCAAATTACCAAAAGAGAATAAAGCAATCGCTTTTTAAACTGTATCAACCAATACAGTACAAATAATAAATTTAACACAAGCAAAACAGGGTAAGCTAAACCAAAAAAAGCCAAGAGCCAAAAATTTTGTGGGCTAACATGCGGTGCTAAATAAGAAATTAGCAAAGCGATAGCTACCAAATGATTACAAAACATCGCAATTTTATTTAAAGAGTAACGCAATCTTTTGCGCTCCTTTAACTTTTCTTGCTTTGATTGTTGTATATCAGACATTACTACTTTTTATTCACATTAGAAAGAAATTCTCGCTCCGACTTTGTTAAACTTTCATATCCTGATTTTGAAATTTTATCCAATATTTCATCCACTTTTTGCTCTTGCATTTTTTTATTGTAATTGTATTCTTCGTCAGAAAAAGAACGTTTATGAACCACATTCATTGTGCTTTTAGATTGAGTCTTAAATATTTTTTTTAGCCAATCGAAAAACAAATTAATTCCTTTCGATAAATCTTTTCCTTTTTTATATTGAGAAATAAAAATATAGCCCATTAAAGCTCCTCCCAAATGAGCCAAATTACCACCCACATTAGTATATGCAGCTACATTTAAAAAACTTATGAATATTGTAAATGCGGCAACATAAATTAATTTAACCTCTCCAATTAAAAATAAGTTTAGTTTATAATTAGGAATCAATATTGCAGCAGCCACAATAATTGCCGTAACACTTGCCGAAGCACCTACCATAGGTAATCCTTTAAAAACTAATAGTGCTGGCAATGATTCAATAGAAATCATAGAAAACAGACCTCCCGCGATAGCTCCAAAAATATACAATGGAATGATTTTTTTTGAGGATGTGTATCTTAGTAATATTTCGCCAAACCAGTATAGCGTAAGCATATTAAATAATAGGTGCATAAAATCAATATGCGAAAAAGAGTAGGTTATAATTGTCCAGGGTGCATGCAAAAAACCACTAAAACTAATTGAAAAAGAAAAAAATGAAATTGCAGAATGAGTAAAGGATAGTACCAAATCTGATTCATTGCTCACAAAATTAATTATTCGTAGCAAAGAAATAAATAGATAAACAGTAACATTAATTAAAATTAAGCGGGTAACTGGATTGCCACTCTTAATTTTTGTTTTTATATCTTCAATTATAATGTTGTTAGCCATTTCAATTAATAAAAATCTCTCTTGTTTTTATTCCAATATTTAATTAATATAAATCCAAATAACATACCACCTAAATGAGCAAAATGAGCAACATTATCGCCTGGATTATTAGCAATACCTAAAAACAGTTCCATTGCACCATAAAGAATAACAAAATACTTTGCTTTTATTGGAAATAAAAAATATATCAATATTTGAGTATTCGGAAACAACATACCAAAAGCCAATAACACACCAAATACAGAACCAGAAGCACCAACAGTTGATATATTTGTAATCATATTGACTTGAGCTGCAATAGGATCAATAAAATTTCTTCCTGTCTGAAGAAAATTAAGTCCATTATTTTTTACCTCTTCTAGTAATACTGGAGAAATCTGTTCGTATAATGATTGTAGTGTCAGATAGTTTACACCTAATTGAATTAAACCTGCTCCTACTCCAGTAATTAAATAATAAATTAAAAATCGCTTAGAACCCCATATGTTTTCGAGCATATTTCCAAACATCCAAAGTGCAAACATGTTAAAGAACACATGATCAAAACCACCATGCATAAACATATATGTAACTAATTGATGAGGTTTAAATAATTCGGATGTAAAATAATGTAATCCTAAAAGGTCAACTAAGTCAACACCCAACTTATCACCAATAACCAATGTAATGATATACATCAATATATTGATTATCAAAAGATTTTTTACAACTGGTGGTAAAACTTGAAATTTTTGTGGGCGGTATTGGTCTGACATATCTTATTTTTTAAATCTTTTATCTAAATCTTCAATCGAAAAAGTAGTAATTGTTGGTTTCCCATTTGGTGTTGTATATGGCATTTTACAAGCAAATAATTCATCAATTAAATTATTCATTTCTTCTTGCATCATAATTTTTCCAGACTTAATAGCCATATTTTGAGCCATTGCACGTGCAATATTTTCTCGTTTATCTGTTTTTAACTCTTGTAAATTTTGTTTGTAATTTTCTATTAAACCTTCTAACAATTGAACAGAATCAAAATCTGATGAATCAGCAGGAATACCATGAATTACAAATGTATTTTTTCCAAATTCGCTAATATCAAACCCTACAGATTTTATTTCAGCAGCAAGTTCGCTCACCAAATTATAATCAGAAGTACTCAATTCAATTGTTTTTGGAAATAATTCTTGTTGTATCAATGATTTTTGATTTTCAATTGAGTCTATCAATCGTTCATAGATAATACGTTCGTGAGCTCCTTGCTGGTCAATAACCATAAAGCCTGTTTTAATATGAGATAGAATATACCTATTATGCAGTTGGTATAATGGTTTTTTGTTTATTTCATTTAAATCTTTATCCCACTCAGAATTAATAATTTGTTGTTCCTCTTTCTTTTGTATTTCAAACTCTAACTGATTATTTGCATGTCTGCTATACATTCGCTCCCAATTTTTTTGATTAGAAGCTTGCTTTTCGGTTTTGGTCGAATCGGATTTAAAAGGATTAAAGTCTGGATTAACTTTAATAGTAGGCTGTTTAATAATTCCATCAACAGGCTTTAAAGGAATATTATAAAGATGCTCCTCTTGATCAAAATCAAGGCTTGGTGCAATATTAAATTGACCCAATGATTTTTTTACCGAAGACCGAAGAAAAGCATAAATTGCTTTTTCATCTTCAAACTTTACTTCTGTTTTTGTTGGATGTATATTTATGTCTATTGTTTTCGGATTTACATCTAACATTAAAAAATAAGAAGCATGACTATCATTCGGCAATAACTGCTCAAATGCTGACTGTACAGCATGGTGCAGATAGGCATTTTTTATAAATCTTTTATTCAAGAAAAAATATTGTTCACCTCTTGTTTTTTTAGAAAACTCCGGCTTAATCACAAAACCATTAATATTTACAATGTCCGTTTTTTCTTCAACAGGAACTAAACGATTATTATAACTAGCGCCAAATAGGTTCATTAGCCGTTGCTTTAAGTTACTTTGAGGCAAATTAAAAATTTCGGTATTGTTATGATGCAAACTAAAAGCAATAGTTGGATTTGGAATGACTACCCGCTGAAATTCTTCAATAATATGCCTTAATTCTACAGAATCGGATTTTAGAAAATTTCTACGCGCTGGCACATTAAAAAATAAATTTTTAACAGCTATACTTGTTCCTTCGGGGCAACTATCTGCTTCTTGTGATTTTAATTCGCTTCCTTCAATATGAATTGCAACACCCACTTCATCTCCAATACGTTTTGTTTTCAACTCAACTTGAGCAATCGCTGCAATTGAAGCCAAAGCTTCACCTCTAAAACCCATGGTTTTGATTGCAAATAAGTCATCCGCTTTTTTTATTTTAGAAGTAGCATGTCGTTCGAAACTCATTCGGGCGTCCGTTTGGCTCATTCCACAGCCATTGTCAATTACCTGAATAAGAGTTTTTCCAGCATCTTTTACAATCAACTTAATGCTTGTAGATCCAGCATCTAAAGCATTCTCCAATAGTTCTTTTACTGCAGATGCAGGTCGCTGAACTACTTCCCCCGCAGCTATTTGATTTGCAACAGAATCAGGTAAAAGATGAATGATATCAGACATAGTGTTTTCTTCTTTGCAAAAATAATACTAATAATCGAAAGAAGACTTTTTGACAGACTATAAGTTTTTCAATAAAAGTGTTGAAAAAAGCAGGAAAACTAATAAAAGTTCGCTATAAAGTTGCTAATTTTTCGGTAAGCCTATGCTCCAAATCATTCAATAAAACGATTTGTTCAGAGGTAATATTTTTCTTGTAAGTTTTGATTTTTTCAATGCTATCGGCCAAATCCTTTTTATTAAATGTACCCTCCATATTTTCAATAACGGTAAGTGCCTCAAGAAAAACAAAATAATCATCGGAAGATAACAAGGAAACAAAAAAGGATAAATGCTCTGTAAAATCAATTTCTGATTCCCAACAAGCAGCAATTAATATTCTTTTTTTATTTACTTCTTTTACTTTTTCAATTGCAGCAAGAAGTAAATAACCGCCTTTTTCTTTTTTTAAGGTAATTAAAGCTTCTTCTTTTATATGTTTATGTGCATCATCTGTTAGCAAAGATATTAAGGTAGATACTTTATCGCTATTATCAATAGCAGTTTCTATGGATTCATTTGCGCCAACTATTGCAGTAATATACTGCTTCTCATCAAAATATTTTTTTATGTCATCTTTATTCTCCATTTGCTAAATAGGTCTTAAAAATTATTTTTTTCTTACAACTGCTCCTGCTAATAATGAAAGTAAAACACCCCAAATTAATGTAGTCATAAATGTATGAAATGAACCAAACGAAGGAATATAATAACGAACAATATATTCATTCACATCTGCTTCTGATCTATTATTTGCAATCCAAGCTTGTTTTTCCTGACTAACAAAATAATCAACAGCATCAACAGCAATAAATTTATGATAAATAAAATTAAAGGCAGTAATAATAACAGCAAGAACAATACAATAAAGCAAAGCAGCTTTTACAGCTATTTTAAAACTTATAACGCCATTATTGATTTTTCTTTCGTATAAAGCTGAAATAAAAACACCAACTAAAAGAAATAATATCGTAGAGTAAAACTTGTAGCTATAAATTGACAGCGAATAATACCCTAATGATTTAGCTGATAAAAACCACACTAAACAAATTAATAACCCAGAGGTGATACCGAGTTTTACATTTAATCCAATTTTTTTCATTCTATAAATTAGCCATTCATTGAAATTAAAAACTCTTCGTTGCTTTGTGTATTTTTCATTCTATCTTTCAAGAAATCCATTGCTTCAACAGGATTCATATCTGATAAATGTTTACGCAATATCCAAACACGTTGCTGAGTTTCCTTATCAACCAACAAGTCATCTCTACGAGTACTTGAAGCAATAATATCAATCGCAGGGTAAACACGTTTGTTTGCAATTTTTCTATCCAGTTGAATTTCAGAATTACCAGTACCTTTAAATTCTTCAAAAATAACTTCATCCATTTTTGAACCTGTTTCGGTAAGTGCAGTAGCAATAATAGTAAGTGAACCACCGTTTTCGATTTTACGTGCAGCACCAAAAAAGCGTTTTGGTTTATGTAATGCATTAGCATCTACACCACCACTTAATACTTTACCAGACGCAGGTTGTACTGTATTGTAGGCTCTCGCTAAACGAGTAATTGAATCTAATAATACACATACGTCATGTCCACACTCTACCATTCGTTTTGCCTTTTCTAAAACGATGTTAGCAATTTTAACATGTCTATCAGCTGGCTCATCAAATGTAGAAGCAATAACTTCCGCTTTTACACTACGAGCCATATCTGTAACCTCTTCTGGTCGTTCATCTATTAAAAGAATAATTAAATATGTTTCAGGATGATTAGCTGCAATAGCATTTGCAATATCTTTCAACAATACAGTTTTACCTGTTTTAGGCTGAGCAACAATTAATGCACGTTGTCCTTTACCAATTGGTGTAACTAAATCAAAAATACGAGCACTCATATTTGATTCTGAATGACCAGTAAGTTTAAATTTTTCGTAAGGGAAAAGTGGAGTTAAATACTCAAATGGTACACGATCACGAACATAGCTAGGATCACGTCCATTAATTTTTTCTACTTTGATTAATGGAAAATATTTTTCTCCCTCTTTTGGTGGACGAATACTTCCACGAACCGTATCACCTGTTTTTAACCCAAAAAGTTTTATTTGAGATTGAGAAACATAAATATCATCTGGAGAATTCAAATAATTATAATCAGATGAACGTAAAAAGCCATAACCATCCGGCATAATTTCTAAAACACCTTCACTAATTACGATTCCATCAAAATTATATAATGATTCTTGTTGTTGTTTCTTTTCAAAACGTTGATTGTTGTGCTGATTTGGATTACTTTTTTGTTCAGCATCTGCCTGAGAAGTAGATTCCATTCCAGTTGAAGAATGAGTAGTGCTTACTTCTGATTCCTTATTTTCAGTTTGAGATGTTTCTATTTTTGTATCAGAAGAAAAATCTTCATCATTAAATATTACAGGTGCCTCTGTTTCTTTTATTTTCGAATCTTGATCAATATTTTCAGGACGTGGTTTTCTTGGTCGTAATATTTTTGTTTCTTCTGTAGGTTGTTTTACTGGGCCTGAAGCCGTTGAAGCAGAAGCTGGATTAATTGCTTGTTGGTCAAGAATTTTGTAGATTAATTCTTGTTTTTTTAATGTTTCGTATTTCGGAACATTTAAGTTTTTTGCAATTTCTTTAAGTTCACCAACAAGTTTGTTGTTTAAATCGAGAATGTCGTACATGTATTTTTTATTAGGTTAGATTTAGCATACGTAAAGAAATACGTTGCAGGATAGATTTTAATTTTTTTAGATTATTTTTTTCAATATTTTTTGGATTGTTTTAGTTATAACGAAGTATAACTATCAGAAACGTGTTACAATATTACAAGTTTTTTTTCATATACAAACTATTTTAAATATTTTTTTTAAAACTATTTACTACTGATGCAATTGACATTGTAAACAAGAAAAACATTAT
The DNA here is from genome assembly GCA_964549315.1 of uncultured Chitinophaga sp. GTDB lineage: Bacteria > Bacteroidota > Bacteroidia > 2-12-FULL-35-15 > 2-12-FULL-35-15 > 2-12-FULL-35-15. The sequence continues at coordinate 30,348 of CAZJUY010000013.1, read as the reverse complement.
TAGTTTGAACGAATTTAACAGTACAGAAGTATAATCTCCTCCTCTTAGCATCAATTCATAAAAACTTTCTAATGACCAATTAAGAGGTGAAAGCATACTTAAATTTCTCATCGTTTGAGGCATCACATAAGTAGGTACCCATATTCCTCCAATTGCTGATAATAGTAGAATTGATAAAGCACCCATAATTGCTCCTTGCTGCTCTGTTTTTGATATGGTACCCATCATTATTCCAAAACCAGTAGCAGCAAATGCAGTTGAAAATGATATTATAATTAAACCCACTATACTATTTCCAATATCTAAAACAGGCATTCCCATCATTGGCAAAAACAAAAAACCTACAGATAGCATCAAAATAAATTGTATCATGCAAACAATAACATAGGTCATTATTTTTCCATTAAGGAATAATAAAAAAGAGCTAGGCATCGTTTGCAAACGCAGAAAACTACCTTCGTTTTTTTCTTTTACCATACTCCCTGCAAGTGGCAACACAATAAAGAACATTGCAAAAATAGTCCATGCTGGAACATTGTGCTGAACAGCATTCGGAACAATTTTTCCAATACTTTTAGATGCATATTCTTCATTGTATTTTATAATATTCGTTTGCTGATAGGCGTTTTCAGTACTTCTTTTCTTCTCGGGTAGTATTTCAGCAATTTCATCTGCAAATGTTTTAAACATTATTTGGGTTTTTATAGCCGAAATAAACTCGCGAAGAGAACTAGTAACAGATACTATAAATGATTTCTTTGTAATAGGATCAATGAAAATTTGAATTGACACGGAGTCGGAAGTGTGCAAAACTGTAGAATCCAAATCTAGAGTTTGTTGTACTAAGGAGCTAACATTTTTCTTAATTGCAGTAGTAGCGCCTTTTGGTATTACTATCCCAATTAAAAATTTGCCATCGGCAACAGCTTGCTTCACATTTTCAATTGTTGCAGGTTTTCCGTCTATTGAATCATATACAGAACATAATTCTGATGCTTTTAGCCCTTTATAAATTGATATTCCTAACGAGTCTTTATCCTCATCCACAAAAATTACAGGAATACCCTTTTCATTTAATGTTTTAAAGGCCGAATCCTGAATTAATGTCATTACAAAAATCAAAATCATTGGCATAATAAATAAAACAGCAAGCCCCACCCTATCTCTTATAAGAATTAGTGTCTCTTTTTTTATAGCTGCAATTATTTTATTCATTATTTTTTTAATTATGAGTAAATACAAAACTTACCATCGCATCAACTGATTTTTTTGAAATGTCCATTCAGGAGTTTTTAATTCATCAGAGAAATTAATTGAATACCAAGGGCTAATTTTTGAATTAGTAAAATTTTTAAGCACATGTATTTCTTGTGCAGGCATATAACTTTGTTGAATTAAAAATAGCTTTTCTCCTGTTGTTTTGTTTTCGCACATATCTACAACCAATACAGCATGACCAGGAAAACCTCCAACAATAAACACATCTCCAATTTGCATCTTTTTTAGATCGTCAACTTTTTTTAACTCTTTGCTAAGGGAAGAAGTTCCAGCATAATTGAAAATCATATTACAATAATTTTTAAATGTTTTATAACTGTCATCTTTATTTGAATTTTTTACCCAAGAAACTTTATTGTTTTTAATTACTGTTCTATACCCTTCGCTCCATTTAACAAATCCCACATTATCACCACTTGTAAAATTAAAATGTAAATTCTGATAGTCTTTTTTAGAATACAGATACTCTGCACGCATTCTCATTACTGCATCTGCGCATTGTTGTAAGTCGGTTGTTCCAACATCAATATCTACTACAGCCACATGAACAGATTGATTACTTTTAGGTTGGCCATTATAAAGCAATACATTGGGTTTCCCTTCTTTTAAAGGTAAATGCCTTAACCAATCAGCAAAACTGTTTTTTACTACTTCAATTCTTTTAAAATCAGAAGGTACTGGAATCCTATTTTCTATACAATTTAATTTATTGTAATTCTCTTTCCAGCAATATTTGTTGGATTCAACAACTTGCGACTGAAACTGATCAAAAAGAAAAAACAATATCACTAAAATGTATTTCATCTTTTATTGAATAGCTTCATGTTTATTAAAATATTGTTTGTGCGAACGCCAAGTATAATATTTAATTGAAAACTGAAATAATCCTAAATAGGGATTTCCTTTCGAAAAAATAGTTGAAGAAAAAGTATAGCGGGCTCCTAAATTCAAATTCTCTAAAAAATTAAATTCTAAACCGGCTAATATTCCTATATCATTATCAATACTTGTAGAAAAAGGCAGCGTATTTACTCCATTTTTTTTTGTGCCATCTAATATGATTTTTTGTCCAAAAATATTTTTACTGTATTGTACACCAACATTCAATTTAAAATCTTCAGAAAAATTGTATTGATAATAAACTGGAATGTCTGCATATCCAAATCTATATTTTACAATTGGACTTTCTTTTTTAAAGGATTTTCCAGACAATAACAATTCAACGCCTAATTTACTTTTCTCTGAAAGTGTTAATGAATATACAAATCCCGCATTAAATAATATACCAGATTTAAACGTAATAGAATCATTATACAAATTTGAACTTGTTAAACCTAATGTAAAAGCAAAAGAAGCAGTTTCTTTGTTAGAATATATAGTCTGTGATTTTGCAACGTATGAAAAAAAGCAAAGCACCAATAAAATGATTAGTGCTTTGCTTGTAAATTTATAAAAATTCATAAATTATTTTAGACTTATTTTTACAGTATAACTTCCTGTATTAGCAGCATTGTAAACGGTTTCATAAATAGAAATATATAACATTCCACTTGAAGGGGAATTGCCATTAAACTTAGCACCCGCTTTTAAAGCTTGTGTTGAAATTTCACCTACTTTAAACACAACATTTCCATATGAAGGATAGTTATTTCCACCATATTGGTATTCACCTTCTATACTAGCATCTGTAGCAGCTGCACCCCCAACTGTTCCATCTGGTTTATATTTCCCACCAGATAAACTTGCAAGAGTTACTTCACCTGTAGCAGTTATAGAAAACTTTTGACCCGCTTTAACCATAATTCCAGTTTTTAACCAACCTCCATTTGTATTAGAGCTAATATGTTTTGTTGCCAATAATTTAAATGTCATTTCTCCAGAACCACTATCACCAGTATATAAAACATCAATATGTTTTATTTTTTCTTTCGGAATTGACAGTATGCCATATTCTGTTTTTAAATCAATTTTTGCAAAATCATATTTTCCACCCATTGAGTATTCATAATCAATTGAAACTACATCCTTTGATGAATAGCCATCATTCACATTGTATTTTGCTTGAAGCTCGGCAAGAGCGGCATCAGCAGTAAAATCAGTAAATGTAGAAGGTTCATATTTAGCATTATAAATAAAATCAGAAATTGAAGGTATCGCTCTAATATCCATTTTCACTAATTCTTCGTACGCGTTTTTACGCATTTGCTCAGCAGAATTAGCCAACTGCTTTATTAAGTTTGCTACTTTTTCACTTACTGTTTTATCAGTAGAAATTCCAATATCAAGAGAACTAACATTTTTAATAGGAATCTCCAACTTGCCGTAATCTGTAACTAAAGAAACATTAGATATTTTAGATGTCCCACTCATTACATTTCCATCTCTCATGGTTAATTTTAATTCTACTTCTGTTTGTGAAAATGTACTTATTCCCGCAAAAATTGCCATTACAGCAAAAAATATTTTTTTCATGTTTTTGATTTTTTAGTTATTTATTGTACCTCAGTATCTCTAATAAATTCTTGTTCTGTAATTGGAACATCATCTTTAAAATAATAAATAGGTCCAAAACTGGTTTCTTTTCTAACATATAAATGCCCTTCTTTTCCTTTTACAACAATTCGTCTAGTTACTTTCGCATTATTCTCCCGAGACGACTCTTCTGTAATACCTTCTGGATATTTTTCAGCTAAAGCATTTTTAAATTCATCTTTTTTAGCATCAGTCGAAGTAGTTGCGGTATTACCCTTCTTCATCAAATTGTCAATTTCAGCAATCTTAGTCTTAGGGTATTGCTCAGAAGCCTTTATAAGTAATGCGTCTTGAAAAGCACCCTTTGCTAATTTGTAATCTTTTGACAACATCAATTTATCTCCCTTTGCAATTAAATCCTTGTACTCTTGCTCTCTTGCTTTTGCTTTTTCAATTGATTCTAATTTTTTATTTATCTCGGCTATTTTATTGCTTGGGTACGGTTCTCCTGGTTTAATTGTATGCGCTTCTTTGTATGCAGTAATTGCAGCATTATAATTTTTATCACTTAATAAATCATCTGCTTTTTTAACGGCAGCTTCATATTTATCTTGCAATACTTTATTTTTTTCTAAACTTGCAAGTATATCATTCACACGCACCAATTGATCTTTAGGATATTGTTCATTAGGTTTTAAGATACTTGCTTCGGAATAATTAGGCTTTGCCACTGTATATTCTTTTGCAGCAAAAGCCTCATCAGCCTTTGTAATTAAAATTTTATATTTTTCCTCTTTTTCTTTATTGCCTGCCTCATTAGCAAGAATAGTATTTATAGCAGCTATTTTATCTTTGGGATATTTTTCGTTTGGCTTGATTGCAGAGGCTTCGTTATAACTTGCTAAGGCTCCATTATAATCTTTTGTAGAAAAAGAAGCGTCCGCTTTTGTTATTGCTGCTTTATATTTTTCATCCAATTCCTTAGCAGAAGCATTTTTTGCTGCGAGTTCAGCCAAAATTTTATTGATTTCATCGATTTTATCTTTCGGGTACTGTTCATTTGATTTTAATGTTAAAGCTTCATTGTAGGCAGATTTTGCTGCATCATATGTCTTAAGCTTGAAAGCATTATCTCCTTTTGTTATTGCAGCCAAATATTTTGCATTCAACTCTTTTTCTTTTGCTAATCTTTCTTTTTCAGCATTAGCATCACCTAAAAGCTTGTCAATTTCAGCAATTTTATCTTTTGGATACTGTTCTCCAGATTTTAATCCAAGAGCAACATTGTATTGTGTTTTTGCATTGGCATAATCTTTATTTCCAAAAAATGCATCCGCTTTTGCTATTGCGTCAGTATATTTTTTTTCTAACTCTTTTGCGCCAGATTCTTTTGCAAGTATTGCATTAATTTCAGCTATTTTATCTTTTGGATATTTTTCTGCGGGTTTGTATGTCAATGCTTCATTATAAAAACCTTTTGCTCCTTCATAATTTTTTGAAGCTAAATCAGCATCAGCCTTTTTTATTGCGGCTTCATATTTTTCAGCTAGTTCTTTTTCTTTTGCTAATCGAGCTTTTTCTGCTGCATCTTTTGAAGCAGCATCGGCTAGTAATTTGTCAATCTCAGCTAATTTAGTTTTGGGATAAGCTTCTGCAGGTTTTACTTCTAATGCTTCATTATACCCAGCTTTTGCTTCTTCGTAAGTTTTTGCAGCAAAAGCTTTATCTCCTTTTGCAATAGCGGCTTTGTATTTTTCGTCTAACTCTTTAGCAGAAGCATTTTTTGCTGCTAATTCAGCTAATATTTTATTAATCTCATCGATTTTATCTTTTGGATATTGTTCAGATGATTTTAAAGATAGCGCTTCATTGTAAGCGCTTTTTGCCGCATCATACGTTTTTAATTTCAATGCTGCATCTCCTTTTGCAATAGCGGCATTGTATTTATCATTTAATTCTTTTTCTTTTGCCAATCGAGCCTTTTCTGCAGCATCATCAGCTAATAATTTTTCAATTTGAGCCAATTTATCTTTAGGATATTGTTCACTTGGTTTCAATGCTAAAGCGGCATTATATTGTGTTTTTGCATTAACGTAATCTTTAGTGCCAAAAGCAGCATCACCTTTTGCAATAGCATCAGCATATTTTTTTTCTAATTCTTTTGCACCTAACTCTTTTGCAATAATTGCGTTGATTTCAGCTATTTTATCTTTTGGGTATTTTTCTGTAGGTTTGTATGTCAACGCTTCATTATACGAACCTTTTGCTCCTTCATAATTTTTTGATGCTAAATCAGCATCCGCTTTTTTTATTGCGGCTTCGTATTTTTCAGTAAGTTCTTTTTCTTTTGCTAATCGAGCTTTTTCTGCGGCATCCTTGGCAGCAGCTTCAGCCAATAATTTATCTATTTCTGCTAATTTAGTTTTGGGATATGCCTCTGCAGGTTTGATTGTAAGCGCTTCATTATACCCAACTTTTGCTTCATCATACGCTTTTGCAGCAAATGCTTTATCTCCTTTTGCAACAGCTGCAAGATACTTCTCATTTAATTCTTTTTCTTTTGCCTGACGCTCCTTTTCTGCGGCATCTTTTGAAGCTAACTCTGCAAGTAATTTATCTATTGCTGTAATTTTATCTTTTGGATATTGCTCGTTAGGTTTAAAAGATAACGCTTCATTGTATCCTGACTTTGCTGCATCATACGTTTTTGCAGCAAATGCTTTATCTCCTTTTGCTACAGCTGCGTTGTATTTATCATTTAATTCTTTTTCTTTCGCTAATTTATCTTTTTCAGCAGCATCTTTAGCAGCTATGTCCGCAAGTAGCTTATCAATTTCTGCAATTCTATCTTTCGGATATTGTTCAGCAGATTTTAAAATTGAAGCTTCTGAATAAGACGTTTTTGCAGCAACATAATTTTTAGAAGAAAAAGCCGCATCAGCCTTTGCAATTGCAGCATTGTATTTATCATTCAATTCTTTTTCTTTTGCCAATCGAGCTTTTTCTGCTGCATCTTTTGAGGCAAGTTCTGCTAAAGCAGCGTCAATTTCTTTTATTTTATCTTTTGGATATTGTTCAGTTGATTTTAAAGAAATGGCTTCATTATACCCTGCTTTTGCATTTGTGTAATCTTTTGTTCCAATTGCTTTATCTCCTTTTGCAATAGCAGCATTGTACTTATCGTTCAATTCTTTTTCTTTAGCTAATTTTTCCTTTTCTGCTGCTTCTTTGGCTGCAGCATCAGCAAGTAATTTTTCTATTTCAGCCAATTTTGTTTTTGGATATTGTTCAGCTGATTTCAGAGTTAATGCTTCATTATATCCAGCTTTGGCATTTGTATAATCTTTTGAAGACAAAGCTTTATCGCCTTTTGCAATAGCGGCAAGATATTTTTCGTTGAGTTCTTTTTCTGCTTTTTCTTTGTTAGCAGCATCTGCAAGTAATTTATCAATTTCTGCAATTCTATCTTTTGGATACTTTTCTGCTGCCTTCAATGTTAAAGCATCATTATAAGCTGTTTTTGAAGCTGCATAGTTTTTAGAAGCAAATGCGGCATCACCTTTTGCGATAGCTGCTGCATATTTTTCATTTAATTCTTTTTCTGATTTTTCTTTTAACAATAAAGCATCTATTTCTGCTAATTTTGTTTTTGGATAAGCTTCGGCTGGTTTTATTTTAAGAGCATCATTGTAATTTGTTTTAGCAAAATCATAATTTTTTGAAGCTAATGCGGCATCAGCTTTTGCTATAGCAGCTTTATAATCTGCTTCTATTTGAGCATTTTTTGCTGCGTCAGCTTGTAATTTTTCAATCTCTTTTATTTTGCCTAAAGGGTAAGCTTCTCCTTTTTTAACTGTTAACGCATCTTCATAAGCTGCACGAGCTGTTACATAATCCTTTTTATTGAATGCGGCATCTCCTTTTATGATTGCAGCCTCATACTGACTTGCAGCTGCCGATTCTAATTGCTGTTGTTTTTTAGCTTCTTCATCTGCTTTTTGGGCTGCTTCCTTTTCAATTTGGGATAACTTAGCTAAAGCCTCTTTCATTGACTGAGAATACGCTTCATCATAAATTATATCCTTTTTTCTATCGTCATAATAAAATTTAGCCATTGGTTGACTAAGGATAGAATTTATTTGGGAAACGACCGAAGGATCCTTCGGCATTTCGAAAATGGAAATTTCAGGTTTAGATCCTCCATCATAGGTTTTAGCTATATCTTCAGGAATTCCATAAGTTGAAAACACAAATTTTTTAGTAATATACCCTGGTTTGGATACATTCATGGTATAGTTTGCATTAGGTTCTAACTTAAAGCTAAATTTACCATTAGATGTTGTAGATGCTTGATTTACCGTTGTGCTCCCTTTTAAAAGCGTAACGTTAGCTCCTTCTAATTTTCTTTTACCATTAGTTACTGTTCCATCTATGGTATATGAAAATTGAGCCTTTGCTGTTTCTGGTTTTATAATACAAAAAACAGCAATAAATAATATCAACTGTATTAATCTAAAATTTTTATTTCTTCCTAAAAAGGCCATATATTAAATAGTAGCTAAAAATGTGTATATGCTTAATCTTGAACCAACAAATATGCTAATTTTTTTGTAAAAATTAAACGAATATTAATTAACATGGAATTTTGGTAATGTATGATTTGAAGTTTAGTAAAAAATGATTAACTTAGCACTCAATTATTATTCCTCTTTATCTTGGTTTTTTTATTTTATTTAAAATGAAAATTCAAATAAAGCACACTAAATAACTGAAATACAATAATTTAAGGAAATAAAACCAAGATTATTTATATCCTAAGGTTTATCTATAATAATATCAATTCATCTATGATTTTTCAACAGTCGTAGGTTATTGAGTTTCAGTAGTCTAAATATTTACATGTTAATAACTTAATTAACTAACTTTGTCATCCCTTAAATAAAATATACCATGTTTGAAATACTAAAAAGTTTCGAGTCAAAGTACGGTCATCTGAAGAAAAAAGGCTTAACCATTGAAGGTTTGGCTATGATTGACCCTAAAAAAAAGAAACACGTTATTAAAATTAGCCGTCCGCTAGTATTTGATAATCGTTTATTACCAAAGCGTTTTGAAGGTTTGGATATTAAAACCAACATCAAACTAAACGATGATATGCCAAAAGAATTTAAAGTTGACAGAAGCAAAGCTGATTGGTTTAAAACCCAATACATTTGGGCTCCTGAAAGGTTTGAAAAATTTGTAAATCGTTGTGAAAAAGAAATTAAAGAGCAATTGAATGCTCCCGAGTTATCAAAAGTTGAACTTTTAGATGCTTTGTGCTTCGGAAATTTTGAAGAACACAAAACTAAAAGCAAACAATTAATAAAAGAAGGTAAATTACCTGCTTACAGAGAAAACTAATGTGATAATATTTATTTAAGGGTTAAATCATTAGTTCATAAGCATCCGTCAAATGGCGGATGCTTTTTTATTTTGTTTGTATATTCGCAGAAATTTAAAAACAATGGAAGGACATATTAAATCAGTAACAATAAATGGTATTACTACCATTACTTTTTATCATCCACAGAGCAATTCAATGCCAGGAAAACTGTTAAGAGAATTAGCTGAAAATATTGAAAATGCAGGTAATAATAACAATACAAAAGTAATTATTTTGCAAAGTGAGGGTGAAAAAGCGTTCTGCGCAGGTGCTTCCTTTGATGAACTAATTTCTATTAAAGACTTAGAAACAGGGAAAACATTTTTTTCTGGATTTGCAATGGTAATTAATGCTATACGTAAAGCACCAAAATTTGTAATAGCTCGTGTACAAGGCAAAGCAGTTGGTGGTGGTGTTGGTATTGCAAGTGCTGCTGATTATACATTAGCTGTAGATTCTGCTTCTGTTAAACTCAGTGAATTAGCTGTTGGCATTGGACCTTTTGTGGTTGGACCAGCAGTAGAAAGAAAAATAGGGACCTCTGCCTTTACCTCTTTATCTATAAATGCTACTGAATGGCAATCTGCACAGTGGGCAAAAGAAAAAGGTTTATATGTTGATATATTTAAAACCTCTGAAGAGATGGATGTTGCAATATCCACATTGGCTGAAAAACTTTCAAAATCCAATCCAGAAGCAATGCAAATGCTAAAAAAAGTATTTTGGAGAGGAACAGAAAATTGGGATACGTTACTAATTGAACGTGCTGAAATGAGCGGAAAATTGGTTCTTTCTGAATTTACTATAAACGCAATAAATCAATTTAAATCAAAGGCATAAATGCCTAATAATAAAAATAAAACTTGTGCAATAGTTGGAGCTGGCATTTCTGGTATTGCAGCTGCCATCCGAATGCAAAATAAAGGTTATCAAGTAACCATTTTTGAATCAAATAGTTTTGCAGGCGGAAAATTATCCTCAGAAACAAACAAAGGTTACCGCTTTGATATGGGCCCCTCTGTATTTACAATGCCTGAATATGTTGATGAACTGTTTTTGATCTCAAAAAAAAATCCACGAGAATATTTTAATTATTCACAGCTTAATCCTGTGTATAGGTATTTTTTTGAAGATGGAGAGGTCATTGATTCATTTGATGGAAAATTTGGATATGCCAATGAAATGTCAGATAAAACAGGCGTTTCAGCTCAAAAAATCACAAAACATCTCAATAAAACAGAAACAATTTACAATCTAACAGCAGATGTTTTTTTGCATAATTCATTGCATAAATTCAAAAATTATTTTACAAAATCGATTGCAAAAGGGTTACTGAATTTTGGCAAAATAGATTCATTTAAAACAATGAATGAATCAAATATAATTGGATTGGAACATCCCAAATTGGTTCAAATATTTAATCGTTATGCAACTTATAATGGCTCTAGTCCTTATTTAGCTCCTGGTACTCTTAATGTAATACCCTACTTAGAAATTGTAAAAGGAGCCTATTATCCTAAAGATGGGATGTATAGCATCACATCATCATTGGTTCAGTTAGCAAAAGATATAGGAGTTGATTTTAAATTTTCTACTCCCATTGAAGAAATTTTGATTGAAAACAACAAAGCCACAGGAATTAAAACTAAAGCTAATAGCGAAAATTTTGACATTGTTATAAGCAATATGGATATTTATAATAGCTACAAAAAACTTATACCTCATGTAAAAAAACCTTTAAAAACATTAAATCAACCAAAATCAAGCTCTGGCATAATTTTTTATTGGGGAATAAAAAAACAATTTTCAGAACTTAAACTGCATAATATTTTATTCAGTGAAAATTATGAAGAAGAATTTGATTGTATTTTTTCAAAAAAAACGATTTACAATGATCCTACAATTTACATTAATATCACATCAAAACATACACCTACCGATGCTCCTTTAGGTTGTGAAAATTGGTTTACATTTATTAATGTACCAAATAACTCTGGTCAAGATTGGGACGAATTAATAAAACAGGCAAAGCAAAATATTATTGAGAAGATAAACAGAATGCTAAAAGTAGACATATCTTCATTAATTGAATGCGAAATGGTTTTCGACCCAAGAGTAATTGAAAGTAGAACATCAAGTGCATTTGGAGCGATATACGGGAACAGTTCAAATAATAAGTTTGCAGCTTTTTTACGCCATCCAAATTTTTCAAAAAAAATTAAGAATTTATATTTTTGTGGTGGTAGTGTACATCCTGGCCCCAGTATCCCCTTGTGTTTGCTATCAGCAAAAATAACGACAGATTTAATAGAGTAAATAAAGTAGTTATATTGTGTTATACAAATTCAAAACTCCATCCACAAATGAACTCCAATGGAATCGTTTTTTTTCTTCAATTACGTTTGCAATAAATTCATCTTCTTTTTTATTTTCATAAAAATTTATTATTGCATCAGCAATTGATTTTGAGTCTATTTCTGTAACGTATCCTACTTTCTTGTCAGGAACAATTTCTGGTAAGCCTCCCACATTTGTAACAATCATGGGTTTATCAAAATGATATGCAATTTGGGTTACACCGCTTTGAGTTGCTGTTTTATAAGGCTGAACTACAATATCTGCAGCACAAAAATAATATCGCACTTCTTTTGAATCAATATATTCTGTTTTCAAAATTACATTCTCTTGAATATTATTATTTTCAATTATTTGCATATAACTCGAAGAATCTTCATAATATTCTCCTGCAATAATTAATTTTATTCCCAATTGTTTTATTCTTTCATCGGCCATCGCTTGAAGCAACAAGTCTAATCCTTTGTATTTTCTAATAAAACCAAAAAATAAAATATGCTTGTTTGCCGAACTTAGATTTAAATGTTCTAATGAATCTTTCTTACTTACCTTTTCTCCAAAAATATCATAGATAGGATGTGGTAAAAATATCTTATTTTTTGAAGGTGTAAAAATGGATAAATCCTTTAAAACAGAATCGGACATAGCAATAAAGCCATCACATTGTTTTACAAAATAGTTTGTTAGAAAATTATCTCCAATTCTTTTTTCGTGAGGAATAACATTGTCAGTAATCGCAATTATTTTAATGTTTTTATTTTTACCAATCAATTTTGCAATTGTGCCTAAACATGGCGCCATAAATGGAAGCCAATAACGAATAATTATAAAATCAGGATTTGTTTTTTTTATTTTTTGGGCTGTAACAATCCAATTAAAAGGGTTTATTGAATTTATTAATGTGTGAATCGTTAAATCAGAAGGAGGATTTCCTTTATCGTATTGTGTTTTTCCAGGAAATAAAAAATTAGGATATTGTAATGAGAATGAAAATATACTTGTTTCTATTTCGGCTTTATTCATTGCTCTGCAAAGCGCCTCATTAAAATTAGCAATTCCGCCACGAAGAGGAAATGCAGGGCCAATAATTATTGCTTTTAACTTTTTTGAACTCATAAACTGAAGCAAATATAGTTAAAAAGCATTCTTTAGTAATTTTAAGAAATTATTAGATGGGCAAGTATAATTGGTAAGATATTTTTAAAAAAGTGTTACTTCTGGTCTTGTAAATTGATTAATTCTATTATTTTTGTTGCTTAACCGAACTAAACAAAAAGTTGCTTCATTTGTTAATAAAGCAACAGTATTTTTATGGAGAGAAGTGTGTATATTAATCGAATAGCCAAGTTTTTGCCTGGTAGCCCGATAAGTAATGATGAAATGGAGGATTACCTTGGTTTTGTAGGAGGTAAAAAGTCAAGATCAAAGTCTATTGTTTTGCGTAATAACAAAATTACAAATCGTTATTATGCTCGTGATAAGCAAGGCAACAGTACTCATACAAACGCTGAATTAACTGCAGAAGCTGTTCGTGCATTATGTACTGATGGTTTCAAATTAGATGATATTGAACTTTTAACAAGTGGAACAACTTCTCCTGATCAAATATTACCTGCTCACGGTGTTATGGTTCATGGTTTGTTGAAATCTCGCCCTATTGAAACAATTAGTTTTTCTGGTTCTTGCTGTTCAGGAATGAATGCTCTGAAATATGCTTATATGTCTATTTTGACTGGGAATTCAAGCAATGCAGTTACTACAGGTTCTGAAAAATTATCAACTTGGATGAGTGCTCAAACTTTTGAAGAAGAAGCAAATAAGTTGAGTCAATTGGAAGACAATCCAATCCTAGCTTTTGAAAAAGATTTTTTGCGTTGGATGTTGTCGGATGGTGCTGCTGCTACCCTACTTTCTGATAAGCCTAACAAAGATGGTTTATCACTGAAAATTGAGTGGATAGAAATTTGTTCATTCGCAAATCAAGTAGAAGCATGTATGTATGTTGGTTCTGATAAAGACGGAGAAGGAAATTTACACGGATGGAGCGAGTACAAGCCTTCTGAATGGCTTGAAAAATCAATATTTGCAATGAAACAAGATACAAAGCTGCTTGATTTGAATATTGCTCAGCTTGGAACAAAAAAATACGTTGAGTTATTTAAAAAACACAATGTAGATCCTAAAAGTATTGATTGGTTTCTTCCACATATTTCTTCTGAATATTTTCGTTCAAAAGTAGATGATGAAATGAAAAAATACGGTGTTGAGTTGCCACAAGAAAAATGGTTTGTTAACTTAACAAAAGTAGGAAACATTGGTGCAGCATCTATTTTCCTTGCAGTAGAAGAATTAATGAATTCTGGTAAATTGCAAAAAGGACAAAAAATAGCATTAACAGTACCTGAAAGTGCTCGTTTTTCATACGCAAATGCATTATTAACTGTTGTATAAATTATGATTCCAAAAAATCCTATAATACAAGGTAGTGCAGTATCTGCTCTAATACCACAAAAGCCACCTATTGAAATGGTAGATAAACTTTGGTACAATGATGATACTAAAACAATTTCAGGTTTTACCATTTTAGAAAACAATATTTTTTGTGAAGACGGTTTTTTTAAAGAACCAGGAATAATTGAAAATATAGCTCAAACAGCAGCACTAAGAGTTGGGTACATTGTTTCACAAATGGAACAAAATGGAGAAAAGGTAAATCCTCCTGTAGGTTATATAGGTGCAATTAAAAGACTGAATATTCACCAACTTCCAAAAGTTGGTTCTGAATTAGTAACAGAAGTTGTAATTCAACAAATAGTATTTGACGTTACACTTATCACAGGTAAAACAACTTTAAATGGTGAGCCTGTTGCTGACTGTGAAATGAAAATATTCCTAAAAAAAGATTAAATCATTTTACTTCCCCTTTGCTTTGAAATAATGCTCTGAAATAGCCTTCAATTCTGACTATTTAATTTTTTTTGCATTTAATACAATATTTCAAAAAATAGCTCGTTAGCCAATCAACAAACTAAAACATTACTGAATGAATAAAACATCTACTAAAAAAATTATTGAACTTACAAACGCTAGAATGACAGAAGAAGTTGATAACTCTAACAATTATTTGGCAGAACCAAGTAGAAACGTTATCAATAACATTTTAAACTACTCAAAAGCTTTGAGTGTGCGTAAATCTAAAAACTTAGAACATATTGAATTGGTGCTAAATTAAGTGGTTAGTTAATTAGTTCAAAAGCCAAACCCAAGCAAATAATTGCTTGGGTTTGTTGTTTTTTAGCATCAAAATAGCCGAAAACAGTTATCTTTGTAATATCTTCTGAAGCAAGAAGCTCGTTCTTTAAACACATGGGGTCGTTTTGGTTTTGACAGCAAGTGCGATTTTTATGTAAGCATGTGGTGCGTTGTGGATATGGCACCTTAATACTAATTCTCAAACTTTTATATGGCGAGTCTAACTACGCTATGGCTGCTTAATACCAAGTATTAAGTGCCTTTGTTTCCGGAGAAGCTCTGATCTTCTGCGTCTCCTGTGAAGCATAACAAATGAAGAAATAGTTGTAAAAAGCTTCGGTTTACAATGAGATAAAGAAGCTAAGTAAGTCCTTTGGCCTGTAAACTTGCCTAAACTTATCGAAAATTAAAAGTTTAATAAACATGTAGAAAGCACATTAATTCCTTGTTTGGACGAGGGTTCGAACCCCTCCGACTCCACTTTTCAATTACAAACTACTATACTACTATTGAATGACAGATTTAATTATTGACGAAACATCCGAAACTCCAGAAATAAATTTTAATCACAAAACAGGTATTTTAAAGATTTCAGGGAGAGCTTATTCAAACGACATAAAACTGTTTTATCAAAAGATGGATGTTTGGCTGGGAGAGTACTTACAAAATCCCAATTCAATAACCACAATTGAACTTACTTTAGATTACTATAACTCTGTATTTAATAAATTAATGTTCAATTTTTTTGTTAAGTGTCTGTCAAAAATCAGCGGAAATAATATATTAACTATAAAATGGTTTCATCAAAAAGATGATGATGATAGTATTGATGAGGCCAACCGAATATCTCGTACAATTGATTTCCCAATCGAAAAAATAGAAATTAGTTAATATTATTTCTTCAATTTTTTATGGTAGCTAAGCATCCAAAATATTTCTTATTTCTTTTCTGTTTTTCTTTTGTATTTAGTTTACATGCACAAAAAACAAAAAAAGATTCTCTTTTCTTGCTTTTAAATAGTGTGACGAGTGATAGTATTAAATCAGATGTTTTTCACCAACTTTTTTTAGAAACAGATTCTGTAAAATATGCCAAACAAGGATATGAGTTAGCAAAAAAATCAAATGATAAAAACAATATTGCTATTTCATTGCTTGATATTGGAAGATGGTACTATTTTTCTGGCAGAGAAGACATTGCATTCAATTATCTTATCAAATCAATCAAAATTGCAGAAGAAATAAAAAATAAAAAAGTATTAAAAAATGCATATCGAATTCTTGGATTTATTTATAGGCCAAAAGAGCCATTAAAGGCGAAAGAATACTATGAAAAAAGTTTAAAAATTTGTGAAGAAACTGGCGATGAAATGTCTGCGTCCTATGCTTTAAGTGCAATTGGAAATATTTATGAAGGTATTTACGACCCTTCAGGTTCTGGAAATAAGAAAGCACTGGAGTATTATATTAAAAGTTTAAATATCAGAACAAAAAAAGGTTCTGATTCTGAAATAGCTTCATCACTAAATGAAACATCACGTATTTATGATGAATTGGGTATGCATACTCAAGCACTTGAATATCGTATAAAAGGACTTGCATTGGCAGAAAAGGTAAACGATATTAATAACCAAGTGTATTTAAATAATGTAATTGGAAACGATTATGCGAATCGCTTACATGACCACAAAACAGGTTTGAATTACCAGCTAAAAGCATTTGAGCTTGGACAAAAAATGGAAAACAACCATGATGTTTTATACAACATTGCTAGACAAATTGCATTGTGTTATAATGCTCTTGGTGACTACAAAAATGCCTCAAAATATTTTATTATTCGTGGCGAATATTTTGATTCATTACAAATAAAAACAAAAATAAACGACTATAATTTATCAAACATTAAAATAGGTTTAGAAAAAGAATTAGAAAAACAAAAACTACTTTTAAAAGATTCTCAAATATTGAATGAAAGAGCAAATACTGAAAAGCAAACAGCTCTTAGAAATTTATTCTTTATTGGTTTTTTTATTGTTTTAGCACTAATTGCATTTCTATTTAGGGGATTTAAAATAAAACAAAACCTAAACAGAGAATTAAGTATTAAAAATAAAAAAATTGAAACAGCTTATCGTTCACTATCAAAGAGCGAAAGCAATTTCAAACAAATTACAGAAACAATAAACGATGTATTTTATTTATATAATATCAAAGAAAAAAAGTATGAATATGTAAGCCCCAATTGTACTGAAGTACTTGGTCTAACTCCCTCCTATTTTTATGAAGGAAAAAGCACAAAAGTAATTGTTCATAAAGATGATTTGGCTTTAGTAATTGATGCTAATGTGAAAATAGACAATGGAATACCTTACGATATTGAATATAAAATTGTTTTTGATGGAAATATAAAATGGATAGCCGAAAAATCTACACCTATTTATGATTCAAATGGTTTATTAATAAAAAATTCTGGCGTATGCAGAGATATAACCAAACGAAAAATTGCTGAAGAAGCTTTACGTAAAAAGAACAAAGACATTACGGATAGTATAATTTACGCTAGAACGATACAAGATGCTGTACTTGTACCAGAAGAAAAAATCCAAAAAAAATTAAACGACTTTTTTATTCTATCTAAACCCAAAGATATTGTTAGTGGTGATTTTTACTTTTATAAAGAAACTAAGAATGGAATTCTTGTTGCAGTAGCTGATTGCACGGGGCATGGCGTTCCTGCAGGATTTATGAGTATGATTGGTAATGCTTTTTTAAATGAAATTATTAATGCTAATGAATATTATACTCCTGCTCAAATATTAAATGAATTAAGAGATAAAATAATTAGCTCATTGCACCAAAAAACCGTTGATTCTGATAGCAAAGACGGTATGGATATCGCCCTGCTCTATTTTAATACAGATATGACTAAAGTGCAATTTGCAGGAGCATTTAATCCGCTTTACTTAATTAAAAAGAATCAATTAATTGAATATAAAGCAGATTCTTTCCCTATTGGAATACATGTATTTGATCAAGTTACTCCATTCACAAATAATTTTATTGATTTAGAAAAAGGCGATTCACTTTACATCTTTACTGATGGTTATATAGACCAATTTGGTGGACCGAAAGGAAGAAAGTTGATGAAAAAACAATTTCAAGAGATATTATTATCCGTTCAAAACAAAAAAATGATTGAGCAAAAATCTATTCTTGAAAATGATTTTCAAGAATGGAAAGGACAGCTAGACCAAATTGATGATGTAATGATTTTTGGAATTAAAATATAATTTCAAAAATTGTTTCTTTTTCGAGTACCTCTTATATCTCAAATTATACCTAAAAATTAAAAAAAATAAGCACATTTTAGCTTATAAATCTTAAATTTGAAGTCAAATAACAATTAATCATCAAAATCAAATTATACATTATGAAAGACGTTTATATCATTTCTGCGGTTAGAACACCAATGGGAAGTTTTGGAGGAGCATTAGCTGGAGTATCAGCAACAAAATTAGGAGCAACAGCAATTAAAGGAGCATTAGCAAAAGCGGGTCTGGATGCCAAAGAAGTGCAAGAAGTTTATATGGGTAGCGTATTACAAGCAAATCTTGGTCAAGCACCAGCTCGCCAAGCTGCAATTTTCGCAGGATTACCAAATACTGTACAATGTACTACCGTAAATAAAGTTTGTGCTTCTGGAATGAAAGCTATTATGATTGGCGCACAAAGTATTATGTGTGGAGATGCTGATGTAGTAATTGCTGGAGGAATGGAAAATATGAGTCAAGTACCATTTTATTCAGAAAATATGCGTTGGGGAAATAAATATGGAAATGTTACAATGGTAGATGGATTAGCAAAAGATGGATTAACAGATGTGTACAACAATTATCCTATGGGCAGCGCAGCTGATATGTGTGCAAAGGAATGTAATATTTCAAGAGAAGAACAAGATGCATTTGCAATTGAATCATACAAACGCTCACAAGCTGCTTGGGCTGCTGGTAAATTCAATGATGAAATTGTGCCAGTAGAAATACCACAACGTAAAGGTGATCCAATCCTTATGAAGGAAGACGAAGAATATAAAAATGTACGTTTCGAAAAGATTCCAGAATTAAAAGGTGCTTTTACAAAAGACGGAACTGCAACAGCTGCAAACTCATCAACTATGAATGATGGTGCAGCAGCAGTAGTTTTAATGAGCAAAGAAAAAGCAGAAAAATTAGGATTAAAACCAATTGCAATTATAAAAGGATATGCAGATGCAGAACATGCTCCAGAATGGTTCACTACTGCTCCATCTTTAGCTGTTCCAAAAGCAGTTTCAAAAGCAGGATTAACTCTTGGTGATATTGATTATTTTGAATTGAATGAAGCTTTTTCTACTGTTGGAATAGTGAACATGCAAAAAATGAAATTAGATGCTAGTAAAGTTAATGTAAATGGCGGTGCAGTTTCATTAGGACATCCTTTGGGTTGTTCTGGTGCTCGTATTGTTGTTACATTAATTCATGTATTAAAACAAAACAAAGCAAAATACGGTGCTGCTGGAATTTGTAATGGTGGCGGAGGAGCTTCTGCTCTAGTTGTTGAATCAGTTTAAAGTCAAATATTGAGGAATTAAAGGTTTAACCAACTTTTAACTTTTTAATTTTAAACTTAGTTTAATGTACGGAATCTGTAATTTAAGTATTGTCCCTTGTAGAAAAGAACCATCTGACAGAAGTGAAATGGTTACTCAACTATTGTTTGGAGATATTTTTGAAATCACAGAAACGCAAGGCAGTTGGTGCAGAATAAAAATTAATTATGACGATTACGATTGTTGGATTGATAAAAAACAATTCTTGCCAATTGCTTTTCAAACATACGAACTACTTGCAGCAGAGCCAATAATTTGTAGCAATGAGTTTGTACAAATAATCAATCATAAAAACACATCACATCAAATACCAATTGTATTAGGAAGCACGTTGCCAAACTACGATTCTGGTGATTGTTTAATTGAAAACCAGCAATATAATTTTGAAGGAGAAGTAACAACTGGGCAATATTCAAACGATAAAAACAACATTGTTGAAACTGCAATTCAGTACTTAAATTCACCCTATCTATGGGGCGGTAAAACGCCTTTTGGTATTGATTGCAGTGGCTTTACCCAAATGGTTTATAAGCTAAACGGAATAAAATTAAAAAGAGATGCATACCAACAAGCTGAACAAGGAGAAATATTAAGCTTTGTAGAAGAAGCAGAAGCTGGCGATTTAGCTTTTTTTGACAATGAAGAAGGAAGAATTGTGCATGTAGGAATTGTTTTAGACAACAACAAAATAATTCATGCCTCTGGAAAAGTTAGAATTGATGGTTTTGATCACCATGGTATCTTCAATAATGATAAAAAAGATTATTCTCACCAATTAAGGCTTTTGAAAAGAATTGTTTAACCTTCGAAAGTTATTGAAATTAAAAACACTCTTGAATTGAGCTTATCTATTGAGCGAGAAAAAACAGTATCATCTTTTAGAAGTAAGTTTTTAACTCCTTGGCTCATTTTGAGTTCAATTGCAAACTTAAAATATTCCAAGTAAAACTCCACTCCTGCTCCTGCTTCATACGAAAAATCATCACGTTTTAAACGCACAATTTGTTCATTAGGATCGGTGCTTTCATTTTTTACTTTACGCTTAGATGCTAAATCTAAACTATATCCACCACCACCAAGTATGTAGGCTCCAAAGTTTTTTACTCTTTTCGAACGTAATTTTAAATCCAATGGAAAGTTTAAAAAGGTAGATTCAATATTTTTTGTTCTCACTACCGTATCATGACCTTCAAAATAATACTGAATATTACGTTCTGCAAAGGATAAATTAGGAACAAAACGAAGCGTAATATATTTCTGCAAACGCAACTCTGAAACAATACCTAAGTTAAAACCAAATTTTGGGGATGAACGCACCCATTTTAATGTATCAAAACGTTCAAAATGTTGAACGGGAGTAATCATAAAGTTGGTTCTGTTTACGCCCAAAGTAAAACCAAAATGCAATACTTCGTTGTAATAATTAGTCAAATTACCACGCTCATTGGGGTCTTGAGCCTTCATATTTTGGCTAAAAACCACAATTAGTAGTAAAAAAATATATTTGATTTTTGATTTCAATTTTTTCTATGCCTTATTGGAACGTAAAAGTGGTGAAAATATTATTTATGTGCAATATAAATGCTTGCAATTCCAAATGTTAAAGGAAGTGCCTTTGTATTTACAAAACCTGCCTTTTTTAATACATTCAAAAAATCATCTCCATCCGGAAAAGCATTAACAGACTCAGGCAAATAAGTATATGCCGATGAATCCTTAGAAAAAACCTTACCTACGGCAGGAGTAATATATCTGAAATAAAAGCTATAAAACTGCTTTACAGGAAATTTTTTAGGTTTTGAAAACTCTAAAACTGCGAGTATGCCTCCTTTATTTAAAACCCTATAAATATCGTTTATTCCTTTTTCTAAATTTTCGAAATTACGAACCCCAAATCCAACTGTTATCGCATCAAATGAATTGTTTTCAAAAGGTAAATTTTCAGAATCAGCCAATTTAAGTTCAATTGTTTTTTGTAATCCAAGTTTGTTGATTTTTTCAACTCCTAATTTTAACATCCCTTCAGATATATCAACACCAACAACTTTATCAGGATTTAAACTCATTGCTTCAATTGCAAAATCTCCTGTACCGGTTGCTATATCCAAAATTTGTTTGGGATGATTAGCTGAAATTAGCTTAATCGCTTTTCTTCTCCAGCCTTTGTGTATGCCTAATGAAAGTAATTGATTCAAAAAATCATACTTAGGAGCAATGTTGTTAAACATTTCTGCAACCTGTTCCTTTTTAGTTGAATCTGAATTTTTATAAGGAGTTACTACTTTATTCATGGTATAATTTGAAGACAAAAAACGAATGCTTTCTACTCGACTAAATTTTTTCTTTTAATGCTTCGGCTAATAATTGTTTTTTGTCAATTGGGATAACCCCTACTCTTTCACAAACCAAACCTCCTGCTAGATTAGAAAGTTTAGCAGTAACTACAGCTGGTAATTTTAAAGCAGTACACAAAGCAGCAACACTCACTACTGTATCTCCTGCACCAGAAACATCGGTAATATCGCGTTGATGAGCCGGAATTAACACTTTGGTTTTTGAATTATGAAAATAAATTCCTTTTTCTGATAAGGTAATTAAAGCAGAATCGATTTTTTGTTTTTTAATAAAAGAATCTACCGCTTTTGTAAGCTCAGCTGTTTTATTTATATCAAAATCTATTTTTAATCCTTCTCTCAACTCTTTTAAATTAGGCTTAAACAAAGAAACTCCTTCATAAGACATAAAGTTTTTCTTTTTAGGATCTACAACAGTTGGAATACCTTTTTGTTTTGCAAAGCCAACAATATTTTTAATAATTGCAGGTGTAATAGCACCCTTATCATAATCTTCAAAAATAATTACATCCACTTTTTTGGCAGAAACAATCTTTTTGATTTTTTCTATCAATGCTTTTTCTTCGGCCAAATTAATAGATGTTTCAATCTCTTCATCAACACGCAGCATTTGATGGTTAGCACCAATAACTCTAGTTTTTACAGTTGTTACTCTATTTTTACTATTGATAATACCTTCTGGCGATAGTTTTTGTTTTTTTAATAAATCATTAAACAATTTACTATTATCATCAGCACCTATAACAGAGCACAAAATAGCTGTTGCCCCCATTGCCTGAATATTTAATGCAACATTTGCTGCGCCACCCAATCTGTTTTCTTTTTTGGTAACGGAAACCACAGGAACTGGAGCCTCAGGAGAAATTCGATTAACATGCCCCCACATATAAGAATCAATCATCACATCCCCAATGATAAGCACATTCAGTTTATTAAATGATTTAAAAATTTCTTGTAATGTCATTTATTTCAATTTTGCCAATGCTTCTTTAACACGTTTTACCGATTCAATTAATCTATCTTCTGAAGTTGCATACGAAAAACGAATACAATTATTATCACCAAAAGCATCTCCAGAAACTAAAGCCACATTTCCTTCTTCCAATAGGAACATACTTAAATCACTTGAATTTTTGATATGATAGTTGTTATACGATTTGCCAAAATAAAAAGAGATATCAGGAAAAATATAAAACGCGCCATCAGGCACATTTGTTTTCATACCTGGAATTTCTTTTAACAAACCTAAAACTAAATCTCTTCTTTTTTTAAACGCATCACGCATTTCAAATGTAACAGATGGATTAGCTTTTATTCCTTCCATTGCAGCCATTTGAGCAACAGAACAAGTTCCAGAAGTAAATTGACCTTGCATTTTATCGCATGCATCTGCAATCCATTTAGGAGCGCCAATGTATCCAATTCTCCAACCTGTCATGGCAAATCCTTTAGAAACACCATTTACAGTAATTACTCTATCGTATATAAAATCAAATTGTGCAAGGCTTTCATGTTTTCCTACAAAATTTATATACTCATAAATTTCGTCTGAAATAACATATAAATCAGGATATTGAATAATTACATCCGCTAAGGCTTTTAATTCATCTTTTGAATATACCGACCCACTTGGATTGCAAGGCGTACTAAAAACAATCAATTTTGTTTTTGAAGTAATTGCTTTTTTTAGCTGCTCAGGTGTAATTTTAAAATTAGATTCTACAGATGTAGGAATTGTTACAGGAACACCTTCTGCCAATTTGATTGTTTCAATATAACTTACCCAATAAGGTATTGGAACAATTACTTCTTCTCCTGGGTTTACCAAACTCAAAATTACATTTGCTAAAGACTGTTTAGCACCAGTAGAAACCACAATTTGTTCAGGAGTATAATTCAGATTATTATCACGTTTGAATTTTTCTGAAATAACTTTTCTTAGTTCTAAAATCCCCGGAACAGGTGTATAACGAGTAATGTTGTTATCAATTGCTTTTTTAGCTGCTTCTTTAATAAAATCAGGAGTATTAAAGTCGGGCTCACCAATACTAAGGCTAATGATATCTTTGCCTTGTGCTTGCAATTCACGACTTTTTTTAGCCATCGCCAAAGTTTGCGATTCAGCTAAATTATTAATCCTGTCAGATAATTTGCTCATAAATAAATTAGTTTAGAGATTACAAAACTAATAAAATTGTGGGATTTGCTTCTTTTTTTTAAAATCTCATTTTTAGGTGTTTATTTCAATGTTTTTTGGGCAAATTCCTTTTTTGTTTTTACTTTAGCTGTTGAAGTTATTAGGGAGAATTAAAATTACTATTTGGTAACAAAATTGAAACAGAAAAACTGTGCTAATCATGGAAAAACAATAGATTAAACCAAAAATCTAAAGGAATATATTAGTCACAAGCAACTTTGAAATTGAAGAAAACATGAAGGAAAGCGAAGAAATTATAAAAGCACTTTTAAAATTCAGAAATGAAAGAGATTGGGAGCAATTTCACAATCCAAAAGATTTGGCATTGGCAATTAGCATCGAATCTGCTGAATTATTAGAATTATTTCTTTGGAAGAAAGCGGAAGAAGCAAATAGTGATAAAGTTAAAGAGGAACTTGCCGATATATTTTCATTTGCATTTTTACTTGCCGAAAAATATGGATTTGATGTTAAAGAAATTGTTTTGGAAAAAATCAAAACAAATGGCGATAAATATCCCGTAAACAAAGCAAAGGGTACGTCAAAAAAGTACGATGAACTATAATCAAGATTTTGAGATAAATACAATTGCATTCAATAATAATGGATTGAATTCTATTCAATCACAATATTTTGTAAGCGAAAATTGGCCAATAGTATATATTTTAAATAACAATGGGGTAAGTCAAGCCTACGTTGGAGAAACAATTGATACTAATTCACGAATATTCACACATTTACAAACGCCAAGTAAAAGTCATTTACATGAAGCTCATTTAATTTCTAGTAAAAAATTCAATAAATCAGTAACATTAGATATTGAATCCAATTTGATAAAATATCTACACGCTGATGGCAAATACAAACTATTAAATGGCAATTTAGGTTTAGTAAATCACTCTTATTATCAAAGAGATGAGTTCTATTGGGATATGTTTAAAAATATTTGGAATGGACTTATAAGTAACGGAATTGCACAACATAGTTTAGAACATATCTCAAATAGCGATTTGTTCAAATATTCGCCCTATAAAACTTTATCTGCTGATCAAAGAAAAAACTTAATGTTAATTATTGATGCTCTTCTGTCTGAAAATAAAAAATCAATATTGGTGGAAGGAGGAGCAGGCACAGGCAAAACCATCCTTGCTATTTTTCTTTTTAAGTTAATGCTAACTTCTGATGAGGATTTTAATTATAGAGAATTCGGTGAAGACGAGAAAGAATTTATAGATAAGGTAAAACGGTTAAAGGTAAAGTTTCCAAATCCTAAAATGGGTTTGGTTATAGCAATGGGTTCTTTTCGAAAAACTATTAAAAAAGTTTTTCGAAACATTAATGGTTTAAATTCTAATCTTGTTATTGGCCCTTCGGATCTGGAATATGAATCATATGATATTTTATTTGTGGACGAATCTCATCGTTTGAGAAAAAGAGTTAATCTTGGTCCATACTTCAAAATTTATGACAGAGTTTCTAATGCATTAGGACTAGACAAACTAAACACTTCGGAACTAGCTTGGACTCAATTAAGGTCAAATAAAGTGCTATATTTTTATGATGCTAAACAGTCTATAAAACCATCTGATGTTGATGCTATTGATTTTGAAAATTTAAAAAATTCCTCTAACTCTATAAATGTAAAATTACATTCACAGTTCAGAGTAAAAGGAGGCAATGGATTTGTTGATTTTGTTAATAATTTATTAGACAATACTTTTAAGAATAAAGAGTTCAAATACAACGATATCAATTATGATGTACTACTTTTTGAGAATTTTTCTGATTTCATAAATGAACTTAGAAAAAAGAACGAAAAACATCAGCTTTCGAGATTTATTGCTGGCTATGCATGGCCATGGATAAGCCAAAATGACCCTAATAAATATGATATTGAAATAGAAAACATTAAACTAAAATGGAATTCTACTGCAATTGATTACATCAATTCTGATATTGATGCACAAGAAGTAGGTTGTATTCACACTACACAAGGTTACGACCTAAATTATGCGGCAATAATTTTTGGACCGGAAATAATATACAATCCAATATCAAAAGAAATAGAAATTGTCAAGGAAAATTATAAAGATAGAAATGGGACTGCAACAATAAGAGATAAAACAATACTGAAAGACTATGTGGTAAATATTTACAAAACTATTATGCTCAGAGGTATACTAGGTTGCTACATTTATGTTTGTGACGAAAATTTGCGAAATTATTTTAAAAAACACATTTATTTATTCAATGAAAATAAAAATCCAACAATCGAAATAACCGAGTCAAAAGAAATTAGGCTGATTCCATTTCAAAATAGTGTGCCATTATATTCCTTAAAAGTTGCTGCAGGAGAATTTAAATTTAATGACAGTATCCCAGAAGAAAAATTCATTTTAGTTCCTGATGGAGTAAAAATTACACAAGACCACTTTGCTTGTAAAATAATTGGCAACTCTATGAATAAAATAGTACAAGATGGCCAAATAGCTTTGTTTAAAAGGTATACTGGTGGCAGTAGAAATGGATTAATGGTCCTTGCTGAGTATTATAACCATCAGGATATAGATTATGGTTCTTGCTATACATTCAAGGAATATTTCAGTCAAAAAACTATTAACGAGGAAAATTGGGGCCATGAAAAAATAATTCTTAAACCAAAGTCATTTGATGCTTCATATCAAGATATTATAATTGACCAAAATTCAATAAATGAAAAGACCTTTAATGTAATAGGAATATTTGATAGAGTAATTGAATAAAAATAAATTTGAGCCGATTCAAAAGTGTTTCGCCCTGAAATGCTTTACACTAAAACCTGCAATTAGTAATAAATACTATATATTCATAGCAATAGCATAAGCTGTGCTCCAAGCATTTTGGAAATTAAAACCACCTGTAACACCATCCACATCAATTACTTCACCAGCAAAATACAAATTAGGTACAATTTTGCTTTTCATAGAAATAAAATCAATCTCTTTTAAACTAATACCTCCGCAGGTTACAAACTCTTCTTTAAATGTTGTTTTTCCTTTTACATTGTACTCATCATTCAAAAGCAAATTTGCTAAAACATTTATTTGTTTTTTGGATATATCTGCCCACCGGGTGCCTTCGTCAATTGATGCTTTTTTAACAATATATTCCCAAAATCTTTTAGGCAATTCAAAAGGACAATAATTCCAAATCATTTTGGGCGCATTTTCATTACGCTGGTTTTGCAATTCAATTTTTAATTTTTCGTCTTTATATTTTGGAAGCCAATTTACTACTGCAACAAAATCATAATTAAAATTATTTAAAATTCTAGCACCCCAAGCAGAAGCTTTTAATACTGCGGGTCCGCTCAATCCCCAATGAGTAATCAATAAAGGTCCTTCGGTTTCTATTTTTGTTTTTTGAATTCTCACTTTTGTATTTTCTAAAGCAACACCCATTAATTTGGTTATTTCATTATTGGGAATATTAAACGTAAAAAGTGAAGGAACAGGTTTTTCTATGGTATGTCCTAATTTTTTTAACCAATCGTAAGAACTTTCTTTTGAATTGCCACCCGTAGCAATAACTAATTTATCACACTTAAACTCCCCTCCTCCATTTGCTTTTAAGGTAAATGAATTGTTATTTTCTTTTAATATTTCAACAATATCTACTCCCAGTTTAACAACTACATTGTTTTTTTCTGCTTCAGAAAGTAAACAGTTCACAATTGTTTCAGAAGTATTTGAAACAGGAAACATTCTGCCATCATCTTCTGTTTTTAGCTCTACGCCTCTTTTTTTAAACCAATCAATTGTTTCAATAGGAGAAAATCGGCTAAATACATTTCTTAATTCTTTTTCTCCTCTTGGATAATTTTTAATCAGTAGTGAATTAATAAAACAAGCATGCGTTACATTGCAGCGTCCTCCACCCGAAACACGAACTTTAGAAAGAAGTTTATTACTTTTTTCAAGTAAAGTAACGCTCCAATCTGGATTTAATTCTGCGATATTGATAGCAGCAAAAAAACCAGCTGCTCCCCCTCCTATTACAATTACATTCATCTTAAATTATTTATAATTTTTATTTTTTATTGTACAACATAAAAAATAAACTATACATTTGTCAAAGTTAAAATAAACAATGGCTCAAAAATTAAATACATTTAATTCTATTTTTAATACGTTCAACCCGAACGTATGCGGCCGTATTATGCCTATTGGCATTCGATTTAATTATTGGAATATCATTCGCCACTAATTAAACCCCAGCTTTTTTAAGCACAAAAAATCACAATTATTACATTTTAAACATTGGTTGCAAATTTTATTTGTAACAAAAAATATTAAACCGTTATGCAACTTGTAACTGAAAATATACTGGAACAATTAAATAGCTTAATAGTTGTAGTAAACCAAAAAGGAAAAATAGAATATGTTAGCCCTTCTGTAAAGCGTATTTTAGGTTTTGAGCCCAATACACTTATTGGTGAAGGCTGGTGGAATTTAACTCGTACTGATGAAACAGAAAGAGCAGATGTAAAAGCAATTGCATTAAATCAACTGAAACAAGATTCCTTGCTTCAAACAATCCCTTATGAAAGAGTTTTAAAAACAATAAATGGTACCGACAAATGGATATTGTGGAATACATCCAAAGGAGAAAACAATACCTTAATAGGAATCGGTCATGATATAACAGATAGAAAAAATGCAGAAAATCAACTCATACAGAAACATAAAGAGCTTGAACAACACAATAAAGATATGCTTGATAGCATACAATATGCAAGCAGAATACAAGAAGCAATTTTACCCGATATAGGAAAAATAAAAAATGTATTTCAAGATGCTTTTGTATTGTATTTGCCCAAAGATGTTGTAAGCGGTGATTATTATTTCTTTTACCAAAAACAAAACAAAGTATTTGCAGCTGTTGTGGATTGCACAGGACATGGTGTTCCCGGAGCATTAATGAGCATCATCGCCAATGGAGTATTAAAAGAAGTAATCGTAAAAAAAGGAATAGAAGAACCTGCTGAAATTTTATATGCTTTGGATGATGAATTGCAATTGGCTTTGAACAAACAAAATACGGTAGAGAAAACAAATGATGGAATGGATGTAGCAATAGCTGTTTTTGATTTAGAAAAACAAAACATTAGTTACGCTGGAGCATTCAGACCAATGTTGCTTGTTAGAGATAAGGAAATTATTGAATTTGAGGCGAACCGTTATCCAATAGGTTTTTATGGAGATGTAAAAAAAGAATTCAGCACTCAAACGCTTGATTTGAAAAAGGATGATACTTTTTATTTTTTTACAGATGGGTATTGTGATCAATTTGGTGGAGAGCACAAAAAAAAGTTCAACAGAAAACGATTTAAAGAACTTTTATTGACGGTGCAAGATATGGAAATGGAAGAACAAGAATCTTTTTTACAATATGCTTTAAACAACTGGAAACAAGAAGAGCAACAAATAGATGATGTGCTTGTAATGGGGATAAAAATTTAGTTTTTTATTCCCCTCTTAAGAGGGGTTAGGGGTGTGTTTTAAGTTTGTTTTTATTGAAAATAGTTAAGCATGCTTCCCCAAGTCTTCGACAAGCTCAGACTGACTAACGCACTAAATTCCCCCCTTGTCCGTAGGACTCCTTCGGAGAGAGGGGTTAGGGGTGTGTTTTACGTTTGTTTTTATTGAAAATAGTTAACATACTTCCCCAACTCTTTGATAAGCTCAGAGTGACTGACGCACTGTAATTGGAGATTGCTTCGCTCCGCTCGCAATGACGTCCTGGTCATTGCGAGGGCTTTTCGCCCGAAGCAATCTCATGGGAGTGAATAACGTTTATATTTTAATTTCAGCCCAAAGTCTTCGACACTTCGATAAACTCAGTGCAGGCTGAGCTCAAACTGACTGACGCACTGAATCCCCCTCTTGTCCGTAGGACTCCTTCGGAGAGAGGGGTTAGGGGTGTGTTTTACGTTTGTTTTTATTGAAAATATTATTCAAAACGAACCAGTGTGCAAGGTCATACTGAGCTTGTCGAAGTATGTGCGAGGGCAATATTGATTTAGCCCAGACTCAGACTGACTAACGCACTGTAATTGGAGATTGCTTCGCTCCGCTCGCAATGACGCACGAAATTTGTTCTCTGGGCATTGCGAGGGCTTTTCGCCCGAAGCAATCTCTTGGGAGTGAATAACGTTTATATTTTAATTTCAGCCCAAAGTCTTCGACAAGCTCACACTGACTGGCGCTGAGTAATTGGAGATTGCTTCAGTCGTTCCTCCTTCGCAATGACAAAAATGTTCTCGACTACTCCCGATTGCTATCGGGACTAACTGAGATTGTTCCGTCACCCTGAACTTGTTTCAGGG
>CAZJUY010000012.1:0-80797 GCA_964549315.1 uncultured Chitinophaga sp. | reverse complement strand
GGTGAAGATTACCAAGCTATTATCAATGTACCATTTAAAATGGTACAAGTAGCTGAATAATTAAACTTATTACCTATTATTTAAAAAAAGCACTAGCTATTTGATAGCTGGTGCTTTTTTGTTTTTTAGTAATACTAAATTTCTTGGCTAACATCTAAATCATACAAATGTATTTTTATAGGATGGAAGACAATAATGAAAATATTAATTACTTCAAGGGAAGAGGTTCACAAATAAATACCAATAATAAATTTTTAAAAAACACTTATGTAACAGAACACGATGAAGTGCTGGATGAACCATTATTAAGTGACGCGAAAACACAATTATTATTTGAATATCCCAAAAAGATAATCAATCAAGTTAAAAGCCCTGATATTCCTGGAATGTATTCCATGAATCCTTACCAAGGATGTGAACACGGTTGCATTTATT
Organism: uncultured Chitinophaga sp.; assembly: GCA_964549315.1. GTDB lineage: Bacteria > Bacteroidota > Bacteroidia > 2-12-FULL-35-15 > 2-12-FULL-35-15 > 2-12-FULL-35-15. Next base: position 80,362 of record CAZJUY010000012.1, on the reverse strand, counting down.
GCTATGCACGAAACACACATGAATATTGGGGTTATAGCGCAGGTCTAGATTTTGAACGTAAAATAATTGCAAAACCAAATGCTCCTCAATTATTAGAAAAACAATTCATGAATAAAAATTGGGTGGTTTCTCCTATTATGTTTTCTGGAAATACAGATTGTTACCAACCAACAGAACGTAAACTGCAAATTACAAGAAAGATGTTGGAAGTACTCTTAAAATTTAAACATCCAGCAAGTATGATTACTAAAAATAATTTGATTTTGCGTGATATAGATATTTTGCAAGAAATGTCAGAATTGAATTTAATACACGTAATGGTTTCTATCACAAGCTTAAAAGAAGAACTTCGTTTAAAAATGGAGCCTAGAACCGTAACTGCAAAAAACAGATTAAAAGTAATTGAAAAATTGAGTAAGGCTGGAATACCTGTTGGTATTATGACAGCTCCCATCATACCAGGATTAAACAGCGAAGAAATTCCTCAACTAATTGAAGCAGCTGCTGATCATGGAGCACACACTGCTGGATATACAATTGTTAGATTGAATGGTTCAATTGCCGAAATATTTAAAGACTGGATTTATAAAAATTACCCAGATAGAGCAGAAAAGGTTTTACATCATATAGAAAATGTTCATGGCGGACAACTCAATGACAATAGATACGGAAAGCGCATGCGTGGAGAAGGAAACATTGCCCAATCAATTAATCAACTGTTCAAGCTTTCTGTAAAAAAACATTTTAGTGGAAAAGAAAAATTTGAATTTAATTTAGAAGCCTTTACTCGAATAGATAAAACAGGGCAAATGAATTTATTTTAAAATATAGACTTCAGCAGGGTCATGTGCGCACATGTCGTCTTTTAAATAAACCATACCCATTTTCTTTAAAACATTAATGGAAGCAATGTTTTCTTTTGCTGCTCTACCAATAATGTTTTTCAATTTTAAAGTCTTGATTCCATAATCTAAAACAACCTTTGCTGATTCAGTTGCATAACCACTCCCCCAATGTTTTTTAAAGAATCGATATCCTAAATCATATTCATTTTGTTCTTGAATAAATTTTATTCCACACCAACCAATAAATTCATTTGTAGATTTTAAGTGTACTGCCCATCTTCCCATTTTATTTTTATACTGAGGCAAAATTATATTCATAAGAATACCTTTTGCTTCATCTACATCCTTTACAGGTCCATCGCCAGTATATTTTGTCACTTCTATGTCTGAATTCAAATCAATCAATAATTGAGCATCGTCAATTGTAAATTCACGTAAATAAAGCCGTTCAGTTTCTAAAACAATTTTCATTTGTACTAATCATTAATTAAATCTCTAATAACTACCGAAGCACAGACGCTTCCAAATGTTGCAGGCAAATAGGAAATGGTTCCATAAGCAGACTTTTTAAAATTGCTGCCATCAGTAAGCATCAGCGATTCTTTTATTGGTTCTTCAGGTGAGAAAACTGTTTTTACACCTTTTCTAACACCTAATTCTTTTAATCGTTTGCGCACGTATTGTGCAAACGGACAATTATATGTTTTTGAAATATCAACTACCTGCAATTTTGTAGGATCTAACTTTGCCCCTGCACCCATTGAACTAATTATCCTAACTTTTTTATCGTAAGCAGCTTTTATAAAAGTTATTTTAGGTGTGATACTGTCAATGGCATCTATTACATAATCATATTTGTTTTCAAGAATTTGAATTGCTTTTTCAGGTGTAATAAATTCTTTTATTACATTCAATTTTAAATCTGGGTTAATTGCCAACAATCGTTCTGCCATAACATCTGCTTTAGACAAACCATGTGTTGTTGACAATGCAGGCAATTGCCTATTTCTATTACTGGGATCTACAATATCTCCATCCACTATAGTCATTGTTCCTATTCCGCTCCTACAAATAAATTCAGCTGCAAAAGAACCTACTCCACCCATACCAACAACTAGGACATGAGAATTCTGAAGTTTCATCAACTTTTCTTTACCAATCAACAACTCAGTTCTCGACAACCATTTTAAATCACTCATTCTTAAATACTTTTATAAAATTGCTAAATATCTTTTGTTTTAGTTCATCTTCAAAATTGTTTTTAACCATAGCAGCGGCATCAAAAATACTCTTTATAGAAACATTTGCATCATCGGTTTCCAAAAATAATTTATCTGTTGGAACTTTTGAAATTATAGTTGAAGCATTTGAGTCCTTATTTAGTAATGCTTTTCCAAAAGAAATATAAAAATCGTTTTTGATTAGCTGTTCTGCTATTTGTAAATTATTATTAAACCCATGGATAATCATCGGCACGCCTACTTTCATTTCTTTTTTTATTCGAATTAAGTCATCAAATGCTTTTACACAATGAATAATTAGAGGTTTTCGAACTTCTTCCGCAATTTTTATTTGAGAAATAAAAATATTTTTTTGCAATTCAAAATCAACGTCTGAAAGTTTATCTAAACCACATTCTCCTATTGCTAGCACATTTTTATTTACTGCAGAAATTTTTATTAAGTTCAACTCTTGTTCGTAATTCCCTTTATTTATGTACCAAGGATGAATACCAATAGAAACAAATTCTTCATTTGGTAATGACTCAAAATCACTACTAATATTTTTTATAGTAATGAAATCTTTTTCAGATGAATGATGCGAATGAATATTTGTAAATGGAACTACTTTCATCAATTAAAAACCCCGCTAAAAGCGGGGCCGAATTTTTAATTATTATCTCCGTCAATTAGCCTACCTAACCCACCCAAAATACTACCTTCTTCTTTACCCCCTTTTGAATAAGCCATTAACCTTCCTGCTAAACGACTTACAGGCAATGATTGAATCCAAACTTTTCCTGGCCCTTTTAATGTTGCAAAAAATAAACCTTCGCCACCAAAAATAGTGTTTCTAATTCCTCCTACAAATTGTATATCATAATCTACATTATGAGTAAATGCTACAATACAGCCTGTATCTACTTTTATTAATTCTCCGGGCATCAAATCTTTTTCAATAATCATTCCTCCCGAATGAACAAAAGCCATTCCATCACCTTCAAGTTTTTCCATTATAAATCCCTCACCACCGAACAAACCTGTTCCTAATTTTTTTTGAAATTCAATACCAATACTTACACCTTTTGCAGCACATAAAAAAGCATCTTTCTGGCAAATTAGTTTCCCGTTAAGTAAACTTAAATCCATTGGTATAATTTTACCGGGATAAGGAGAAGCAAACGTAATACGTTTTTTAAAATTTCCTGTATTGGTAAATGCTGTCATAAACAAACTTTCTCCAACAAGTAAACGTTTACCTGCAGAAAATAATTTATCCATAATAGTGTTTTGCTGCTTCGAACCATCTCCAAATATTGTATCCATTCGGATGCCATCATCCATCATCATAAAGTTGCCCGCTTCAGCCACAACCGTTTCATTAGGGTCTAGTTCAATTTCTACTGCTTGTAATTCTTCTCCTAAAATTTTGTAATCGATTTCGTGATTTGATTTCATAGTTTTTTATCGCTAAAGCGCCAAGGCGCAGTTTTTAATTTGTTACTTTTTATGAATTCTTTTTTCTCGCAGACCTGCCTGTCGGCAGACAGGGACATAGAGCTCGCAGAGTTTTTTTACAATCATTACTCCAACCACTTTCCTCTCCTTTGGAGAGGGCATGGAAGATGCTTACATATTTCTTCTATACTGTCCTCCCACTTCAAACAATGCATTTGTGATTTGTCCTAATGAGCAATATTTAACCGTTTCCATTAATCCCTCAAAAATATTTTTATTTTGAATTGCCAATGTTTGTAATTCGCGTAACAACTCAGCAGATTTATCTTCATTTCCTTTTTGTAATTCAGTTAACATAGAAATTTGATAATTTTTTTCTTCATCCGTTGCTCGAATTACTTCCTTTGGCAATACTGTAGGCGAACCTTTTGAAGACAAGAATGTATTTACCCCAATGATAGGATATTCACCCGTATGTTTTAATGTTTCGTAATACAAACTTTCTTCCTGAATTTTTCCGCGTTGGTACATTGTTTCCATTGCACCTAAAACTCCACCACGTTCAGTTATTTTTTCAAATTCTAATAATACAGCTTCTTCTACCAAGTCTGTTAATTCTTCAATTATAAACGAACCTTGTAATGGGTTTTCATTTTTTGCTAATCCCAATTCACGATTAATAATTAATTGAATTGCCATTGCCCTACGAACCGATTCTTCGGTAGGAGTTGTAATAGCTTCATCATAAGCATTCGTGTGTAATGAATTGCAATTATCATAAATGGCATACAATGCTTGTAATGTGGTGCGAATATCATTAAAATCAATCTCCTGAGCATGCAATGAACGACCAGAAGTTTGAATATGATATTTCAACATTTGAGAACGTTCATTTGCATTGTATTTTAATTTCATTGCTTTCGCCCATATTCTGCGTGCTACACGACCAATTACAGAATACTCCGGATCAATTCCATTACTAAAAAAGAATGATAAATTAGGAGCAAATTTATTGATGTCCATTCCTCTGCTCACATAATATTCAACATAAGTAAATCCGTTTGATAATGTTAAAGCAAGCTGAGTAATAGGATTTGCACCCGCTTCAGCAATATGATAACCAGAAATAGAAACAGAATAAAAATTTCGAATATTTTTTTGAATAAAATATTCTTGCATATCACCCATTAAGCGTAATGCAAATTCAGTAGAAAAAATACAGGTGTTTTGTGCTTGATCTTCTTTCAAAATATCAGCTTGTACTGTTCCACGAACAGCAGCAATTGTTTCTGCTTTTATTTTTTCGTAAACATCTTTCGGTAAAACCTGATCACCTGTAACACCTAAAAGCATTAAACCCAATCCATCATTTCCTTCAGGTAGTTCTCCTTGGTATTTAGGACGCTGAACATTTTTTGATTTGTAAATTTTTTGAATTTTAGATTCTACTTCTTTTTCAAGTCCATTCTTTTTAATGTAAATTTCGCATTGTTGGTCGATAGCAGCATTCATAAAAAATCCGGTTAATATTGCTGCAGGACCATTAATTGTCATAGAAACAGATGTTTTAGGATCTGCTAGATTAAAACCACTGTATAATTTTTTTGCATCATCTAAACAACAAATAGAAACTCCAGAGTTACCTATTTTTCCATAGATATCTGGTCGTAAATCAGGATCTTGCCCGTAAAGTGTAACACTATCAAAAGCAGTACTCAAACGATGTGCAGGCATGTTTAATGACACGTAATGAAATCTTCTGTTTGTTCTTTCTGGTCCGCCTTCACCTGCAAACATACGAGTTGGGTCTTCCCCTTCACGTTTAAAAGGAAATACTCCGGCTGTGTAAGGAAATTCACCTGGTACATTTTCTTGTAAATTCCATTTTAAAATATCTCCCCAAGCTTCATATTTTGGAGTAGATACTTTAGGAATTTGTGAATGAGATAAGGACTCGTAATGTGTTTGAATTTTTACTTCTTTATCTCTTACTTTGAAAATAAAAAATTCGTTTTTGTATTGTTGAACTTTATCAGCCCAGCCTTCAATAATTTTTTTATTATGTCCATCAAAGCCCAAAGAAAATTGAGAATATGTCTCTTCTAAACCTTTTATTATTCTGTCTTTATCTTCAACTTTAGACTCCTTAAGAGCTTCTATCGATTTGCGAATTGAATATAATTTTTGCGCAATCTCTTTTTGTTCATCTACCCATTTATCGTAATTACGATTATTTTCCGCAATCTCCGCTAAGTAACGTGTACGCTGAGGAGGAATAATATATATTTTCTCACTCATTTCATCTGTTACTTTAAAAGTTGATTTTAAATCAGCACCTGTTTTTTCTACAAGCTTATCCATAACAGCTTTGTAAAGCTTATTCATTCCAGGGTCATTAAATTGTGATGCGATAGTTCCATAAACAGGAATTGCATCATCATCCACATCCCACAATTGATGATTGCGTTTGTATTGTTTTTTAACATCACGTATTGCATCCAAAGCTCCACGCTTATCAAATTTGTTTAAAGCGATAATGTCAGCAAAATCTAGCATATCAATTTTCTCCAATTGAGTTGCTGCACCATACTCAGGAGTCATCACATACAAACTCATATCACTATGCTCAGTGATTTCTGTATCACTTTGTCCAATACCAGATGTTTCAAGGATAATTATATCGTAATAAGCCGCTTTTACTATTTCTACTGCTTCTTTTACATATTTTGATAATGCTAAATTACTTTGACGAGTAGCTAATGAACGCATATACACACGTTCATTTTTTATCGCATTCATTCTAATTCTATCTCCTAATAAAGCTCCACCCGTTTTACGTTTAGAAGGGTCAACAGAAATTATTGCAATGGTTTTATCTTTAAAATCAATTAAAAATCTGCGAACTAATTCATCTACCAATGATGACTTTCCTGCTCCACCTGTTCCGGTGATTCCAAGTACTGGAGTAATTTTTGATTTTGAAGCAGTAGCTATTTCTTTACTGAATTTTGAAAACTCTTCAGGAAAATTTTCTGCAGACGAAATTAACTTTGCAATTGACTGGATATTTTGTTCTTTCAAATGTTTTACTTCTCCATTCAAATTTTTACCTGTTGGAAAGTCGCATTTTTCAAGCATATCATTAATCATTCCTTGTAATCCCATTGCCCTACCATCATCCGGAGAATAAATACGTGTAATACCATATTTGTGTAATTCTTCAATTTCTGAAGGAAGAATTGTTCCACCACCACCACCAAATATTTTAATATGACTACAACCTTTTTCTTTTAAAAGGTCGTACATGTATTTAAAAAATTCGTTATGCCCACCCTGATAAGAAGTTAATGCGATAGCATTCGCGTCTTCCTGAATAGCACAATTCACAATCTCTTGAACACTTCTATCATGACCTAAATGGATAACCTCTACACCACTCGCTTGAATAATTCTTCGCATGATATTTATTGCAGCATCATGTCCATCAAATAAAGATGCAGCGGTAACAATTCTGATTTTATTTTTTGCTTTGTAAGGCTCTGTAACAAATGTATTCATCTATCAATGGTTTTCTTTTACTTAAGCCCTGCCAACTGGCAGGCAGGTACAAATATAACCAATAAAGGCGCTCTTGCCAAATGGATTTTGAGGGAAAAAAGTGTATTATATTAGTGGGAATTAAACAAAGGAAAGCATTAGCTCTCTTCATTCATAAGATAAGTGTAATCTTCAATTGGATTATCAAATTTAAAATATTCTTTCCGCCCAATTGTGAATGTATATAAGGTGACAAGTAAAAAGGGAATATATAAAAGTAATTCTTTCTCATTTTTAACTTGTAGTGATATTAGAAATGGAATAATAAACAATAGAAATGTAACATAAATTAAGCGTGAACTAGAGAAGGCGCAAAATATTGTTTTTCCCTTTTTTATTTCAATTTCTATTTCACCAGAACGATAACCTTGTTCAACTTTTAAAATATGTTTACCAACAGGCAATTCGATTTCCTGACGGTTATTTTTTATCGTATTTACAACGAATTCACCATCAATATATATTCCAACACTATAACGAGATTCTGTAATTCGTCTGCTTCTTTCAACAATTAATTTTCCGTTAGCCATTTTATTTTTAATAAAGCCTCACAAATTTGTGAGGCTTTTAATAATTAATCTGCTTGTAAGAATGGGTATCTGTAATCTGTTGGCGGAACAAATGTTTCCTTAATAGTTCTTGGTGAAACCCAACGTAATAGGTTAATCATAGAGCCTGCTTTATCATTCGTTCCTGAACCACGAGCTCCACCAAATGGTTGTTGACCAACAACAGCTCCTGTAGGCTTATCATTAATATAAAAATTACCAGCTGCATTGCGTAATGCTTTTGAAGCATATTCAATTGCATAGCGGTCTTGCGCTAAAATAGCTCCAGTTAATGCGTATATAGAAGTGGAATCAACCAATTCTAATGTTTCTTCAAATTTATTTTCGTCATAAACGTACAATGTTAATACTGGGCCAAACAACTCTTCACACATGGTAACATATTTTGGGTCATTTGCTCTTATAATAGTTGGTTCAATAAAATAACCTTTTGATTTATCATAATTTCCACCTGCAACTATTTCTACATTTTTATCTGTTTTTGCAGCATCAATATATTTTGCAAGTTTGTCAAATGATTTTTCATCAATTACTGCGTTTATGAAATTTGTAAAATCTTCTGTTGGTCCCATTTTAAAAGACTTTAAATCAGCAACTACAAATTTCTTAACATCATCCCATAAATTAGAAGGAATATAGGCACGAGAAGCTGCTGAACATTTTTGTCCTTGAAACTCAAATGCTCCACGGCTTATAGCCGTAGCTACAGTTTTTGCATCAGCAGATTTATGAGCTACAATAAAATCTTTCCCACCTGTTTCACCAACAATGCGAGGATATGTTTTGTATTTATGAATATTGTTTCCTATTGTTTTCCATATATTTTGAAAAACTTCGGTAGAACCAGTAAAATGAATTCCGGCAAAATCAGCATGAGAAAAAATAACATCAGCTGCATCCGGCCCGCTTGGGTAAATCAAATTGATAACACCAGCAGGAACACCTGATTGCATAAATATTTCCATCAATACATTTGCAGAATATACTTGTGTGTTTGATGGTTTCCAAACTACCACATTTCCCATCATTGCACATGATGTAGGTAAATTACCTGCTATTGCAGTAAAATTAAAAGGTGTTAAAGCATAAATAAAACCTTCTAATGGTCTTTGCTCTACTCGATTCCAAATTCCAACTCCCGTAACTGGAGGTTGTTGTTTGTAAATCTCCGTCATGTACATTACATTAAAACGAAGAAAATCAATAATCTCACAAGCACTATCAATTTCTGCTTGGTAAGCATTTTTAGATTGCCCTAACATTGTAGCAGCATTCAATTTTGCACGGTACGGACCAGCAATTAATTCGGCTGCTTTTAAAAAAATACTTGCACGGTGTTCCCATGATAATGCTTCCCATTGAGGTTTTGCAGCCAAAGCAGCATCTATAGCCTGAGTAACATGCTCTTTTGTAGATTTATGAAAATGCCCTAAGGTATGTTTATGGTCGTGTGGCGGAGCCAATCTTACTTTATCATTGCTACGCACTTCTTTTCCACCAATATACATCGGCACATCAATTTCTTTTGAGCGTAACTCTTTTAGCATTGCTTGTAGCTCTTTTCTTTCAGCACTTCCTGCTGCGTAACTTTTTACAGGTTCGTTCCAAGGTTGTGGTACGTTATAAATTCCTTTTGGCATAGTTTAGGGGTTATGAATGGTAAATTATGAATTTAAAATTTTCGAGGTACAAATATAGAAAAAAAGCGGGGAGGTACTTCTGATGTTTAATGTAGATTTTGATTTTATTTAAATTTTATAGGCAATACCATTCTTGTATTTACATCTTTTCCGTCTTTTTTTCCAGGAATCCATTTTAACATTAATTTAACAACTCTCAAAGCTTCTTCATCAAGCTGAGGAGAAATACCTTTCAATAATTTTACATTGTTCATGCTTCCATCTCGTTTTATAACAAATGAAACATAAACTGTCCCTTTCACTTCTGTGTCTTTGGGGTATTCAATGTTTTCTTTTATAAAATCTTTAATTGATTTTTCTCCATTTAAAAATTGAGCATTTTTGTCGGGGAAAGTAACAATTTCATCTGCTTCAACTAATGAATCCTTTGCCCCTTTTAATGACAAAGGGGTTGATTTTAAGTGTTCTTCCACATAATTTTCTGAAACTGTGTCATCAACCACTTTTATCCCTACTCCATTACTCATATTTGTTTGATCAGTTTCTATTTTTCCTACAACAAGAACTCCTGTCGTGTTTTCACAGAACGTATCATTTACTTTTAGAGTATCTCCTAAATCAATTGATTTTGTGGAAACTTCATAGTTGCAACTTATAAGAGTTGTACCAAAGACCAACAGAACAGCTGCTACGAATTTTAATATTTGTTCTGCTTTTTGTCTTTCTATATGATTTTGTTGTTGACTGACTAAATGCGATTTTCTAAAAGTCCCACACAACTTCTTTTCTGCATTTTTATTTAAATATTCAATAATTTCTTGTTCTGATTTATTTGTAAAATCTACAACTACTTTGGAACATGATTTACAGAATCGACCCTCATATTGAGGCTTCATTTCATCCCAATTTTCGTGACAAGGATTTGGAACGCTGAAATTTTTAATCAATATTAAAAAATTAAAATTTAGCGGGGATGTATCCAGATAACGGAACTACTTTTTATTTATTGTCCCAATCGTTTTTGTACAAACAATTCTATTTTTTCAAATAATTGTTGAGGTTGCGCTGTTCGCCAAGCAATATCATTAAACTTTCCACCAAGTACAATATAATAATCAATATTTGCTTTTGTAAATTCAACCAAAACGTGTTCTCTAAAATTTAAAAATGCTATCCAACCATCTTCTATCTCTTCAAACCATTCTTCGTAATAACAATCATCTGAATGATGAAAATTAAGCACATTTTCACCAACCAAAATAAATTTATTTACGCCATACTCCATTATTTTTTCAATGATATCACGCTTTAAAATCATTATATCATTATTTATGCAATCATTCCATTCGCCTATCATTTCTATAATAGCATAGCCTAGCTCATAATCAACAAAAAGAATTTTTATATAAAGTGTAGGAGAATCAATATCATCCCATTGTGGATGAATTAAATAATTGTAAATGGTGTTGGTATATTCAAACTCACTGTATTCTCTACCATAAAAAGGAGAACGGTCATCTTCCGAAGCAATGTAGAGATGTCGCCAATTATAGTATGGTTCTAAATCTTGCATTGTTTGTTAGTTGATTAGGGATAAAGTTAATTAGGAAAATAAGGCTGTATACCTATTAAAAAAACATACAATACCTAATTTACTTAATCAACAATTTACTTATTTACTTTTTATCGAATCAACCGCTTTTCTAACACTTCCGTACTTTAATAAAAGTTCATTCGCTTTTTTATACGAAACATTTAATTCTTTCATCACCATATTCGTTCCTCTATCTACCAATTTATTATTACTTAGCTGCATATCTACCATTTTATTCCCTTTAACTCTGCCAAGCTTTATCATTACAGATGTAGAAATCATATTCAATACTAACTTTTGTGCAGTACCAGATTTCATACGTGTGCTACCAGTAACAAATTCAGGCCCAACAACCACTTCAATTTTATGCTTGGAAACTTTAGCAACATTACTTCCTGCATTGCAAACAATACAAGCAGTAGTAATATTATTTTTATTACACAATTCCAATGCACCAACCACATAAGGAGTAGAACCTGATGCGGCAATCCCAATTACAATATCTTTTGAATTAATTTTATGTGATTGTAAATCTTTCCAACCTTGTACTTTATCATCTTCTGCAAATTCTACCGCTTTACGAATTGCTTTATCGCCTCCTGCTATTAATCCAATTACCATTCCTTGTGGAACACCATACGTGGGAGGACATTCACTTGCATCAACAATTCCTAAACGACCACTTGTACCAGCACCCATATAAAACAAACGACCACCAGATTTCATTTGTTTTACAATTACATTCACCAATTTTTCAATTTTAGGAATTATTTTTTCAATAGCTTCAGGAACAGTTTTGTCCTCTTTATTGATATTGACAAGTAATTCTTTTACACTCATTTTTTCGAGTGCATTGTATTTTGAATCGGATTCGGTAGTTTTTTTCATAAGAAACTTTATTTATTCTTATCCTGAAAATCTAATGATGTAATGCCAATTGCTTTTAAAAAACGTTTGATATTTATTTTTAAAGTTTCCTTTACTTCTGTAATTGCTGTTTTGGCTACACTTTCATCAGGTCTTGTCTTAAATCGTGAATCACGAAAAACAAACCCTTTTTCGGCTGGAGTATAATAATAACAATAGAATGATTTCCTACTTTCTCCTTCGGGAATATTTATTTTAGCATAACCATGATAAGATGTTTCATCTGTAACCATAATTGCTGCCTGGTTAAAATAAGGCATAACTTTAGAGATGCAATTTTTTACATCTTTATCCCAAAACTCTAAAGCGCCACCATACTCATCTTTCCAATGTTTATTCAAATAAATTAAAACATTTATTCTGCGGTGTAATTTTGCCGCAGGGTTCATATTCACATCCACATGTACATCCACAAAACTACCTGGCCCACCTTGGTGAACTCCAGAACCTAAAGAATCATATGTAGAACTCAGATTTTCAATTCCTGTAACTTCACTTACCCATTTATACATTTCAGGAGAATTCATAAAATCTCGTAACTGATTAAAAACAGGATGATATCTATCTAAATGGTATTCCTCCGATTTATTTTCATTAATACTTTTACGTTTAACGTTTAGTGTTTCTAACTTTGGAAAGTTTTCATATAAAAGATTTGCAATTTCTTCATTCAAAAAATTAGGCACAGCAACATGTTTACAAGGTTGTGCATTCTCAAAAGCAGAACGTATTTCCTTTCTTTTAGATTCACTTAATAAATCAGGATTTAATAAATTGGTCATTTTTATGGTTTTTAATGAAACAAAAATACATAATTAATTTTTGTTAAATCTACCGTATTTGAGGTAATTCTTAAATGATTTTACTCAGCTTTATGTGTAATACATTATATTTGTCTGTCCAAACAAATTGAACTCTTATGAAGAATATCAACATTAAATCTTTATTGCCAATAGTAGCTGCAATCGTAATTTTTATTGCATTAACGTTCGGCTATTTTACTCCGCTTTTAAAAGGGAAAGTAATCCAACAAAGCGATATGGTCTTGAATCGTGGAATGGCTAAAGAAATTAATGATCACAGGGACAAATATAATGAAGAAGCCTTATGGACGAACTCTATGTTTGGCGGAATGCCTGCCTATCAAATTTCTATTCGTTATCCTAATAATTTTATTACTCCATTACGTAATGTTTTCATGCTAGGGTTTCCAACTCCAGCAAACATGGTATTTACGTATATGTTTGGCTTTTTTATTTTGCTATTAGTTTTAAAAGTTGATAAATGGTTAAGTATTGTAGGTTCTATCGCTTTTGGATTTTCGTCTTTCTTTTTTATAATAATAGCTGCTGGTCATAATACACAAGCTTTAGCAATTGGATATATAGCGCCTGTTTTAGCTGGAGTTATATTGGTTTGCAGAGGAAAATATTTATTAGGTGGAGCACTCACAGCACTGTTTATGTCATTAGAAATTTTATGTAATCACGTTCAAATAACATATTATTTAGTGCTTGCATTAATGATTTATGTGGCATTTGAATGGATAGCACGTTTCAAACAAAAAGAAACAAAAGAAATTTTTAAAGCAATGGCAGTATTTGCAATAGCTGGTGTTTTAGCAGTTGGTTGCAATATAACCAACTTATGGAATACTTATGATTATGCAAAAGCTACTATTCGTGGGCCATCGGAATTAACAGCTAATAAGGACAATCAAACTACAGGATTGGATAAAGATTATTTATTGGCTTGGAGTATGGGGAAATCTGAAACTTTTACATTGATGATTCCTGGATTCAAAGGACGTTCATCATCCATTAAAGTAGAAGAAAACAAATCAGCATTAAAAAATGTTGACCCTCAAATGAAACCTAGCATTAGCGGAATGGGGCAATATTGGGGCGACCAACCATTTACGGATTCACCCTATGCGGGAGCAATAGTAGTTTTCCTATTCGTTTTAGGTTTATTTATAGTTGAAGGTAGAATGAAATGGGCATTGCTTACCATCACAATCTTTTCAATTTTACTTTCATGGGGTAGAAATTTTATGCCACTTACCGATTTCTTTTTACACTATGTTCCCGGGTACAATAAGTTTAGAGCACCATCTATGATGCTTACTTTGGCTGAAGTTTGTATTCCTATTCTTGCGGTATTAGCAGTTGATAAAATATTTAAAACACCCGATTTATTAACTAAAAAAATTAAGTTAGTTTTTGTAAAAAAAGAAATTTCTGTTCAAAATGCATTCATTACTGCATTTGCACTAACTGGTGGTTTGTCTTTATTATTTTATTTGATGCCTACTACTTTCAACAGCTTTTTTGGTGAAGATGAATACGACAAAGTTTACAATCAAATTGCGGATAGTAATGGTGCAGATATAGCACAAAAATTTATGGACAATATCGAAATTGCGCGTATTGCTATTTTTAAATCAGATGCTATTAGAAGCTTTTTATTTATAGCTGTTGGAGCAATTGCAATATGGCTATATCTTAAATCAAAAATTAATAAAGCAATTTTAATTCCTGCATTGGGAATTTTAATTTTATTGGATTTAGCTTTTGTTGATAAAGGTTATTTGAATGATAAAAACTTTACTTCAAAACAAGAAGCAAAAAATCCATTTGTTTTAACTACTGCTGATAAAGAAATATTAGAAGATAAAGATCCTAACTATCGAGTATTAAACATGGGTGTAAGTACTTTTAACGATGCGAGCACATCATATTACCACAAATCAATTGGTGGTTACCATGCTGCAAAATTAAGACGTTACCAAGAATTGATTGAAAATCAAATTCAAAATGAAATTCAAAATATTTACAGCACTTTAAAATCCAACCCAACTGATTCTGCAATGCGTGCAACATTTGCACAACAAGGTGTTTTAAATATGCTGAATACGCGTTATATTATTTATAATACAGCAGCAGCTCCATTGCAAAATAGATATGCATTAGGCAATGCTTGGTTTGTAAATGATATTAAAATGGTTAAAAATGCAGATGAAGAATTAAAAGCTGTAGGAGAAATAAATACTGCAACAACTGCCGTTGTAGATGAACGCTACAAAAGCCAGTTAGATGGATTTACACCAAAAGAAGATGCTACGGCTACAATCAAGCTAACCGACTACAAAGCAAATCATTTGAAATATGAATCAAATGCAGCAACAGAACAATTAGCTGTATTTTCTGAGATTTACTATAAAGACTGGAATGTGTATGTGGATGGTGAACAAAAAACATATTTTGCTGCAGATTGGGTTTTACGTGCTATGCGTGTTCCAGCAGGGAAACATACCATTGAATTTAAATTTGAACCAACAAAATATTATACAGGCGAAAAGATATCTCTAGCAAGTTGCTTGTTATTATTCGGGTTTGTTGGCGCTAGTCTATTTATGGCTTGGAAGAAAAAGGAGATTTAATAAAACATCTTTCCAGGATTCAAAATATTATTAGGGTCAAAAAGTTTTTTGATATTACGTTGTAATTGAATAGTAGTAACATCAAAAACAATATTCATATATTCTTGTTGAATTAAACCTATGCCGTGTTCGCCACTAATTGTTCCGCCAAGTTTTTTACAAAGAGTAAATGTTTCTGCTATGACTTTTTTAATATAATCACCATTCCATTGTTCGTCTGTTAAGCTACCTTTTATAATTCGTACGTGTAAATTACCATCTCCCGCGTGCCCATAACAAACACTTTCAAAATTGTATTTATTTCCTATTTCTTTTATTCCCCTCACTAGTTCAGGCAATTCTGCTCTTGGAACTACCACATCTTGCTCTTTACTTACGGCATTACTTGTGACAGCTTCATTAATTTTTCTACGCAGCTTCCATAACTCTTCTTTCTGTGCAGCAGAATCAGCAAATAAAATTTCGCCAATTGCATATTTATTCATTAACTCAGCAATTGCTTCCATCTCTTGCATCAACGTTTCCAAATTATTTCCATCCACTTCTATTAGTAAATGTGCTTGAATATCGTCTTCAATTTTTACGACATTACTCTCTACGTGTTTGCTTACCCAAAGCAATGCATCACGTTCCATTAATTCCATTGCGCTCGGTGTAAATCCTGCTCTAAATACTTCGCTTACAGCACTACAAGCTTCATCCAAACTTTTAAAAGGAATAAGCATTAGCAAATCGTATTTGGGTAAAGGAATGAGTTTTACAAAAATTTTAGTAACAATTCCTAATGTTCCTTCACTACCAACCATCAATTGTGTGAGGTTATAACCCGTAGAATTTTTTAAAGTATTTGCTCCAGTAATAATTATTTCTCCTGTTGGTAATACTACTTCTAAATTTAAAATATAATCTTTTGTAGTGCCATATTTTACACACTTTGGCCCACCGCTACTTTCTGCAACATTACCACCCAAAAAGCAAGAACCTTTACTAGCTGGATCGGGAGGGTAAAACAATCCTTTTTCTTTTACTGCATTTTGAAAAACTTCATTTATAACACCCGGCTCCACTGTTGCCTGCAAATTACGTTCATCAATTTCATTTATTTTATTCAACCTTTCTATTGACAAAATTATTCCCCCATGAATGGGCAATGCTCCACCGCTCAAACCTGTTCCTGCAGCTCTTGGAGTAACTGAAATTAAGTTTTTATTTGCAAGTTTTAATATCTCTGAAATTTCTTTTGCATTGGATGGTTTTACAACAACTTCAGGCTTATATAACAAATCTTCGGTTTCATCTCTACCATATTTTTCGAGGTTTTCTTCATCAGAAAAAACATAGTCGTTTCCAACTATGTTTTTTAATTCATTAATTATATCAATAGTAATTTTATTGTACATATGTTTTCAAACACATAGATACATAGAATTTAAGTTTACAAAGTCGCTTTGCTCTTCACAAAACAACTATATGATAAAAATTTATTTTCTGTGTTTCCTTTTAACTATGTTACTATGTGGTTATATTTTTAGTTTAATAAAATAATTTTCTAAAAAATTTAATTTATTGTTTCCTTCTTTAAAACAGATTGATATAATTTTTCATACAAAGGCAAAATATTTTTTATATCAAACTTCTTAGCTTGTTCGTAAGCATTTTCT
This sequence comes from uncultured Chitinophaga sp., assembly GCA_964549315.1. Taxonomy (GTDB): domain Bacteria; phylum Bacteroidota; class Bacteroidia; order 2-12-FULL-35-15; family 2-12-FULL-35-15; genus 2-12-FULL-35-15. Next base: position 63,409 of record CAZJUY010000012.1, on the reverse strand, counting down.
TTAAACTTATCCAATACAGCAGCATCTTTTAAAATACTAATTGCATTTTTTGCCATATCATCCACATCGCCAACATTGCTCATATACCCTGAAAAACCATGTTTATTTACTTCAGGTAAACCACCAGAATTGGATGAAATTACAGGCACCTTACTCGCCATTGCTTCTAAAGCAGCTAAACCAAAACTTTCTGTTTCAGAAGTCAATAAAAACAAATCAGCAACAGATAAAACATGTTCTGGATTTACAATTTTTCCCAAAGATTTTATATCATCACAAGTATTTAATTCTCTACAAAGCTTTTCGATATTCGCACGCTCTGGTCCATCACCCACCAAAATTAGTTTTGCTGGAATTTGTTTTCTTACTTTATCAAAGACACGCAATACATCTTCAATACGTTTTACTTTTCTAAAATTTGAAACATGGATTAAAATGCGTTCACCATAAGGTGCATACATTTTTTTATCGCATTTATTGTTTTCAAAATTATATTCGTCCAAACAAATAAAATTTGGTATTACCTGAATTTCGCTATTAATATTTTTGAAATTAATAAACGTATCCTTCTTTAAACTTTCAGATACTGCTGTAACTGCATCGCTATTATTAATTGCGAATGTAATCACAGGTTCAAATGATGGGTCTTTCCCAACAAGAGTAATATCAGTTCCGTGCAAGGTTGTTATAAAAGGAATATTTATACCTTGCGAAGCCAAAATTTGTTTTGCCATATATGCAGCCGAAGCATGTGGAATAGCATAATGAACATGTAATAAATCTAATTTTTCATATTTTACTACATCCACCAATTTACTTGTCAATACAAGTTCATACGGCTGATAATCAAACAAAGGATAATCAGAAACGGAAACTTCGTGATAAAATAAATTTTCAGAAAAAAAATCTAAACGTACAGGCTGACTATACGTAATAAAATGTACTTGATGACCTTTTTGTGCCAATGCTTTTCCTAATTCTGTAGCTACTACTCCACTACCTCCAAATGTTGGGTAACAAACAATTCCTATTTTCATTAATTAAAAGTAATTTTTCACGAAGTTACGAATAGAAAATAAAAAAGCACGTTTTTTTATTTTTAGTGTTTTATAAACGATTCTAAATTATAAGAAAAAAGTCAACTACTTGTCATTCCTGAAATTAATAGGTTATTTATGTAATAAATAAATATTTAATATTCAAACAAAATATTTGTAATTTTAACAATTAATAAATATTGTTAAACTATTGTACATGAAAATATTCAAACACTTACTTTTCTATATACTAACAACAATTATAGGCTTTCAAACTATAAAATCCCAAAATATGGTATGGGCAAAACAAATGGGAGGAACCCAACTTGAAAGTGGAACTTCAGTGGTCGTTGACTCTTTCGGTAATGTTTATTCTACTGGGCATTTTATGGGAACAGCCGACTTTGATCCTGGCGCTGGTAACTATATTCTATCTCCTGTAAACTATAGCGATGTTTTTATTTCCAAACTAGATGCCCTAGGAAACTTTGTTTGGGCAAAAAAAATTGGAGGTTTAGACAGTGATATAGCATATTCGATTTGTCTTGATTCTTCTGGAAATATTTTTATTGCAGGATCTTTTGCTGGAACCGTAGATTTTGATCCTGGTGTAGGTATCCATAACGTTACATCGAACGGCTCTGCTGATGTTTTTATTTTAAAATTGGATACTTATGGTAATTTTATTTGGGCCAAAACATTTGGAGGCTCGAATTTAGATAGGGGAAATTCAATTTCTGTTGATCTTTCAGGAAATATTTATACTACAGGCCATTTCTGGTTTACTGTAGATTTTGACCCTGGAGTAGGTACCTACAACCTTACATCGAACGGTTTGGAAGATGTCTTTATTTTGAAACTTGATTCTTCAGGGAATTTTCTTTGGGCAAAAAAATTTGGAGGAACAAGTAGCGATTTAAATTCAACTCTTAAGGTTGACGCTGCGGGAAATATTTATACTTCTGGAGTGTTTAACGGGACTGTTGATTTCAATCCTGGCCCAGCAGTGTATAACCTTGTTTCTGCAGGTTACGAAGATGTGTTTATATCCAAATTGGACTCCTTAGGAAATTTTGTTTGGGCAAAACGATTAGGAGGTATTTATAGTGACTGGGTATATTTTTTAAACATAGACAAATATGGGAATGTCTATACTACAGGATCATTTTCAGGGACTTCCGATTTTGACCCTGGAGTTGGAACTTATAATCTTATTTCAGCAGGTAATACTCCTGATATTTTCATTTCTAAACTAGATACCTTTGGTAATTTTCTTTGGGCAAAGCATATGGGAAATTTGGGGGGCGACCTTGGTGTCTCCTTGACAATTGACACCGACAACTATGTTTATGTTTGTGGAAATTTCGAAGAAACTGTAGATTTCGACCCAGGAGTTGGGACTTTTAACCTTACCTCTCTTGGTGGCGTAGATGCTTTTATTACAAAATTTGACTCTTTAGGTAACTTTGTGTGGGCAAAACAATTTGGGGGAATTAGCCACGTACAAGCTGTCTCATTGGACGTTGATATTTTTGGTAATATATATACCACTGGAAATTTTATTTCTACGGCCGACTTTGACCCTAGCCTAGCAGTTTACAACCTAACTTCTTTTGGCTCAATGGATATTTTTGTACACAAGATGAATCAGACAACAATCCCTACAGGTACTGGAAATAATAATTTCATCCCTAGTGCAGTAGTTTTCCCAAACCCTACTAATGGAAAATTTAGCATAAACTTAAAAACTATTTGTTCAAACCCAAAAGTAGTAGTAAGAAATATTATTGGACAGGAGATACAATTTTCCTCCTTCTCTCAAGCTTCAACAATTGAAATTTTGATCGAGGATAAACCGGGAGTGTATTTTATTGAAATAATAAATGAAGGGAAAATGACAATCGCTAGAGTGGTGAAAGAATAAAAAATCATTAAAAAAATATGAAATCTTTTATATTATGTTAATTAACATTATTTAACCACCTCATAAATAACTTCCTGAATTTTTGTTCTTATCCCTGATTTGGCAAGTTTATTATCATCGGCATCGGGATACACTCTATTGGAAAGAAAAATATAAATCAAATCACTTGCTGGATCTGCCCAGGCTAAAGTGCCTGTAAAACCTGCATGTCCAAAGCTTAAATAAGAAACACAACCACATACAGGGCTGGGTTTATCAGGATTTGTTTCGGGCTTATCAAAACCTAACGCTCTTCTATTATCTGTACAATATTGGCATTTGGTGAACTCAGAAACAGTTGCAGTATCAAAATACCTTGCTCCTCCGTATTCTCCTTTATTCATAAACAATTGCATCATTACTGCTAAATCATTTGCATTTGAAAACAATCCTGCATGACCTCCAACGCCACCCAACATTGCAGCACCTTGGTCATGAACATATCCATGTACCAATTGTTTTCTAAATTTTGCATCAAATTCTGTAGGAACAATTTTATTTAATTCAAAACGTTCAGTTGGCATATAACCCATTGTTGTTAATCCCAGTGGCGCATAAAATGATTTTTGAACGTATTCATTCTCTTTCATTCCTGTTTGCTTTTCAATAATTTGTTTTAAAAAATAGTAGCCCAAATCGCTATACAAATATTTCCCTGCATCTTTTATAGGCGAATCAATTATCCGTTTATAGATAGTATCTTCATAGTATTTACTTATGTATAAATTTTTTGCTACTTGTTTTGTATAAAAATCATTCGGAGTTGTATTATAAATTCCTTCTTTATATGTTCCATCTTTATTTACCGTTTTTTGCCAAAAAGGTATCCAATCTTTAAGTCCAGCTTGGTGTGTAAGCATTTCTCTAATAACAATATTTTGTTTGTTAGACCCTTCAAGATATGGTAGGTAGTAGCATAAATGTTCATCTAGTTTTATTTTGTTTTCATCTTTCAATTTCATCACACTAGCTGTTGAAGCTGCTATTTTAGTAATAGATGCAATGTCGTAAACATCATCGTTTTTTACTTTTGTTTTATTTTCATACGTATGATAACCAAAAGATTTTTGATAAATAATACTTCCTTTTTTTACAACCAATATTTGACAGCCGGGATATACCTTATCTTTTATACCTTTTAAAGCAATGGAATCAATTTTATTTAACAATAAAGAGTTTGCACCTACTTCTTCTGGTATGGTATATTTAAATCGAATGGCTTTCGTATCTATCCCTGTTCCTACTTTATAATTCCCTGAGCTTATCGGCAATTTTCCAGTTGCTGGAACACCTCCAAATATTAATTGAGCCGAATAAGAAGCACTCAAATCATTGTCTTCATAGCTCATTATTACAGCTTCTGCCAAATCCAAACTATCTATTTTAGATAATATATAAGGATTAGCTGCAATGTTAATAATCACTTTATTTTGTTTCATTAAAGCTTTTATAAAGGACTTTGATTGAGTACTAATTCCAAAATCTTTATCGGGTTTATTGTTAGTATTATTAAGATGAACAATTACTGTATTATAATTTTTTAATTGTGCTAAAACAGTATCAAACATACTCTGTTTGGCATCCTTATCAATTCCAAAATGTTTTATTGGCGAATAATTTGATAAGGTAGTTTGAAACACATTCAATTGTTTATAACCCAACGAAAGTGAAGCAATTTTTAAAGTATCTAAATTCTGAAGCGGAATAATATTGTTTTTATTTTGCAATAATGTAAGAGATGCTTGAGTAAGTTTTCTGTTAATCAAATCTGCTTGTGGTGTATTTAAATCAGTGTATATGTTTTTAATTTTAATTTTTTGATAATGATTTAAACCCGACCATTGCTTTGCCAAAAGAATTTTCATACAACGTTTGTCAATTTCTTCTTGCGAAATTTCTCTTCTTTCAATAGCTTTTTTAATTTCAACAATTGCAGTAGGAACATCTTCTGCAAAAAGCAAAACATCATTTCCTGCTATTAATGCTTTCACATCTACCTCACCTGGCTTATAAAATTTACTCACCCCTTTCATATTTAAAGCATCAGTAAAAATCAATCCTTTAAAACCCAGCGTGTCTTTTAGCAAACCTGTTACAATCTTTTTGGTTAACGTACTTGCTTGATTTTTTGTAGTATCTAAAGCAGGAATACTCAAATGAGCAACCATAATACTACCTAAACCTTGTGCAAATAATTCTTTAAATGGATAAAGTTCTAATGAATCTAATCTTTGGCGAGATGCTTTTACAGTAGGCAGTGTTTTATGCGAATCACTATCTGTATCACCATGACCAGGAAAATGCTTTGCATTTGCAAGCACTCCATTATCCTGCATCCCTTTCATATACATCAATGCTTTTCTAGTAACATTGTATTTGTCTTCACCAAAACTTCTGTTACTAATTACTGGATTTAAGGGGTTATTGTTTATATCTACTACTGGAGCAAAATTAATTTGCATTCCTAATCGTTTACATTGACGAGCAATTTCAGCTCCCATATCGTAAATCAATTTCTCATCCTGAATAGCACCTAAAGTCATTTGCCGAGGGAATTTTGTGGTGCTATCTAATCTCATCGCTAATCCCCATTCTGCGTCAATAGCAACAAACAAAGGCACTTTTGAGCATGATTGATAACAGTTAGTTTGAACAGCTTGCCTTACAGGCCCTCCTTGAAAAAATATCAACCCTCCAATTTTATACTTTGTAACTAATTCTTTTATATCATCAAAATGATTTTTGTCTTTATTAGAATAAGCAGCAACCATAAAAAGCTGCGCAATGCGTTCATCTGGCGTAAGTGTTTTAAAAACAGAATCAGCCCAATTAGAATTAATTAAATAAAAAGGCGGGTCCTGAACAGCTTTTGGAATAAAACCAATAGTAACAAAACAAACAATTACAAAAAGGGCGATAACTTTTCTTCTCATCTCAATATCAACGTGTTTTTTAGAATAAATTTTATGTACGCTAAAATACTATCTTCAGCGGCTGCATTTATTATACCAGCTTTTACTTTTCAACTTACAATTGTTGATTGAATTTGTTTTGATAAATTTGATAAAAATATGAGAAAGTCTTTATTATTTACTCTTTTGTTTACACACGTATTCCTTTTTTCTCAAACCAATAAGGTTGATTCCTTATTGAGTATAATAAACAGTAACAAACATGACACATTAAAAATATTGGCAAAGGCTGAACTAGGAGAAGAATTAGGTATTCTACGTGTTGGGTATTGGGACACAATTGCTAACGAAGCAAAAAAATTTAAATTAAAAACAACAGAAGCGCATTCCATAAATAACATTGGCTTAATTTCAAGAATGAATAATGACAACGAAAAAGCCATGTCTTATTATTATAAATCAATAAAACTTTTTGATGAACTTGATGACTTGATTGGAGTTGGAAATACATACAACAACCTTGGTTTTTTGTATGAAAATCAAGGAAATATAAGCAAAGCTCTTGATTGTTATTTTGAAAGCTTAAAACATAGAGAAAAAGCAGATGACAAAAGAGGAATTGCAGAATCCTACAATAATATTGGTTTTTTATATAGAGACCAGGGAGACACAGCTAAAGCTCTAGATTTTTTAACTAAAGCCTTAAACAAATACATTGAAGTAGGGAATAAAAAAGGAATTGCAATTTCTTATAATAACATAGGCTTAATATTTAAAAGTCAAAAAAAATATGATAAAGCTTTAACCTATTATAACCAAAGTTTGGCTATCAACAAAGAAATAGGAAGCGAAAAAGGCACTGCTTTTGTTTATAATAACATTGCGATTTTATATAAAGAAAAAAAAGAATACGATATTTCTTTTGACTATCTAATAAAATCAAAAATTATCAGAGAAAAAATTAACGATAAAGAAAATTTGTCTTTGATATATGACAATATTGCTAATCATTATCTATTAAAAGGAAATATTGGAGAATCCTATAACTATGCAATAAAAGCATTTACACTTGCCAAAGAAGTGCATTTTCCAAGCAAAATACAAAGTGCATCAGAAACATTATATAAAATTTATAAAATCCAAAAAAAGCATGCTCTTGCATTAGAAATGCACGAATTAAGCGTTATGATGCGCGATAGCATCAACAACCAAGAAAACAAAAAAAGCACTTATAAACAACAACTAAAATACGAATACGATAAAAAGGAAGCTCTTGCAAAACTAGAACAAGAAAAAAATCAACTTGCATTTTCAGAAGAATCAAAAAGACAAAAAATCATTACTACATCTGTAATTGTGGGTTTAATATTGCTTCTTATTTTTTCTGTTTTTATTTTTAATAGGTTTAAAATTTCTCAAAAACAAAAACGAATAATTGAGCTACAAAAGGAAAAAGTAGAGAAACAAAAAGAAATTATTGAAGAGAAACAAAAAGAAATTATCGATAGTATTCATTATGCAAAACGTATACAGCAATCATTACTTCCAAACGAAAAATATATCCAAAAAACAGTACAACGATTAAATAATTAATCGTTGCTTTGTATTCTTATTTTAGCTATGTTATATTTAGATTACGATAAATTATTAGACCAACTTACCTACAATGCAAAAGAACCGCTATTGTTTAATAGTGGATTTTTTTTGTTTTTCTTTTTTATTTTTTTGCTAGGCTATCAATTTTTATACAAACAAAAAATTTCGAGAGTAGTTTATTTTACCATTTTTTCGCTTTACTTTTTTTACAAAGCTTGTGGCTTTTATTTTTTATTCATTCTCCTTTCTGCTGTTATTGATTTTAACCTATCTAACTGGATTTACAAGGCTAAGAGCAAACAATCAAAAAATTTAATTTTAATTTTCAGTATTATTATCAACCTTGGATTACTGTTTTATTTCAAGTACACCAACTTTTTCATTGAAATTATAAACGACTTACAACTGGGACAAATAAAACCACTCAATCTAATTTTGCCAATAGGAATTTCGTTTTACACTTTTGAAAACCTTAGTTATACCATTGATGTTTACAGAGGAAAATTTAAACCGGTTCAAAGTTTTTTAGATTACTGTTTTTTCTTATCCTTTTTCCCAAAATTAGTAATGGGGCCTATTGTAAGAGCTGCAGATTTTATTCCTCAAATTAGAAAAGATATTTTCATAACAAATTCTGACATTTCAAGAGGACTATATCTGATTTTAGGAGGTTTGTTTAAAAAAGTAGTCATCTCTGATTTCATTTACATTAATTATGTTCAATACATTTTTGATGACCCATCACGCCACTCAGGAATCGAATGCTTAATAGGAGTTTACGGCTATGCTATGGTAATTTATTGCGACTTTTCGGGCTATTCCGACATGGCAATAGGTATGGCAAGATGGATGGGATTTACAATAAATGAAAATTTTGACTCCCCTTACCAATCCTCTAGTATTACAGAGTTTTGGCGAAGGTGGCACATTTCCCTCTCTTCTTGGTTAAAAGATTACCTATATATTTCATTGGGTGGAAATAGAGTTGGTAAAATTCGCCAATATTTTAACTTAATGGTAACAATGCTTTTGGGCGGTTTGTGGCATGGGGCATCTTTTAACTTTATAGTATGGGGGGGGATGCACGGTATTGCTTTGGCTTTTGATAAAATTAGAATGAGTTTGTTTCCTAAAAAAGAGGGCTCAAAAATCCAAAACTCTAAAATATTAAAGATATTTGGCATTATTATCACCTTCCATTTTGTTTGTTTTTGCTGGATTTTCTTTAAAGCATCCTCCTTTAATGATGCCGGAATTATTATTACTCAAATATTCACAAATTTTAATGGCTCAGCTTGGCAAGCAATGTTAAATGCATATGGACTCGTTTTTAGCGTTATGCTCTTGGGTTATATTATCCATTTTATCCCCAAATCATATGAGCATTTTTCTGAAATGGTTTTATCAAAAATAACCGTAGTTGGCCGAATTGCCGTAATTCTTATTTTTATATGGATAATTATTCAAGCAAAACAAGCCGAACAGGTAATGCCAATTTATCTTCAGTTTTAGATATTTTTTTAATATTTTTTGCTCATTTAAATAAAATTTACGTTATTTGCACCCCTAATTACAAAAAGAACACTTTTTAATACACTATACAATGTCAAGAGTTTGCGAAATAACAGGAAAAAAAGCGATTGTGGGTAACAATGTTTCTCACTCTAACACAAAAACTAAACGTAAGTTCAATGTGAACTTAAAAGTTAAAAAATTCTATCTTCCAGAAGAAGATAAATGGATTACTTTACGTCTTTCTATGTCGGCATTACGTACTATCAGCAAAAATGGTATAGATGCTGTAGTTAAAGAAGCACGCCAAAAAGGTTTTTTAAAAAAATAAATTACACAAACGGTATTAAATTATACTAAAAACGTTACTACATTAGTAGTAACGTTTTTTATTTTATTCACATGATAAATCGAATTATTATATTTTTTACTCTTATCTCTTTAAGCATAAATGCTCAAAACTATGATACCGACCTTTTGACCAAGGAGTTTCATAAAGCCAGAAGAGAAGCATTGCGTAAACTTTTGCCAGATAGTACTTGTGCTGTCTTTTTTGCCAATCCAGAGCGCCAAAGAGCAAATGATACTAAGTATTTATACCATCAAGATCCAAATTTTTACTATTTAACTGGACTAACTGAGTCGAATGCAATGCTCATTATTTTTAAAAATCCACAAACTTTTTACGACACCCTTACCAGCAATGAATTAATTTTTGTTCAAACACGAAATCAAGCTGAAGAAGTATGGACTGGCAAGCGTTTAGGAATAGATGGTGTAAAAAAACAACTAGGTTTTAATGCTGTATTTTATGGAAACCAATTTCCAGACTTTAAAATAGATTTTTCGAAATATAAAAACATATATCATCATGAATTTTATAATGACATTAGAGATGATAAAGATGACAAAGGCGATTTATATAGCTTAGTCAAACATTTTAAACAAAAAACAAACGATTATAAACGGAAAAACACCGAGGATTTTACTTTACAAGGTTGGATGGCAACTTTACGTGAAATTAAACAACCCGAAGAAATTGATTTAATGCGAAAAGCAATTGATATGACTTGTGCAGCACAACTCGAAATTATGAAGGCATTAGAGCCAGGAATGAAGGAATTTCAGGCACAAGCTGTGGTAGAATACATGTTTAAAAAAGAAGGTTCGGAATATGTTGGTTACAACTCTATTGTTGGCGGAGGAGAAAACTCTTGCATTTTGCACTATGAGACCAATAGAAAAAAATTAGATGGAGGCGATATGCTTGTTATTGATGCCGGAGCTGAATATCACGGTTATACAGCGGATGTAACTAGGACCCTCCCTGTTGATGGAAAATTTTCTGAGCAAGAAAAAATTATCTATAACATTGTACTAGAAGCCCAAGAAGCTGGAATAAAAGCCTGTAAATCAGGAGCTGAATTCAGAGCAAGCCATAAAGCAGCCGTTAACGTAATTCAAAAAAGATTACTAGAACATGGTATCATTAAGTCAGGAAATGATTACATGAAATACTTTTTTCATGGCACATCTCATTATTTAGGGCTAGATGTTCACGATGCGGGAAATTATGGGAAATTAACACCAGGAAACATAATTACAGTAGAACCAGGAATCTACATTCCAGCAGGTTCAAATTGCGACCCAAAATGGTGGAATATTGGGGTTAGAATTGAAGATGATATTTTAATCACAACAGGCGATCCTGAAGTGTTATCGGGCAAATTACCTAAGAAAATTGAGGAAATTGAAGCTATTATGAAAGAAGAAAGCTTATTTAACAAGATAAAATAAAGCTTTTTTTGGTAAAATTTTGTGATATTCAATTAAAAAACATTACATTTGCATCCCAATTTTGAAAAAACAAAAGCACAATGGCAAAGAAAGGCAATAGAATTCAGGTTATTATGGAGTGTACAGAACATAAAGACAGCGGCATGCCGGGAACGTCTCGTTACATCACTACCAAAAACAAAAAAAACACTACTGAAAGATTAGAATTGAAAAAATACAATCCTGTCTTGAAAAAAGTAACTGTTCACAAAGAAATTAAATAAAAACTAGGTGTTTGATTCATTCAAATCCTCAAATTGAAATAAAATGGCAAAGAAAGTAGTTGCAACGCTTAAAACTGGTAAAGGAAAAGACTTTACAAAAGTGATAAAAATGGTAAAATCACCTAAATCTGGTGCTTATACTTTTAAAGAAGAAATCGTTCACAACGATCATATCAAAGATTTTTTGGCTTCTAAATAATTTTTAGATAACCTTCTATTTTGTAAAGGCTTCCTCGAATAAAAGAGGAAGCTTTTATTATTTAAACACGTAACAAACCTATGGGTATTTTTAATTTTTTTAGTAAAGAAAAAAAAGAAAGTTTAAATAAAGGGCTTTTTATTACCAAACAAAGCTTTTTCAGCAAATTGGCAAATGCCATTACAGGCAAAACCACCATTGATGATGAAGTACTTGAAAATTTGGAAGAATTACTTATAACATCCGATGTTGGAGTTGATACATCCATTCGTATTATTGAAAGAATAAAAAAACGTGTTGCAAAAGAAAAAAATGTTGAAACAGAAAAATTAAATCAATTATTAAAAGAAGAAATTTCTCATCTACTTGTTTCCAATGGTTCGGAGGACAAAAAAGATTTTGAAATTTCATCAGATAAAAAACCATATGTAATTATGGTCGTTGGCGTAAATGGAGTTGGGAAAACTACCACAATCGGAAAATTAGCATACCAATTTAATAAAGCTGGAAAGAAAGTAACACTTGGCGCAGCGGATACATTCAGAGCTGCAGCTGTTGATCAAATTAAAATATGGAGTGAGCGTTCAAATGCAACGCTTGTGTCTCAAGGAATGAACGCAGACCCCGCATCGGTTGCTTTTGATACATTAAGTTCTGCAGTTGCCAAACAAAGTGATATAGTAATTATTGATACAGCAGGAAGATTGCATAATAAAGTTAATTTAATGAATGAGTTAACAAAAATTAAAATGGTGATGCAAAAAATTATTCCTGATGCACCGCATGAAATATTGCTTGTTCTGGACGCTTCTACTGGTCAAAATGCAATTGAACAATGTAAACAGTTCACAGCAGCTACTAATGTAAATGCACTTGCTTTAACCAAACTAGATGGGACTGCAAAAGGAGGAGTTGTAATTGGAATATCTGATACATTTAAAATACCAGTAAAATACATTGGTGTTGGTGAAAAAGCGGAAGACCTGCAAGTATTCAATAAACATGAATTTGTAGATAGTTTATTCAAGCAATAAAATTTCTACTTTTAGTTATTGCAAAACTCCTTTGAAAATATTCTTCTAAATCATTTCCCATTTGAAACCACAGATGGACAACGACAACTATTAAAAAAATTATCTGATTTTATTTTAGGAGTAAATGCTGACCAAATTTTTGTAATTAAAGGCTATGCAGGCACAGGAAAAACAACCATTGTTCAATCTATTGTAAAAAGCTTACCTTCAGTTAAAGCAAAAAGTGTACTACTTGCTCCTACTGGCAGGGCTGCAAAAGTGCTAAGTAATTACACAAAAAAACAAGCATTTACAATTCATAAAAAAATATACTTTAAAAAACCGACAGCTGATGGAGGCTTTGCTTTTCAGTTACAACAAAATTTACATGGAGATACAATATTTATTGTTGATGAAGCATCTATGGTTTCAAACAGTGGAGGTTTAAACGCATCTGGATTATTAGGAGGAGGAAGTTTACTCGATGATTTAATAACATATGTATTTAATGGTACGAATTGCAAACTGATTTTTATTGGTGATAGAGCACAATTACCACCCGTTGGTTCAGATATAAGTCCGGCATTGGATATTGAATATCTTAAAGCTTCTTTTTATTTTCCAGTAGATTCATTTGAACTTACCGAAGTTTTAAGACAAAACAAAGATTCTGGAATTTTATTAAATGCCACTTCTATTCGAACTAAAATAAGCGAAAATAATAATCAAACACCTTCTTTTATTCTAGATAATTTGAATGATATTAAAAGAATAAATGGGGATGAATTAGAAGATGCGATCAACTATGCCTACGATAATTTTGGGGTAGATGAAACTATGATTATTTGCAGATCGAATAAAAGAGCAAATATTTTTAACCAACAAATACGAACAAGAATTCGATGGCAAGAAAATGAACTTTCTGCGGGAGATTATATGATGGTAGTAAAAAATAATTACCATTGGTTGCCAGATGAATCAAAAGCAGGGTTCATTGCAAATGGTGATATTATTCAAATAATGCGAGTAGGAAAAATACAAGAAATGCATGGATTTAAATTTGCTGATATAAAAATTAAATTAATTGATTACCCAGATGAAGCAGAATTAGATGTGCGTTTATTATTGGATACCATTATGATGGAATCACCTGCTCTTCCACAAGCAGATAACAAAAAATTATTTGATTCTATTTATGCCGATTACAACGATATAGCTGATAAAAGACTAAGATTAAAAAAAGTAAAAGAAGACGGCTTTTTTAATGCACTACAAGTAAAATTTTCATATGCAATTACTTGTCACAAATCCCAGGGAGGACAATGGTCTTGTGTGTTTGTAGAACAAGGTTATTTAACTCAAGAGATGATAAATACAGAATATTTACGCTGGCTCTATACTGCGATGAGTAGAGCAAAAGAAAAGTTGTATTTAGTAAACTTTAACAAAGATTTTTTCGAATAGTGTTTAATAGAAAAATCCCGCAAGAAGCGGGATTTTTTTATTAAAACTTAGCACGTATTTTACGCTTTTTATTGGTTTTACGCTTAAATATACTTCCGTATTTAGAGCGGTAAAAAGAACTTCTTCCTCTCATTACATAAGCATAATAAACTGAAGTAGTTATATATGAATCTTTATGCGATGGATCACCTCTTTTTTGACCAGGAGTGTAATATATTGGTGCTGGAACCCCAACGGTGTTTGTTATCTCTCCTCTTCTATTTGCTAATACTCTAGCCAAATCACTATCCAAATCATTAGGATCAGCATAATTTCCACTTACATCATCAATATAATCTGTAAAAGTAGTTCTCCAATCAAATTCCCAACCAATACGATGCTTTTTCTCAATTGTAAAAAACAAACCAATTCCTAAAGGGATAGACATGCTAACTGGGCTATAACTCTTTCCTTCCGTTTTTAAAGGTCTTAACGCAACCCAACTACCATTGTATAAAGTTTTTGGGTTATTATAAAATGCAGCAACACCAACAAAGGCATACATTTGAAAATCGTTTCTATACCTATATGTACGACCTAGGTCTGGAATATCGTAAAAGTAAATTTGACCAGTAACTTCTAGTTCAATCAAATCATTTCTAAAAGACAAATTTCTTCCTACACGACCTGGATTAGTAGACAAATTATCAGCACCAGCTACCCTAATCCAATTCACTCCACCTTTTACTCTTAATAATGGATTGACCTTATATCTTGCAAAAGCTCCCAGTGTAAATTGTGTTTTTTCCAATTTCATATCCATTACAAAATCTCTACGAGTTCCTGCCTTTCCTCCCATCTCCCCAAGATAATTAGAAGCTCCTATATGACCTCCAAAATCCCACAAATACTGAGCCCTAGTCTCTGTTAAAGAGATTAAAAATAACAAACCGATGAAAATGACTTTTCTCATAAATGCAAATATATAAAAAATATAAATTAATCACACAAAAATTTATTTTTAACTTCGTGAACTTTTCAATTCTTTTCGGAATGTTTATGGACAATAGAATCACACATTTATTTAATATAAAGTATCCCATTATTCAGGGAGGAATGATATGGTGTAGCGGATGGGAGTTGGCATCAGCTGTAAGTAATGCAGGAGGCTTAGGATTAATTGGAAGCGGAAGTATGTATCCTGAAGTATTAAAGAAGCATATTCAAAAGTGTAAAAAAGCCACCAATTTACCTTTTGGCGTAAACGTTCCATTGCTTTATCCTAATATTGAAGAACATATTGATATTATTATCAAAGAAGGAGTTAAAATTGTTTTTACCTCAGCAGGGAACCCAAAAAGTTGGACGCAAAAGTTAAAAGACAATGGAATAACCGTAGTACATGTAATTGCTAATACAAAATTTGCTCAAAAAGCTCAAGAAGCTGGAGTTGATGCAATTGTGGCTGAAGGATTTGAAGCTGGAGGACATAATGGGAAAGAAGAAACTACTACCCTTTGTTTAATACCTCAAATAAAAAAAATTACATCAATACCGTTGATTGCTGCAGGAGGAATTGCAAGCGGGAGAGCAATGCTTGCTACTATGGCATTAGGTGCTGATGGAGTACAAATTGGCAGTAGATTTGCTGCCTCAAAAGAATCATCTGCTAGTGATGAATTTAAAAAAGCAATTATTTCAGCAAAAGAAGGTGACACCAAATTAATGTTAAAACAACTGACTCCAGTTCGATTATTAAAAAATGAATTTTCAGAATTGGTAAATTTAGCTGAACAGAAGGGTTCATCTGTAGAAGAACTTTCTGCATTATTAGGAAGAGGAAGAGCAAAAAAAGGAATGTTTGAAGGCAATCTAACCGAAGGAGAACTAGAAATCGGTCAAGTTTCCGCAATGATAGATGAAATAAAAACTGCAAAACAAATTATTGATGAAATAATTGAAGAATATCAAACTGCAAAATCTGAAATTTTAAATTCTAAATTTTAATACCGTATGATCGAATTCAAAAATTTCGAATTACCTAATGGGTTGAAGGTTATTGTTCATCAAGACAACTCTACACCATTGGCTTGCATTAATATATTATATAATGTTGGATCTAGGGATGAAAATGAAAATAAAACTGGATTTGCTCATCTTTTTGAACACTTAATGTTTGGAGGCTCTATTAATATATCAAACTATGACGAGCCATTGCAACGTGTAGGAGGAGAAAACAACGCCTTTACTACCAACGACATTACAAATTATTATTTATCGCTTCCTGCAGAGAATTTAGAAACTGGATTTTGGTTAGAAAGTGATAGAATGTTGAGTCTAGCTTTTTCTGAAAAAAGCTTAGAAGTACAAAGAAATGTTGTAATAGAAGAATTTAAACAACGTTATTTAAATCAACCGTATGGCGATGTATGGCTCCTTCTCAGACCACTAGCATACAAAACACATTCTTACAAATGGGATACTATTGGGAAAGAAATTTCACACATTGAAAATGCAACAATGGAAGATGTAAAAAACTTTTTCAAAAAATTTTATACTCCGAATAATGCAATTATGGTGGTGGCTGGAAATGTAGATTTCGAAAATGTAAAACAGTTAGCAGAAAAATATTTTGGTCCAATTACAAAAGGATTTGAATACAAACGAAACATACCTCAAGAGCCAGAGCAAAAAGAGGAAAGAACATTAACTGTTGAAAGAGATGTTCCTCTTAATGCAATTTATAAAGCATACCACATGTGTGCAAGAGGTGATAAAGAATATTATACTGTAGATTTAATTTCGGATATTTTA
Source organism: uncultured Chitinophaga sp. (assembly GCA_964549315.1). GTDB lineage: Bacteria > Bacteroidota > Bacteroidia > 2-12-FULL-35-15 > 2-12-FULL-35-15 > 2-12-FULL-35-15. The sequence goes on along the minus strand of CAZJUY010000012.1, from coordinate 46,860 downwards.
TCAAGAGGAAATTCTTCAAGGCTATACAATTCATTAGTTAAAGAAAAAAAACTATTTAGCGATATAAATGCTTTCGTTTTAGGAGAATTTGATAAAGGACTTTTTGTTGTAACAGGCAAATTAACCGAAGGAGTGTCAATGGACCAAGCAGAAAAAGCAATTGAAGAAGAATTAAATAAATTAAAAACAGAATTAGTTTCTGAAAATGAATTGACCAAAGTAAAAAACAAAATAGAATCAAGTCATACTTTTGGAGAAATGGATGTTTTGAATAAAGCTACTAATCTTGCAATTGCTGAATTGTTGGGAGGAGCAGATATGATAAACAAAGAGGTTGAAAAGTATCTAGCTGTTACAGACAAACAAATAATGCAACAAGCAAAAGAAATACTGAGAAAGGAAAATTGTTCTACTTTATATTATTTATCAAAACAAAAGTAACTGTTCGTAAAGCTCTTTAAGAGGTAAGCCCATTACATTAAAATAGGAACCTTCTATTTTTTCAACTGCAATATACCCTATCCATTCTTGCGCACCGTAAGCACCCGCCTTATCATACGGATTAAAATTTTTGATGTAATACTCTATTTCAAAATCTTCTAATTTTTTAAAATAAACTTTTGTTAATGCATAAAAGGAAATACATTTTGATTTAGATTTTAAACAAACTCCTGTATAAACCTCATGCATATTTCCAGACAATATTTTAAGCATACGCACAGCATCTTCATAATTTTCAGGCTTATTTAGTGCTTCCCCGTTTATCCACACAATAGTATCGGCTGTAATTACAATAGTTTTTTCATCAATAACACCATCAAATGCATCCGCTTTTTTCTTTGCTAAATACAATGGAATTTCTTGAGCTTTCAAATCACTAGAAAAACTTTCATCTACATCTTTTGTTATCACAGAAAATGTTAATCCTAACTCTTGTAATAAAAATTGTCTTCTTGGAGATTTTGAGGCAAGTACAAAATTGTACTTTTTAAATTTTTCGAATTCCATTTATTGCATCAAATAATAAACTACAAACAAATAACACACTCCCATAAACATTATAAATTTGGCTGTGTTGCCGGCTATACGAAATTGTTTTTTTTCAGAAGCGGTTAATGTTTTATATATCAAAAACACAAAAGGAATTTGCAAAAGAATTGTAAAATAAATTATAGATATGTAGTCATCAATTTTTAAATGCAAGTATTGCAAATATGCCAAACAAGACATGGTTGCTAAAGATAAAATCAAAACAACCCACTTTGCACTTTTAACACCAATTGCAATAGGCATTGTATAACAACCATATTCTTTATCGCCTTCATAATCTTCCATATCTTTTATAATTTCTCGTAACAATGTTGTAATAAAGGCGAAAAAAGAAAGTCCTAAAACCCATCGCCAAATATTTGTTAAATCCAATGTTTCATCAATTGGCAAGTAATGAGAATAGCATAACAACAATTCATATATACCCACAACCAGAGGAACCAATGCAGTAAAAAGAGCAATTACAAAATTGCCAATCAAAAACATACGTTTAAAATTGGTAGAATAAAACCAAAGTCCTGCAGCGCATATTAGTTGAATAACGCCTAATTTCCAATAACCTATAGAATAAGAAACATAAAAAGCAATAACTATCGCAATCATATTTATAACAGTATGGGCGCCCATCGCAACTCTTCTTTTCACACCTTTATCAATAACCATTCGTTCAGGTTTATTAACCTTATCAATTTTAACATCAAAATAATCGTTGATGATATAACCAGCTGCGGCAATCATAACCGTAGATAAAACCAATAAAAAAAACTGAACTTCTGATAATTGTAATTCAAAATAGGAACTACGAAATTTTAACATAGGAAGAATCAAACAAAATCTAACCATGTATTGCGTAAAGGCAATAATTAATAAATTGGGTAAACGAATAAGTTTTAAAAATGAAAACATAATATCAATTAATTATTACCAAACAAAAGCATCTGTATCCATCCATTTATTTTGGACTTTTAAAACCTGTTCAACAACATCACGCACAGCTCCTTTTCCACCTTTTTTAGGTGATATATAAATACAAATATCTTTTATTTCTTGGGCTGCATCATTTGGGCAAGTGGGCACTCCAACTCTTTTCATCACCTCATAATCTGGAATATCATCACCCATATATAGTACATCTTCATTTGTAAGGTTATGAATTTCTAAAAATTCTTTGTAACAATCCATTTTTATTCTACTTCCCAAATATATGTCTGATATTCCTAAGCTTGATAATTTCTGTTTAATCGTTTCTGATTTTCCTCCTGAAATAATAGCCACTTTATATTGTTTTTTTATTGCGTGTTGCAACGCATAACAATCTTTTATATTCAATGTTTTTCCTTGTTCTCCATTTGGAAAAAATGCCACAGAACCATCCGTTAATACTCCATCAATATCAAAAACCAAGGCTTTCACTCTTGTTAATCTCACTTTAAAATTTTCCATTCTAACAAATGTTATTTCTTTTTCTTTTTTGTTTTCATAATACCATCACTCACATTTTCATATATTTTTTTGAATGATTTATTGTTTTCCAACATTTTCAAATGAGCCTTCATTGTTTTAGTATCCTTTCTAACAGCAGGGCCTGTTTGATTTTTAAAAGGTTTATTGCTTTTTATTTTTTCAGCAGTTTCTGCAATTAATGGTTTTAACAAATCAAATGATAATTTATTTTTACTTAAAATATCGTCAGCAATTACATACATGTAATTCGAAAAATTGCATGCAAAAACAGCCGCTAAATGAATAATTTTTCTTTGCTCCGAATTAATTTTATAAACCTTATCACTCAACGTATTTGCTAATTCAAAAAGTAAATTAAAAGCTTTTTTATTATTTGCTTCTATACAAATCGGTACATTTTTAAAATCTATTTTTTTATTTTTAGATAGTGTTTGCAAGGGATAAAAAACACCATAATTTGAAAATGGGCTTTTCAATACATTTAAATCAACAGTTCCAGAGGTATGAACTATCAACTTATCTTTCAATTTTAATTTTGAGGCTAATGAATTAATCGCATCATCTTTTATAGCAAGGATATAAATATCTGCATTCGAGTTAATGTTATTAAAATTTGTAGAACCAGCCGTTTTTATTTTTTTTGATAATAACAAAACATCCTTCTCTTTTCTTCCAACTATTTGAATAATATTAAATTTTTTTTCATGCAAAGCCAAAGCCAACTGAGTAGCTACATTGCCAGTACCAATAATTACAATATTTGTTTTTGGTTTCAAAAGACTAATTATTGAACTTCAGTTAAAAAATCTACTAATATAATTTTGGAAATTTAGAAGGATTGCTTTCGTGCATCATTTCATAAACTGTTTCAAAAACATCATCAACACTAGGTTTGCTAAAGTAATCTCCATCCGAACCATAAGCAGGTCGGTGATCTTTTGCAGCCAATGTTCTTGGCTCTGTATCTAAATGTTTGTACCCATTTTGTTCTTCAAGTACTTTTTGCAGGATATAAGCACTTGCTCCACCAGGAACATCTTCATCTAAAATTAAAAGTCGGTTTGTTTTCTTTAACGATTCAACTATTGAATAATTTAAATCAAATGGCAATAATGTTTGAACATCAATTACCTCTACCGAAATATCTGCTTCTGCCAATAATTTTATAGCATCCATAGCAATTCTACAACAAGAACCATAGGTTACTAAAGTAACATCATTACCTTCGTTAAGTATTTCTGTAACACCTAAAGGCAAACAGAATTCACCAACATTAGCAGGCAATTTTTCTTTTAAACGGTAACCATTCAAAGGTTCTATAACTAAAGCAGGTTCGTCAGCTTTCAATAGTGTATTATAAAATCCAGCAGCTTGTGTCATGTTTCTAGGTACACAAACATGTATCCCTCTAACAGAATTTATTATCATTCCCATTGGAGAGCCACTGTGCCAAATACCTTCTAAACGATGTCCACGTGTACGAATAATTACTGGAGCTTTTTGTCGGCCTTTTGTTCTGTATTGAACAGTAGCCAAGTCATCACTCATAATTTGCAAGGCATACAGTAGATAATCTAAATATTGAATTTCGGCAATTGGTCTTAATCCACGCATTGACAATCCAATTGCTTGACCCATAATAGTTGCTTCGCGAATTCCTGTATCAAAAACTCTTAGTTCTCCATACTTTTCTTGCAAACCTTCCAATCCTTGATTCACCCCTCCTATTTTACCACTGTCTTCACCAAAAATTAAAACTTCTGGATATTTATTTAAAATATAATCAAAGTTCGCTCTCAACAATTCTCTTCCGTCTAGCATTTTCACTTCTGTTTGATACTCTGCAGAAACAGGCTTTACAGATAATGCTTTTTGTGAAGATTCACTATGTAAATAAGAGCTATATCTATCATAATTTGCCAAGTTTGCTTCTTTTAACCAATCCGACAATTGTGTTTTTTCTGCGATGTTTTCACTTCTTGTTAAACGTAAAATTGATTTTGCCGCAGATAAAATATCTCTTCTATTAGGCTCTAATATTGCGCTTAAATCGTTTTTAATTTTAGTAATGAAAGCTGCATTTTCAGATTTTGTAGCTATAGCATCCATAAAACTTAAAACGACTGAACGCTCTTCTTTTATTGGGTTAAGGTATGCTAACCATGCAGCTGATTTTGCTTCACGAACAGATTTTTTAGCATTTTCTTCTATTTCATTTAATTGTGATTCAGTTGCCAATTTTTTTGACAAAATCCATTCACGCATTTTTTTAATACCATCAAAATCACTTTCCCATTGTAAACGATCCTTTGATTTGTAGCGTTCGTGAGAACCTGAAGTACTATGCCCTTGAGGTTGTGTTACTTCTTCCACATGAATTAAAACGGGAACATGTTCTTCTCTACAAACTTTAGTAGCATTTTCATACGTTTCAATTAAATGCGGATAATCCCAACCACGAGTTTTAAATATTTCATACCCTTGCCCACCATTTTCACGTTGAAAACCTTTTAATATTTCTGAAATACTTTCTTTTGTAGTTTGATATTTTTTGGGAACAGAAATACCATGACCATCATCCCAAACACTTACCAACATAGGTATTTGCATTACACCTGCTGCATTAATAGTTTCCCAAAATAATCCTTCAGAAGTACTTGCATCACCAATAGTACCAAAAGCAATTTCATTTCCTTTATTAGAAAATTTTTGAAAAGATTCTTTGTGTAATTCAGTATTGTTTTTAAAATATTTTGATGCCATTGCTAAACCCAACAAACGTGGCATTTGTCCTCCAGTTGGAGAAATATCAGCTGAAGAATTTTTTATTTTTGTTAAATCTTTCCATGTTCCATCTGGGTTTAAACTTTTTGTTCCAAAATGTCCTCCCATTTGTCTTCCGGCACTCATCGGCTCTGCATCAGCATCAGTATGTCCATACAAACCAGCGAACCATTCTTGTAAAGTTAAATTACCAGTAGCAAACATAAATGTTTGATCACGATAATAGCCCGAACGAAAATCTCCATTTTGAAACACTTTAGCCATTGCCAATTGAGCAATTTCTTTTCCATCGCCAAAGATTCCAAATTTTGCTTTACCTGTTAAAACCTCTTTTCTTCCTAATAAACTCGCCTCACGACTTTCATTAGCAATTCGGTAATCTTCAAGTACAATTTTTATATATTCAGAAACTTTTGTGCTTCCGCTAATAACTGTTGACATATTCTACAATAATTAATTTTCGTTTTTTTACAAATATACATTTTTGGGCTTTTATATTAAAGCCTTTTTATATTTTGTGAAAAAAATGATTTTTAGGAAATTAGGTTTAAAATTTTTCATTATACAACCTTACTGCTTCACGATTGTACTGGTTTCGCTTAGCTTTATTTACCCCAGAAATTATAGGACAAGCCACTGCTGCTGCAAAAAATATTCCACTCGTAACAAAATCATTACTACTATTTCTTCTAGACGAGTAACTTGAAGAAAAAAGCCCTATTCCTTTTAAAACATATACATATGAAGCAATGCCAAATGCAATCCCAGCAAAACCAATATACTGCATACTTTTCGCATCTTTTGCCTTACCAACTAAATTCATTATTCTTTTATCTTTTGTTGATAGCATCATGTTATGAATTTGATTTTCATGAGTAAAATTACCTTGGTATTTAAATCGAGAACCCCACATATCGATTTTATTACTAGGCGGTACTAATCCATAATTAATAGAAGGAGAAACACTTGTGTATTTAGGTTGTTCTATCTGAGAAAAAATTTCCTTATATCCCGAAACAAAGTGTATTTCTTTTATTGCAGATTTACTTTCAATATAAGTAGGTCCATCTTGAAAATCGTATTTTTTGTATTTCACTTCTGTTGGATTGATCTCAATTATTTTAGCAATAATTTTATCTTCATTTCTTTTAAATATAGTGTCTTGCGCAAACGAAACATTAAATAGAATAGCAAATAAAAAAGCAAGTTTTGTTTTATTCATAATTTATTTTTTTATGATTTTTATATTTAATGATTGACCAGTTGAATTTGTTGTTTTAACAAAATAAATACCGCTATTCAACGCTTCCATGGATTTTAATGAAAATAAATTTTTATTATTTTCATGTGCTACAAAATCCTGTTCTAGAATTTTTCTTCCACATATATCATATAATTCTAGTTTTATTTTTTCATTTTTTTGAGAATAATAATCTAACGTAAATTCATTTGAAAAAGGATTTGGAAAAACCTTAACATTAAAATTGTTTGCCGAATTCTCACTAATGCTAGTAAGTATATTATTTGCAATACAAAAATTTGGAATACCATAACCAATAAGTGTATCGGGCGTAGTAGCTTGATTTGCACTTTGCTGAATAGCATACAAAAGTTCCATGTTTGTTTTTGTAGGATTCGCTTGAACCAAGCAAGCAACAGCACCTGCAGTAATTGGTGACGAAAAAGATGTTCCATTTCCTTGCTGTATATCTCCCCATGGAGCAGCAATAACAGATTGATAACCTTTGGCGGCAACATTTGGTTTAATTCGTCCATCAAATGTAGGCCCACGAGAACTAAAACCAGTTACAAAACCAGTCGAATCAACAGCACCAACAGTAAGAATACTGTCTGCATCTGCAGGTGCAGTAATTTTATACCAAGGCCAACCAGCAGAATTTCCCGCACTTGAACAAACAAATATACCTTTGCTTGCTGCCCAATCAGCAGCTTTTGTAATGATGGTAGTATTTCCATTCATATCTGCATAGGTATGATCATCAGCCGGATTATCAAAATAACTATATCCAAGTGATGAATTAATTACATCTGCACCTACACTATCTGCAAACTCTGCTCCTACTACCCAATTTATTTCTTCTTGCAAGGTTTCAGTTGCTGCATCTTCTGTTCTTAATAGCCAATATTTTGCTTTGGGAGCTGTTCCAACAATTCGTCCTGGAATATTGCCAACCATGGTAGAAAGAACCATCATACCATGCTGATTGTCTTCATATACTAAAGTATCTCCCGTTACAAAATCTCTACAACCCAAAAGTTGATTGTTCATTCTTAAACTATCAAATGCTGATAAAAGATTTACATTAAAAAAACCTGCATCTAAAACAGCAATAACAACTCCTTGTCCATTATAACCATTGTTATGCATACAATCAACACCAATTTGATTGGCTTGATTAAATGACAAACCATAATTATACACATTGGTTCTATCAAAGTAATTTGTTTCGGAAAAATTAGATGAAAAGTTATTTTCAATCTCAAATTTATCGACTGAAATTGAGGATGTGTTTTTTATTTCCTTAATACTTTTTACGAAAGCTAAATTTTGAATGGAACTAATTTTTGATTCATCACATTCAATTAAAATTGCATTAAACCATTTCGATTTGCTTTTTACAACAACTCCAATATTCTTTACTGAATTGATATAGCTTATGCTAACAGGTAAGTCTTGCTGTGTAATTTTAATACTGTGTTTTTCTCTTCTCTCAATAGCTCTTTCAGAAAGAAATTCTGATGGATTTTCAACAGAGAAAGAATTAGAATTTTTATCTTTTAATTCAACCCAATAAATTTTATTTTGAGCTATTATTATTGATTGCAAATTAATAATACAAAATAAAATAAGTATGCTTTTTTTCACTTGAATTTTTTTTAATTAATTTATTCTACACCGTATTCAATAATATAAATTGTATAAATGGTACCGTTATCCACTCTATTTAAAATTGGAGTGTTATAAAAATTCGCTAATTGTGTAGTTGAATCTGGGTGAATACCATTCGGCTGTGATTCAACATCTATAATTTGTTTATAAACCAAACCAGCATTTCGGGCATATCTTTCGATATAAAATCTTTTATTAATTAAAGTAAGTTCATCTTTTTGTTTTACCTCTAAAACCGAATCATACACAACTCCTCCAATTGTTCTTGGTAAATCGAAAAAAGAATACGAATAATTCCATTGTCCAATAACATTTTGTGCATTTCCATTCCAAGTTTGTGATTTTTTTACAGGGAAAGCTAGTTTAATAAATCGCACATTTTCTTCCACCTTTTCAGCTGTTGTTGCAGTTCTATTGGCAGACCAAACATCTTTTAATGTCCATGACAAAGCGCTATATGGAATAGTTGAACTATAATTCTTTATATAACGCTCAATACGCATAGTTGGACGATTTTGATTATCATAAAAAATAGACTCTATTTTTTCTTTCACTAAAAATTTAAACGTATCTGCTTGCTCATTGTCATAATATATAGAATCTGCATTATAGATAACATAATGACCTACTTTATCTGGGAAATAATTATAACCCATATCAGGAGCTATTGAGCCATCTCTTTTACAAGATGAATAAACAACGGAAATAATAATTATAAAAAAAAATATTTTGAATCTACTAATCATTCAAATTAAATCTATAAGCTAAATTAAAATCGAATTGTACACGTGACATTGTGTAATCCACATTTATCGTTTCTTCTCTTTTAAAACCCATTGCAATTTTTCCACCTAAAAGTATGTTATCAGTTAAGCCAATATAACCGCCCAAATGTATCATTCCTGAATATTGTTTGCCTGTATATTTATATGTATTTGAAGGGACTGGACTTGGGTATGGGTTAGTATATTTGAAATAATTAAACTCTGTATAATTTCCTGACAAGCCTATATAAAAAGTACTTCTTGTTTGTTTGCCAGGATATAAGTTAAGCTCTAAACCAGTGCTGTAAATTTTATTTTGTAATGGAATAACCGAAAAATTATTCCCATCATAATTATTTTCATTAGGTCTTGCTCCCAAGCCCAAAGCAAATGGAACTTTAACTGAAAAAGATCCATTACCAAGCACTCTTTCGTACGAAACACCAAAATTGGTAAACAGCATTTCAAAAAAGTTAATTGCCAAAATATTTTTACCATACACCTTTTGAGGAACTACTTCAGAAGAAATGTATTTTTGATTTGAATAATAACTTATATCTTCCTTTTGCACAACTTTTGGAAGAACAACATTGTACACTTCTTTACTACCGTTGTAAAAATTTATTTGCGCAATTCCCGATTTTTCTTGCTCCACCGTAGCCTCAGTACCAGCTAGAATGTATTTTACACTCTTGCTGTTTATTTCAGTAACCTTACCAATATGCTTATTTCCATTCAGGGAATAAATAGTGTCTTGAGCAAAACCCGACAACACTAACAAAACTGAACAAATAAGAAAGATATTTTTCATTATTGCTTTTATTATTAAACACATTAAAATTACTATAAATATTCCATATTTGAAAGCCGAAGCAAACGGTTAATAAAACGCTGCTATTTTATATTTATTGTTAATACTTTTTTTAGCAGTTCAATAATTTAATACTTACATTTACAAAAACTTTAGGGGTGCCTTTAGGCTGAGATTATACCCGTTGAACCTGATGCAGTTAGTACTGCCGAAGGGAAAAGTAAAGGATTCTTCCCTTTTCGCCATTCCTAAAGAAAAAATTACAATATTGGAATGGAAATAACCTTAAACAATAACAAACAAAGCATTAAAGAGCAAACATGTCTTTATGATGTTGTATTTTCTCAGGTAGGAGAAAAACAAAATGGTATTGCAGTAGCAATAAACAATACTGTTATACCAAAACAAAACTGGAAAACAACTCAATTAAATTCAAACGATACTATTTTAATAATTAAAGCAACACAAGGAGGTTAAATATGGCAAAACAAGATAAAACACCAACAGAAAAAAGCATTACAACTGGTGCTATAAGTGGTTCAAAAAAAATTTATGTAAAAGGGAAAATACATGACATTGAAGTGGCAATGCGTGAAATCACATTGTCACCCACTAAATTATCAAATGGAAAAACGGAAAACAATGCTCCAGTTACTGTTTATGATACAGGAGGTCCTTATACCGATGACAACATAAAAATTGACATAAAAAAAGGTTTGCCTCGCTTAAGAGAAAAATGGATTTTAGAAAGAGGTGATGTTGAACAATTGTCAGACATTTCATCTGCATACGGAAAAGAAAGAATGAATGATTCTTCTTTAAATGTATTACGATTCGAGCATATTGCTAAACCTCTAAAAGCAAAAAAAGGTTGTAATGTTTCTCAATTGCATTATGCTAAAAAAGGCATCATTACTCCTGAAATGGAATACATTGCCATTAGAGAAAATCAACGGTTTGATGAATTAAAAAATCAATTGAATGGGCAATATGAAACAATGAGCCATCAACATACAGGCAATAGTTTTGGTGCAAACACTCCTAAAAATTACATTACCCCAGAATTTGTAAGAGATGAAATAGCAGCCGGAAGAGCAATTATTCCTAACAATATTAATCACCCAGAAAGTGAACCAATGATTATTGGTAGAAATTTTTTAGTGAAAATAAATGCAAATATTGGAAACAGTGCGGTTACATCAAGCATTGAAGAAGAAGTAGAAAAAGCAGTTTGGGCTTGTCGTTGGGGTGCCGATACAATTATGGATTTATCTACTGGAAATAATATTCATGAAACTAGAGAATGGATAATTCGTAACTCTCCTGTACCTATTGGTACTGTTCCTATTTATCAAGCATTAGAAAAAGTGAATGGAAAAGCTGAAGATTTAACCTGGGAAATTTTTAAAGACACATTAATTGAACAAGCAGAACAAGGTGTCTCTTACTTTACAATTCACGCTGGAGTTTTATTACGTTACATTCCTTTAACTGCAAAACGTGTTACAGGTATTGTTTCTCGTGGTGGTTCTATCATGGCAAAATGGTGCTTAGCACATCACAAAGAAAACTTTTTGTACACTCATTTTGAAGATATCTGTGAAATAATGAAAGCCTATGATGTTGCATTTTCATTAGGAGATGGATTAAGACCCGGATCTATTGCAGATGCAAACGATGCTGCCCAATTTGGAGAATTAGAAACATTAGGAGAACTTACAAAAATTGCATGGAAGCATGATATACAAGTAATGATTGAAGGGCCCGGACATGTTCCTATGCACTTAATTAAAGAAAATATGGACAAGCAATTAAAAGAATGCCATGAAGCACCTTTTTATACTCTAGGTCCACTTACAACAGATATTGCCCCTGGTTATGATCACATTACATCTGCTATTGGCGCAGCAATGATTGGTTGGTTTGGAACAGCAATGCTTTGTTATGTTACACCAAAAGAACATTTAGGATTACCAAACAAAAAAGATGTAAAAGATGGTGTTATTACTTATAAACTTGCTGCACATGCTGCTGATTTAGCAAAAGGACATCCTGGCTCACAATACCGTGATAATGCATTGAGCAAAGCACGATTTGAATTCAGATGGGAAGATCAATTTAATTTATCATTAGACCCTGATACTGCTCGTGAATTTCATGATGAAACATTGCCTGCTGATGGAGCAAAAGTGGCTCATTTTTGTTCTATGTGCGGACCGAAATTTTGTTCTATGAAAATTACACAAGAGATCAGAGAATCAGCAGAAAATGGCATGTTTGAAAAATCGGAAGAGTTTAAAACAAAAGGAAGTGAAATTTATTTATAATGCTTATTGTTATTTCAAATCCAGACACTATTGATAATGAGGCAAGCCCTATTAACCAAATGTTTGAAGCAGGAATGACTTTATTTCATTTACGAAAACCAAGTAGCACAAAAAAAGAAATAACACATTTATTAGAAAAAATAAATTCAAGATTTTATTCAAATATTGTTTTGCATCAACACCATGAATTAGCAAATGATTTTAAAATAAATAGATACCATTTTACTGAAGAAAAAAGAACAAAAATAGGAATTGATTTAATAAAAAATAAAGAAACAAATTTTATTTACTCAACTTCTGTTCATTCGTTAAGTGATTATAAAAATTTAGATGGTTGTTTTGATTACACATTTTTAGGTCCTGTATTCAATAGTATATCTAAAGACAATTACAAAGCTTTAGATATTAAAGCAGAAGAAATTAGCAAAACAAAAAGCAAAACAAAATTAATTGCAATTGGTGGTATAACAAAAGACAACATTGCTACTGCTGCAAATATGGGATTTGATGGATTTGCAGTTTTGGGAAGTATTTGGAAAAACAACAACCCATTGGATGAATTAAAACAAATTATTAAAAAATGCAAAGTGCAAGAAAATACGTTTTAACTATTGCTGGTTTTGATCCATGTAGTGGCGCAGGTTTAACTGCCGACATAAAAACATTGGAACAACACAAAGTTTATGGTTTAAGTATTTGTACTGCTATTACATTACAAACCGAAGATAATTTTATTGGCATTAGGTGGGAAAAAATTAATGATGTAATTACTTCCTTAAATACATTACTAAATAAATATAATATTGAAGTAATAAAAATAGGAATTGTACCCTCGTTTGAATTTTTAAAGGTTGTTGTTACACATATAAATAATTTCAATTCCAAAATAAAAATCATCATCGACCCGATTTTAAAATCTAGTACCGATTTTAATTTTTATGAGACTAAAAACAAATTAGATTTTTATGAGTTACTTAAAAAATGTTATTTAATTACTCCTAATACAATCGAAATAATTGCAATTACCCAGCAAGAAAATCCTGCAACTGCAGCAAAAGAAATGTCGGAATTTTGCAATGTGTATTTAAAAGGCGGACACAGCAAACAAAATGTAGGAGTAGATTATTTGTACTCAAACAATCAAGTACAAGAAATTAAACCCAGTTCAAAAAACATATTCCCAAAGCACGGTTCTGGCTGTATATTATCTTCAGCTATTACTGCAAATATCGCTTTAGGAAACTCGCTTGAACAATCCTGTATAAAAGCAAAAGAATACATTGAAACTATTTTGTCAAGCAATGAAACATTATTAGCATACCATCATGTATAGTAAATTACAATACATATCACAAGGTAAAACGAGTAAAGAACATTTACTAAATATTCAATCGGTATTGGATGATGGTTGCGATTGGATTCAATTGCGATTAAAAAACGTGGATATTCTTGAATATGAATCAACAGCAAACAAAGCAAAAGAAATATGCGACAAATACAAAGCAACATTTATTGTAAATGATAATGTTTTAATTGCTAAAAATTGTGATGCTGATGGTGTTCATTTAGGATTGAACGATATGCTCGTTTTGGAAGCGCGAAAAATTTTAGGAGAAAACAAAATCATTGGAGGCACTGCCAATACTTACGAAGATGTTTTAAAACGTATTGATGAACAATGCAATTACATTGGATTAGGCCCATACACGTTTACAAATACGAAAAGTAATTTAAGTCCTATACTCGGGCTAAATGGTTATGCTGCTATTATCTCCAAATTAAATTCGGTTCAAAAACAAGTTCCAATTTATGCAATTGGAGGTATTGAATTACAAGATATAGAACAACTATTTCAAACAGGAATATATGGAATAGCAGTATCTGGCTTACTTACAAATACTGTAAACAGAAAAGAAATTATTCACCAAATAAAAAACATACGCTATGCAAACACTTAATATTGCTGGTAAATTATTTAATTCACGACTGTTTTTAGGAACAGGAAAATTTGGTTCTCCAAAACAAATGGAGGAAGCTGTTTTGGCATCTGAATCGGAATTAGTAACAGTTGCACTCAAACGTATAGATTTAGAAACGGATACGGATTCTCTTTTGTCGCATTTGAATCATTCACATATTAATTTATTACCAAACACTTCTGGAGCAAGAAATGCGAAAGAAGCTGTGTTTGCAGCTCAATTGGCAAGAGAAGCATTAGAAACAAATTGGTTAAAATTAGAAATACATCCTGACCCGAAGTATCTATTGCCAGATGCTCTTGAAACATTAAAAGCAACAGAAGAATTAGCAAAACTTGGATTTATTGTTTTACCATACATTCATGCCGACCCTGTTTTATGTAAACAATTAGAATCGGCAGGAACAGCTGCTGTTATGCCATTAGGCTCACCAATTGGCACAAACAAAGGTTTAAAAACAATTGATTTTTTAGAAATAATTATTGAGCAAAGTAAAGTTCCTGTAATTATAGATGCAGGAATTGGTGCACCATCGGATGCAGCAAAAGCAATGGAAATTGGAGCAGATGCTGTTTTAGTAAACACTGCAATTGCAGTTGCAGGAAACCCGTCACAAATGGCTACAGCTTTTAAATTGGCTGTAAATGCTGGCCGTTTAGCTTATGAAGCAAAATTAGGAAGCATCCAAAATCATGCACAAGCAAGTAGCCCTTTAACTTCTTTTTTACATGCATAATTTTGTAACCATATTTAACCAATACAATTGGGAAGATGTAAAAACGTCTATCTATCAAAAAACAGAATTAGATGTTGTAAATGCATTAAACTCAAAACGCCTGTCATTAGAAGAATTTAAAGCACTTCTATCCCCTGCTGCCGAAAATTTTTTAGAACAAATGGCAGTTAAATCAAATGAGTTGACAAAAAAACGCTTTGGAAAAACAATACAATTGTATGCTCCAATGTATTTGAGTAATGAGTGTAACAACATTTGTACATACTGTGGTTTTAGCTTGGATAATAAAGTAAAGCGAAAAACATTGTCGGACAAAGAAATTATTTCAGAAGTAGAAGCGCTAAAAAAAGAAGGATTTAACCATGTTTTATTGGTTACTGGTGAGGCAAACCATACCGTAAACATCAATTATTTTTTAAAAGCTATAAAATTAATTAAACCTTATTTCGCAAATATTTCAATTGAATTTCAACCATTAGAAATAGAGGAATACAAACAGTTGCACGAAGCAGGGATTTATTCTGTTTTAGTTTATCAAGAAACCTATCATCAAGACGTTTATAAAACATATCATCCTAAAGGAAAAAAATCAAATTTTAATTATCGACTGGAAACACCCGATAGAATTGGAAAAGCAGAAATGCATAAAGTTGGTTTAGGTGTTTTATTGGGTTTAGAAGATTGGAGAGTAGATTCATTTTTTTGTGCTTTACAATTAGATTATTTGCAAAAAACATATTGGAAAACAAAATATTCTATCTCCTTTCCGAGAATGCGCCCAGCCGAAGGAATAATTGAACCCAATGTAATTGTTACAGATAAAAACTTAGTACAACTGTTAACCGCTTACCGTTTGTTTAACGAAGATGTGGAACTTTCAATATCAACACGAGAATCGGAAACATTCCGTAACCATGTAATTCCATTGGGGGTTACTTCCATGAGTGCTGGTTCAAAAACAAACCCTGGAGGATATGCTGTTGAGCCTACTTCATTGGAACAATTTGAAATTAGCGATGAAAGAAGTGTAAAAGAAATTAGTGAACTTATCATTCAATCGGGATATGAACCCGTTTATAAAGACTGGGATAAACAATTTTCTTAAATGTTAAGCAAAGAAGAATTTAATCGTTATCAAAAACAAATCATGCTGGATGATATTGGTTTTGAAGGACAAACAAAAATCAAAAAAACAAAAGTAGCAGTTGTAGGTGCTGGAGGTTTGGGCTGCCCTATTTTACACTACTTAACTGCTGCTGGCATTGGGACAATTGGAATAATAGATTTTGATACAGTTGAACTATCAAATTTACACCGACAAGTTTTATATTCATCTGAAGATATTGGAAAACTAAAAGTTGATATTGCTACAGAAAAATTATCAAAGCAAAATCCACATGTACAGTTTATTAAACATCCTGTTTTATTGAATGAAGAAAATGCGGCAGAAATTTTAAAAGAGTATGATATTATTGTAGATGGTTGTGATAATTTTTTAACCCGATATATAGTAAACGATGCGGCTGTGAAGCTAAATAAACCTTTGGTATATGGAAGCATTTTGGGTTACGAATCACAAATTGCAGTTTTTAATTATAAAAAAAGTAAAAATTTACGTGATATTTTCCCCGAAGCTCCCAATGCAGAAGATGTCCCCAACTGTTCTGAAAATGGTGTACTAGCTACTGTTCCAGCTATATGTGGCACAATGATGGCACAAGAAGTATTAAACATTATTTTTGAGAATCCTTCACTCATTAATTCTTTGCTATTATTCAATTGCAAAAAATTCAGCTCAAACATTGTGAATTATTAGAATTTTTCTCTTTTAAAAAACACTTTGAATTGTAATGTTATATATATACATTTGAGTATATCAAAAACCACATTACAATGAAAAAAACCGCTCTAATTCTAATTGCTTGCACAGCAAGCTCAATTGCTTTTGCTCAAGAAACGCCAAAAGCAGACAAAGAAAATACTTTTGAAATACATGCAAAAGGCTTTGGAAATTCTACTTGGCTTTTTAACTCAAATATTTCTGACCAAGGCGAAAGCCAAAATTATGCTCCAGGCTGGGGATTTAACTACGGTTTAGGATTTAGTGCTTATTTTGGAAATGTTGGATTTGCAGTAGAAGGTTTAATGGGAAACCATGTGGGTGCATACTCTGGTAAATATGAAAACAAAGTAGGTGGTGTAGTTTTAAGCACTACCGATTATACTTCAAAAATAAATCTGAAACTTATTCAAGTTCCTGTTATGTTTAAATTAAAATCAAAAGATGGTGCATATTTAGAACTAGGAGCTCAATACAATGGTATTTCATCTGCAACTTACAAAAGAACAGGAGATAATTTTAATGCTGATACCACTGTAACTAGCCTTTACGCAAATAATTTTTATTCTGGAGTTTTAGGTTTTGGATTTGCAATTAAATTGGGGGAAGAAAGTCCATTATCTATTTTAGTAGGAATGCGCTTACAATATAGTTTTACCGACTTAAAAGGAGTAGATGCTTTGGGTACCGACTTAAAAAATCCATTTTTTTACAAAGAATACAAACCTACTTCTGCAGCAACTGGAGGTTTAGGAATAGGCCTTGTTTATAGATTAGGTAAAAAGAAAAGTTAGAATGATATACTTTATAAAACCCAAACGCCTCACAAATTTGTGAGGCGTTTGGGTTTTATTTGTTTCTTCTTTTATCTTTTTTGTTAATTTATTTAGAAATAAACAAAGAAGCACAATGCTTCAAGTTTGCACAACCTTCCCCGATTATTCTGAGACCAATGTTACGCAGCATTACGAGAACATTGCTTGATTGCATTCAGTTCGGCCTTCTTCTCGTTTCTTTCTTCTTCAATATCAAAGTCGTCTTGAAGCCCGAGCCAAAACTTTGCAGAGTTTCCAAAATATTTAGAAAGTCTAAGTGCAGTGTCTGCGGTTATACGTCTGTTCCCTTTTATGATAGCTGAAACTCGTGTTTGAGGAATTCCTATGTCTTTGGAAAGTTTGTAAGCAGTAATTTCTAAAGGCAATAAAAATTCTTCTTGAAGAATTTCCCCGGGATGTATGTTTTTTAGCTTTTTCATTTTTTAGTCGTTTAGTGATAATCTATTATTTCAACTTCATCAGCGTTTCCATTATTCCATTTAAAAATTATGCGCCATTGATCATTAATTCTAATTGAATAAAATTCTTTAAAATTTCCTTTCAATTTCTCAAGTCGGTTCGATGGCGGAACTTGCAAATCTGTGAGATTTTGCGAGTTATTTAACATTCTCAGTTTTCTACGTGCCATTTCCTGTATTTCGGTCGACAAACCCTTTACTCGTTCACCTTCCCATATTCTTTTTGTGTCTTTGTCCCCAAATGATGTTAGCATACTGCCGTTTTAAGTTACTTACGCCAAAGATAAGTAATTTATATGAAGAATCCAAATTTATCGAAGAAACCTTTTTTTTAGTCTTGTTCTTCTACCAAAGTTAGGCGGGTTTATTTCTTTTGAAACAAGGCAAAAGAAAGAATAGATACGAGCAAAATTACTCCTTCACAAACTTTTTATTCAAAATACCCTTTTCAGTTTGTACTTGCAAAATATAAATACCGCTTAGTAATTGGCTTACATCTATATTCTTTGTACTTAATACGTCATTCTTAGAACTTCTAAAAACTTCTCTTCCTAAAACATCCATTATCCTAATACTTTGTACCTGATGTTTTATACTTTCAATAGTAATGGTTGTAGATGCTGGATTTGGATAAATAGTAAAATCATTTTGGTTTACAATTTCATTCACTCCTATCCATGTAGTATCACAAGCGGTTACAAATATATCGTCTATATAATAATAGGCAAAAGGAACACTTCCTCCCACATTCTGAACAACTGTATTTGCAGGTGATAAAAAATTACCAATGGTCATAAATTTTTCTCCTCCTTGCGCTGTAAATACTCCAAATATTTTCATCCAGTTAATCTTATCACTTAAAACTGAGGAATTAGAATTCGCTATTTGAGGAACGAGAGAAATTACACCATAATTAGAATACAACAAACTATCAACAGAAAAATATGCCCCAATATTACTTATCGCAATACTACATATATCTGCAAGAGAAACATAAAATTCTACACAGTATTTTTGTCCTCCTATCAATTCTGAATCTAATGCCACTTCTATGTATTCTCGAGCACTTCCTGTATCCACTTGACATGCTATTCCCCCATACCCATTACCTGTTCTTGGATTTTGATACCCAGAATTATGTGAAGGCACTCCCACCTCTCCTCCAACACAGCAAGAATTAAACAAATCCGAGCTACAACTATTCGTTACATTGCCATTATAGGTACTTGGCTGAAACCAAGGTGTAGCAGAGAACAAATAACCGTAATAACACATGCAGCTATCTATTATTTCGAAACTACCATTAGGCACTAAATTCTGTGATTGTGCTCTTATAAAAAAACACAAACACAGAATTAAGATTTTATATTTTAAAGGATTCTTCATTTTTGTTAATCAAATTTAATCTTTTTAAAACAAAAAAGCCCTTGAAATTTCAAGGGCTTTCTTATTATTAATTTTATTTATTAATCAACTCTATTTGCATGATGATGCGGACTAGCTTTTCTGCTTTCTTCTGCAAGAGCAGCAGCCATTGTTTTTCCTATTTCGGCAGGAGAATCCACAACTATAATTCCACATTCTCTTAATATTTTCTTTTTTGCTTGTGCCGTATCATCATCTCCACCAACTATTGCTCCAGCATGTCCCATTGTTCTTCCTTTTGGTGCTGTTTCCCCTGCAATAAAACCAACTACTGGTTTGCGGTTTCCATCCGCTTTTATCCAACGTGCTGCATCTGCTTCCAGGTTTCCACCAATTTCACCAATCATAATAATTCCGTGTGTATCATTATCATTCATCAATAACTCAACAGCTTCTTTAGTAGTAGTTCCAATAATTGGATCGCCACCAATTCCAATAGCAGTAGTAACACCCAAGCCAGCTTTTACAACTTGGTCAGATGCTTCATAAGTTAATGTTCCAGATTTAGATACAATACCTACATTTCCTTTTTTGAAAACAAAACCTGGCATAATACCTACTTTTGCCTCATCAGCAGATATAACTCCTGGACAATTTGGTCCAATTAATCTGCAATCTCTATCTTTTATATATTCTTTAACAGCAATCATATCCTTAACGGGGATACCTTCTGTAATACAAACTATCACTCCAATACCTGCTTCAGCAGCTTCCATAATCGCATCAGCAGCAAAAGCAGGTGGCACAAAAATAATAGAAACATTAGCATCCGCTTTATCTACAGCTTCTTTAACCGTATTATAAACAGGTCTTTCTAAATGTGTTGTCCCTCCTTTTCCTGGAGTAACTCCTCCTACTACATTTGTTCCATATTCAATCATTTGACCAGCATGAAATGTTCCTTCGCTACCTGTAAATCCTTGAACAATTACCCTTGAATTTTTATTAACTAATACGCTCATATAAGAAGTATGTTTATTTGTTTATTTTTTTGAGAACGCTAAAGTAAAGTTTTAAAGCAAACTATACAAGTGTTGTTGAAAACAATTGATTTATCCTTTTTGTTTAACAATTTCGTTCCAAATGGCATCGTTTGGAGGTGGCGCTACAATTGAAATTGGTTCTTTTTTAACAGGATGTATGAATTCTATTTTTCGAGCATGTAAATGTATGCTTGCATCTTTATTTGTCCTGTCAAAACCATATTTAATATCTCCTTTAATTGGGCTGCCAATTTTCGACAATTGAACTCTTATTTGATGATGCCTACCTGTATGCGGATTAATTTCTAATAAATGATAATTATCTAAACTTAAAATCAACTCGTAATCTAACTCCGAACGCAATGCTCCTTTTTGTTCTTTTTCATAAGCACGCGACATGTTTTTTACTTCGTTCTTAATTAAATAATGAACTAAATTTCCTTTCACATTTTCGGGTTTGTTTTTTACAACTGCCCAATATGTTTTTTGAATTTCTTTTGTTTGAAACATTTGATTTAAACGCGCCAAGGCCTTACTTGTTTTTGCAAACAAAACAATTCCACTTACAGGTCTATCTATCCGATGCACAGTACCAATAAAAACATCACCCGGTTTATTGTATTTTTCTTTGATGTATTTTTTTACAAATTCACTTAATGGAGTATCCCCAGTTTTATCACCTTGTACAATATCCGAAGGACGCTTATTTACAGCTATAATGTGATTGTCTTCGTATAAAATTTGTAATTGGTTCACTAGTTGATTAGTTAATTGGTTAATAGTAGATTGGTTAACTAGTTATATATGGAGTGTCATTTCGACCGCAGGGTGAAATCTTATTTTCTGCTAAGACTTGGCTGTTTGCGTACAGAGAGTTTAATGTTTCTGTGTTTTTACTTCTTTTACTAATTAACAAATAAACCAATTTACTTTATTTTAATATTGTTCGTTTGAATTTGGAAAGTCTTTTGATTTTACATCCTGAATATAATTTTCAACAGCACCTTTTATATCTTCAAATAAATTTAAATAACGTCTTAAAAAACGAGGGCTAAACTCTTTTGTTAAACCAACCATATCATGAAACACTAAAACTTGGCCATCAACACCGCCACCAGCGCCAATGCCAATTATAGGAATTGCAATTTCTTTAGCAACCTTTTCGGCTAATTTTGCAGGGATTTTTTCAAGTACAATGGCAAAACAACCTGCTTTTTCCAGAGCATGTGCATCTTCAATTAATTTTTTTGCTTCTTCTTCTTCTTTTGCTCTTACGTTATATGTTCCAAATTTATAAATACTTTGAGGCGTTAATCCTAAATGTCCCATTACTGGAATACCAGCAGTTAAAATACGTTGGATAGACTCTGTAACTTCCATTCCTCCTTCTAATTTTACAGCATGCCCACCACTCTCTTTCATTATTTTAATAGCAGAATTTAATGCTTCTTTTGAATTTCCTTGATATGTTCCAAATGGTAAATCTACTACGATTAAAGCTCTATCTACAGCACGAACAACAGATGAAGCATGGTATATCATTTGGTCAAGTGTAATTGGCAAAGTAGTTTCATGTCCTGCCATCACATTGGATGCGCTATCTCCAACTAATATTACATCTATTCCTGCTGCATCTACAATAGTTGCCATAGTATAATCGTATGCCGTAAGCATTGATATTTTTTCTCCTGCACGTTTCATTTCTTGCAAAACATGAGTAGTTACTTTTTTTACTTCTTTGTGTACCGACATTATTTGTAAGTTAAATATTCAAAGTTCAAAATTATTATTCCTAATTACTTAATTCCTGATTATTCCCATTATTTACAATACAAAACTACAAATACTTTCCAATACAACCGCTTATTTACTAAAAAGTACCACTTAACCATTTTAGTTTTAAAAGTTGAAATTAATTGATACATTTGCTACACAAATTTTATACAAAGTGAAAAAGAAAATTATTTATTTATTTGCTGTTAGCTCCTTATTGTTTTCGGCATGTAGCACAGATTTAGACGTAAATGGCGATTGGAAAGAAACCATGATTGTTTATGGTTTATTGGATCAAGCACAAGCAAAACAATATATCAAAATCAATAAAGCTTTTTTAGGCGAAGGGAATGCTTATGAATATGCACAGGTAAAGGATTCTGTTCAATTTGTGAATGCTTTAAGCGTAAAACTAAAACGTTTGTCTGATGGTGTTGAATATACACTAACGCCTGATAATAGTATTCCAAAAGATGCTGGTATTTTTTATGGTCCAGACCAAACCAATGCAATCTATTCTGCACCTATTGCTTTAAATCAAAACAGTCAATACAAACTTACTGTTAAAAATAATGAAACAGGTCAAGAAGTAACTTCACAAACTGTGTTGATTCACGACTTTAGTTTTGCTTATCCAAACCCTCTTACTCCAACATTCAATATGATTATTGCTGGAGCTCCAAACTATAAATTTAAAGTAGAATGGCTTTCATCAAAAAATGCACGTTTATATCAATTAAAAGTGCGTTTAAATTATATTGATTCTACTACTACTGGTAATGTTAGTCAGTATGTTGATTGGTTTTTCCCTATTCAAAAAACAGTTCGTTTAGATGGTGGCGAAACCATGACAGTTGATTTTAAAGGTCAAGATTTTCTTGCTTATATTGGCAATAAAATTTGTAATACTTGCCCTACATCTGGAACTCTTTATGCAAGAAGAGCAGAAAATGTTGATTTATTTGTAATAGCAGGTTCTGATGATTTAAATACCTATATGGAGGTAAACACACCATCAACTGGAATTATTCAAGAGCGCCCTGAATTTACGAACATTAGCAATGGCCTAGGCTTATTTACTGCTCGTTACAACAAAGCTCCATTTAGCCGCCCACTATTCCAAACCACCTTGGATTCATTGGCATGCGGACAATACACTAAAAATTTAAAATTCTTAAACTCGGCAGGTATTTTACCAAATTGCCCTTAATTCTGTCGGTTTGTCATATTATTTAAGCGTCACAAAACAATGTGGCGCTTTTTTTATGCCATAATTACCCTCAAAACCCAGTGGCATAATCATTGAAAATGAATTGGTGTAAAAATAAAATTGTAACAACTTAACCAATATAAATTATGAGTAAAATAATAGGAATAGATTTAGGAACAACAAACTCTTGCGTTTCTGTAATGGAAGGTAACGAACCAGTTGTAATTCCGAACAGTGAAGGTAAAAGAACAACACCTTCAATTGTAGCATTTGTAGAAAATGGAGAACGCAAAGTTGGTGACCCTGCAAAACGTCAGGCAATTACCAATCCTAAAAAAACCATTTCTTCAATCAAACGTTTTATGGGAATTAATTTTGACGAAGCTCAAAAAGAAATTACCCGTATGCCTTATTCAGTTGTAAAAGGCGATAACAATACACCTCGTGTTGTTATTGATGATAGAAAATATTCTGCACAAGAAATTTCTGCTATCATTTTGCAAAAAATGAAAAAAACAGCAGAAGATTATCTAGGACACGAAGTTTCTGAAGCAGTAATTACTGTTCCAGCATATTTTAATGATGCACAACGTCAAGCAACTAAAGAAGCAGGAGAAATTGCAGGATTAAAAGTAAAACGTATTATCAATGAGCCTACTGCAGCAGCTTTAGCTTATGGCTTAGATAAAAATGGTAAAGACATGAAAATTGTTGTGTTCGACTGCGGTGGTGGAACACATGACGTATCAGTACTTGAATTAGGTGATGGAGTATTTGAAGTAAAATCTACTGATGGTGATACACATTTAGGTGGTGATGACTTTGACCACAAAATTATCGACTGGTTAGTAGAAGAATTTAAAGCAGAAAATGGAGGTTTGGATTTATCAAAAGATCCAATGGCTTTGCAACGTTTAAAAGAAGCAGCAGAAAAAGCGAAAATAGAATTATCAAGTACTACTTCTTCTGAAATTAACTTGCCATACATTATGCCAGTTGATGGTATTCCAAAACATTTGGTTCGTACTTTAACACGTGCAAAATTTGAGCAGTTAGTAGATGATTTAATTAAACGTACTATCGCGCCATGCCAATCAGCATTAAAAAATGCAGGATTGAGTACAAGTGATATCAACGAAATTATTTTAGTAGGTGGTTCAACACGTATTCCAGCAATACAAGAAGCAGTTCAAAAATTCTTTGGAAAAGCACCATCAAAAGGTGTTAACCCTGATGAGGTTGTTGCTGTGGGTGCTGCTATACAAGGTGGTGTATTAACTGGTGAAGTAAAAGATGTATTGTTATTAGATGTAACTCCACTTTCATTAGGAATTGAAACAATGGGTGGCGTATTCACTAAATTAATTGAAGCAAATACAACTATACCAACTAAAAAATCGGAAACATTTTCTACTGCAAGTGATAACCAACCAAGTGTTCAGTTACATGTATTGCAAGGAGAACGTCCAATGGCAAAAGACAACCGTACTATCGGACAATTTAATTTAGATGGTATTATGCCTGCACCAAGAGGTGTTCCTCAAATTGAAGTAACTTTTGATATTGATGCAAACGGTATTGTTCAAGTATCTGCAAAAGATAAAGCAACAGGTAAATCACAACAAATCAGAATTGAAGCAGGAAGCGGTTTATCTAAAGAAGAAATAGAAAAAATGAAACGTGAGGCTGAAGCAAATGCTGAAGCTGATAAAAAAGTAAAAGAGGAAGTAGAAAAAATAAATGCTGCCGATTCAATGGTTTTTCAAACAGAAAAACAATTGAAAGAGTATGGTGATAAATTGCCAGCAGAGAAAAAAACAGCTATTGAAGGAGCTTTAACAGAATTGAAAACTGCTCATGGTTCGAAAGACTTAGCTGGAATTGATGCTGCAATGGAAAAACTAAATGCTGCATGGCAAGCTGCTTCTCAAGATATGTACAATGCACAACAACAAGCAGGAGGAGCTAACGCTCAAACTGATGCAAATGCTGGCGCAAATGCAAATGGCGCTTCTGATGCAGAAGTAACAGATGTTGACTTTGAAGAAGTTAAAGACGATAAAAAATAAAAAGAGTAATTATTGTTTGTTTGTAAAGCACCCCAAAATAAATGTTGGGGTGCTTTTTTATTTTGTAAATTAGCTCAATAACAAACATTCAAATCCTTTTCTATATTAACATGCAAATTCCTAACATTCCAACTGATAATTATTATAAATTTCTTGCTACGTCAGGAGTTTTTATTGCATTAACAGCTATAGCCTGGGGCGGATCAAAAACATTAGATTTAATAAATGACATACAAAACTATAAGACTGAAATTTCAATTTTAGATATGGAAAATTATTTTTTAGAAGTTGACAATGAATATCTGCTCAAGTCAATAGATGAATTAAAAAAAATTCCTCCCGATGAAATTGAAGAATTTAAGGATACAGCAAATAAAATATCACCTTTTGAAATATTAAAAAGCAAAGAAAGTAGAGAACAATATGAGTTTATGAAAAAATATGAAACTTCGATTTTTCCAAAAAACGGATTACGAAATACTATTGCTTCAGAAAACAGACGATTACTAAATTTAAATAGGGAGTTTGCAAAAAAAGTTGCTATAATAACATCAAAGCAAGAAAATCTAAATAGAAAAAATCATTTATTATTAATATTTGGTATTATCATTATTTTCATAAGTTTTATTGGGCTTAAAATAGCAAGATACGGCTTTAAAGAATGGTATAAAAAAGTCCAACAGCCTTCTGATGAAAAATTAGCCATTGAACTTGAAATATTAAAACAAGAAAATAAAGACGTGACATAATTGAAATGCAATCTATCTACTTTCTTTTTTCTTGATAAAAAGAATATAGATTGCTTCGAACTTTCCTCTTTGCAAGAGCCTCAATGATTCGTCATTGCGAACGCAGTGAAGCAATCTCCAATAAAAACATTGAGTTAAATATAAAAACCAATTCTAAAAATTCAAGAAAACAACTTCAAAAAACTCTTCAACAGGTTCAAAGTGACACACACAAGATGCCTTAAAAAAATCTACAACTCAACAATTTAGTAATTCAACAATTAATACCCCAATGTCTTCAACATCGATTTATAGCTTTGTTCTTTTGCAAATAAGCGAGTATGAATTTGTCCATCATCATCTCTATCAATAATTACATGTTTTGGTGCAGGAATCAAACAATGTTGTATTCCTCCATAGCCACCTAAACTCTCTTGGTAAGCTCCCGTGTGAAAAAAGCCAATGTACTGCGGTTGTTTTTGCTTCTCAGTTACTATTGGCATATACACTTGATTCAAATGTGATTCGGCATTGTAATAATCTTCACTATCACAGGTTAAACCACCTAAATTCACACGCTCATATTCTTTATCCCAATTATTTACTGCCAACAAAATAAATTTTTGTTTTATTCCCCATGTATCTGGTAAGGTTGTAATGAAAGAACTATCAATCATATACCACAACTCATTGTCATTTTGTTTTTTTACATCCACAACTGAATACAATGTTGCTCCGCTTTCACCCACTGTAAAACTTCCAAATTCAGTAAAAATATTTGGTTCTTGCACTTCCCGTTCTTCACAAATATTTTTTATTTTTTGAATAATTTCATCCGCCATATAATCGTAATCATAAGTAAACCCTAATGAAGTACGAATAGGAAATCCACCTCCAATATCTAATGAATCAAGAGTAGGACACACTTTTTTCAAATCGCAATACACATTAATACATTTGGTAAGTTCGCTCCAATAGTAGGTAGTATCTTTTATTCCTGTATTGATGAAAAAGTGCAACATTTTAAGTTCACACTTTTCGCTTTTTTTAATAACAGTATTGTAATAATCAATAATATCAGCTTGTCTGATACCTAAACGTGATGTATAAAACTCAAATTTTGGCTCTTCATCTGTTGCCACACGAATACCAACTTTAAATTTTTTCTTGCACAATTTTTCTAATGCGGGTAATTCTCTTTTATTATCTAAAATGGGAATTACATTCGTAAAACCATCATTTACAAGTTCACATATATTTTTTAAATACGCTGGTCGTTTGTAACCATTATGAATAATAAATGTATCTTTTGATATTCTTCCTTTATTATAAAGAGAACGAATTAAAGGGATATCAAAGGCGGAAGAAGTTTCTAAATGTATGTCGTTTTCCAATGCTTCCTCTAAAACAAATTGAAAATGAGAGCTTTTAGTACAATAACAATATGTATATTTGCCTTTGTAATCGGCTTTTGCCATTGCCACATTAAAAAGTTTTTTGGCTTTTTGAATTTGTGAGCTTATTTTTGGCAAATAATTAATTTTTAAAGGAGTACCGTATTTTTTAATAATATCCATAAGTGGTATATCGTAGAAATAAAGTTCATCTTCTACAACACTAAAGCCTTCTTGAGGAAAATCGAAGGTTTGTTGGATTAAATCGCGGTATTTGTTCTCCATTAGAAAAAACGAAAAAAAGGTTAATAATTAATAAAACAAAAAAGCAAGTTACTTACATCAGTAAACTTTTTCCAAAGTAAGTGATTTAAATTAAAACATAAAGTTAAATTTTGGTATATTTTTTTAGCCATTAATTAACATTTATAGTAAAAACAAGTTGTATGAAAACAATAAAATTTATAGAAGTAAAGTCTGAGATTGGTGCAGGAACCAGAGGAGCAAGTATGGGAGTGGATGCATTAAAAATTGCAGCACTCGATTATGGTAGTAATATGTTTAAACATATTGAGTCTATTGAGGTAAAAACAGAAAATCAATTATTGTTTGAATCAGTTAAACATCCTTATGCAAAACGTATTGGAGGAGTTTTAGCCATTTATGAACGTTTGGCAACAACACTTTCTCAAACTTTAAAGAAAAATAACTTTCCGATTGTATTGGCTGGTGATCACAGTACCGCAGGCGGAACCATTGCGGGTATTAAAATGGCTTATCCTAAACAAAGGCTTGGTGTTATTTGGATTGATGCACATGCAGATATACATAGCCCTTATACTAGTCCGTCAGGTAACTTACACGGAATGCCAATTGCGGCTTCATTAAACGAAGATAATATTCAAAATAGGGTAAACAAACCAGACAAAGACACCATTGATTTTTGGAACAGACTCAAAAAAGTTGGGGGTATCTCTCCTAAAATTAACTATAGCGACATTGTTTACATTGGAGTAAGAGATGTAGAACCAGAAGAATCGTATTTACTTAAAAAACATAAAATAAAAACATTTACTACTGCCGAAGTAAAACGAAATGGTGTAGAAAAGATTGCGCGTGATGCTTTAGCTCATTTAACAAATTGTAATCTTATATATGTATCCTTTGATGTAGATAGTATGGATTCTTCTATTTCAAAAGGAACAGGAACACCTGTAAGAAATGGAATTACAGAAAAAGAAGCAGGAAGCTTATGTGTGCGTTTGATACAAAATGCAAAAGTTTGTTGTTTCGAGATTTGTGAAATAAATCCAACACTTGACAAAGAAAATTTAATGGCTGAAAATACATTTGAGATTTTACAAAAAGTAGTGAGTCAGTTGACGTATTAAAATCAATTTCCTATAAAAAACAAAGCCCAACCAAAAATGGTTGGGTTTTGTTTTTTTTAAATCATTCCTAATTCAATTTATATTCAAACTTATTTTCTGCAAGTAATTCCAACAATTCGTTATTGGGGTTTAATTTTATTTTTTTAGATGGCATATCTACTGAAATACCTTCTTCTGCATCAATAATTCTGAAACGAAGCAAACAGTTTTTTGGTTGTGCTTCTTCATTTTGTTTGATGATAGTATTCATTTTTTCAATCACATCATCATTTACCATGTTCAATGGAAGGTTTATAGTAATCATTTTTCCTAGTTTGTCTCGCAGTTCGGATAACAATTGTATTTGCGATACTTTAAATTCTAAATTACTTGCATCTCCAAAACGAGCTTGAAACTTGCCTTTTATAAATAAAAACAATCCATCAATCATGTATTGTTTAAACTTGATATAATCTTCTCCAAAAAATGCAATCTCAGTAGATTCAGAATAATCTTCAATGGTAATTTTTCCCCAAGGTTTTCCTTTTTGAGTCATCCCGTGATAAACATTAGTAACAATACCACCAAAACTTAATTCTTTGTTTTTATTTTCTTCTACATTTTTTATATCAGCCAAAGTATTATTGCAAAAAGTTTCCAATTCCAATTTATAGGTATCCAAAGGATGACCAGAAATAAAGAATCCCACAACTTCTTTTTCAAACTTTAATTGTTGAATATTTCCCCAAGCTTCTGCTTTAGGTATAGTAGGTTCAGGCATATCTACTTCGCTTGAATCCCCAAACAATGAAACTTGTGATGAGTTTAATCCATCCTGATAAGCATTACCAAAGCGAATAACTTTTTCTAAAAAGTTGATATTGTCGTTACCTTCCAGATGAAAATATGTAGCACGAGGAATATTAAACGAATCAAATCCTCCTGCGTAAGCTAAACTTTCAAATGTTTTTTTATTAGCAGCACGTAAATTAATTCTCCGAACTAAATCAAAAATGCTTTTATAATGACCATTTTTTTCTCTTTCTTCCACAATTGAAATTACAGCTGCCTCTCCTACTCCTTTTACTGCACCCATTCCAAATCGTATTTGTCCTGCTTTATTCACACTAAATTGATAATCACTTTCGTTCACATCAGGACCCAAAACGGTAACACCCATACGTTTACATTCATCCATAAAGAATGTGATTTTATCAATATTACTTAAGTTATGAGTAAGCACCGAAGCCATGTACTCACCCGGATAATGTGCTTTTAAATAGGCTGTTTGATAAGCAACAAAAGCATAGCATGTTGAATGAGATTTATTAAAAGCATATTGAGCAAATGCTTCCCAATCGGTCCAAATTTTTTCCAGCTTATCAGCAGGTAAATTTTTAGCAGTAGCACCTTCAATAAACTTACTTTTCATTTTATCGAGTGTGTACCTGTCTTTTTTTCCCATTGCTTTACGCAATACATCTGCATCACCTTTGCTAAAGCCAGCTATTTTTTGTGAAAGCAACATCACCTGCTCCTGATAAACTGTAATACCATAGGTATCTCCAAGATATTCTTCCATTTCAGGTAAATCGTATTCTACCTTTTCTAAACCATGTTTACGTTTAATAAAATTTGGAATGTACTCTATCGGACCTGGGCGGTACAAGGCATTCATGGCAATTAAATCGGCAAATTTATCGGGTTTTAAATTGATAAGATGCTTTTGCATTCCGGCACTTTCAAACTGAAATGTTCCATTAGTATCGCCTCTTTGGTACAACTCAAATGTTTTTGCATCATCTAAAGGAATCTCATCAATTTCAATTTCAACACCGTGATTTTGTTTAATCAACTTTAAAGCATCACGAATAATGGTTAATGTTTTTAAACCTAAAAAGTCCATTTTAATTACACCCGCATCTTCAATCACTTTTCCATCATACTGTGTAATGTATAGGTTGGTATCTTTTGATGTAGCAATAGGAATAATTTCAGTTAAATCTTTTGGAGCAATGATAATTCCAGCTGCGTGAATACCCGTTCCACGAACAGAACCTTCAAGTATCAATGCTTCTTTTAAAACATTTGCTTGAAGGTCATTTCCATTCATTATCTGACGCAATTTTTTTACGTCTTCTAATTCGTCTTTCGTTAAATTTTCTTTTTCCTCTAAACTCTTTTCTCCTGAAAGTGGAGCAGTAAGTATTCGTTCCAACTCAATGCCTGGTCGTTCTGGAACTAATTTTGCAAGCGCATTGGAATCAGGCAATGGTAAATCCAAAACACGAGCAACATCCTTAATGCTCATTTTTGCAGCCATTGTACCATACGTAACAATTTGTGCTACTTGGCTTTTTCCATATTTGTCTACAACATAGTCAATCACTTTTTGTCGTCCTTCATCATCAAAATCAGTATCAATATCGGGCATTGATTTACGATCAGGATTTAAAAAACGCTCGAATAGTAAATTGTATTTGATAGGGTCAATATTTGTTATTCCAATACAATAAGCAACAGCAGAGCCTGCAGCAGAACCACGACCAGGGCCAACAAAAACACCAATATCTCTTCCTGCTTTAATAAAGTCGGCAACAATTAAAAAGTAGCCGGCAAATCCCATTGTTTTAATAGTAAACAATTCAAAATTTAATCGTTCCTCTACTTCAGGTGAAATATCTACATATCTTTTTTTTGCGCCTTTAAATGTTAAATCTTTTAGGTATTCCCATTGATTTAAAACATTATCCGAATGTATTTTAAATTCATCTGGAATAGGGAAATTAGGAAGTAAAATATCCTGCTTTAATTTTAAGGGAGATATTTTGTCAACTATTTCATTTGTGTTGTCAATTGCTTGTGGCAAATCGCTAAACAAAGTTGACATTTCTTGAGTTGATTTAAAATAAAATTGGTCATTATAAAAAGCAAAGCGTTTTCCTTTTGAAGAAGAATCATCCGAAAAATCTTTCATTGTAGGAGTGCTTTGTTTTTCGCCTGTATTGATACACAATAAAATATCATGTGCATTTGAATCTTCTACATCCACATAATGTGAATCATTAGAAGCAATAATTTTTACATTGTATTTTTTTGCAAATTTTAAAAGTACTTCATTCACTGTGTTTTGTTCAGGAATGTCGTGGCGTTGAAGCTCCACATAATAGTCTTCGCCAAAAATATCTAACCACCATTTAAACTCTTTTTCTCCTGCATCTTCACCATCTTTTAAAATTACTCTGGGAACCGAAGCTCCCAAACAACAAGTTGTAGCGATTAAACCTTTGTGATATTTTAATATTAATTCTTTATCAATACGTGGATATTTGCCATACAAACCTTCAATAAAACCAAGAGAACAAAGCTTAACTAAATTTTGGTATCCTTCAGAATCTTTTGCCAATAACAACTGGTGATAACGAACATCTCTGTCTTCTTTTGTAAATTGTTGCTTCTCTCTGTTTTCAACTACATAAAATTCACAACCAACAATTGGTTTAATTTTATTAGGATTTTCGGGAGTATTGTATTTTCCAGCTTCTGCAACAAATTTAAAAACACCAAACATATTACCATGATCGGTAATAGCAATTGCAGGCATATTATCATTTACTGCTTTTTTGTATAATGAAGAAATATCTGCTGCACCATCTAACAGAGAAAATTGTGTATGTACATGTAAATGTGAAAATTTCATTATTCTTCAGAGTATTAAAAATTCAACAGGATGTTTTAAAAACACCAACATAAATATTGGAACGTAAATTTAAGGAATAATGAATGTATTTGCGGGCGGTGTTGAAAAGTATGTAAAAGTAATTTAAGCATATATATCTAAAAAATAAAAAACTTTAATACTTATATTCGTAAAAGGTTTTTATCACTAATGAAATGTAAAATTGCCATACCTCTTTTTTTTATAATCTGTTTTTTCAAGGCAAACGGACAAACTAATCTTGTGCCTAATAATAGCTTTGAAAACTTTAGCCAATGTCCAGTTATGGCAATGGAATTAGACAAGGCCATACCTTGGTTTCAACCAAATAAAGCATTTGGAAGTGTATTTATAGGGAGTACAGATTATTTTAATAGCTGTTCAGTTGTTGTAGGGGTTCCGTCTAATTCTTTTGGTTACCAGTATGCAAGTACTGGATTTGCTTATGCTGGGTTTGGAGCTTACATAGCAATTACTAACTGGGATCAAAGAGAATATCTAGAAACAAAATTGTATGATAGTTTAATTCAAGGGAAACAGTATGAAGTAAGTTTTAATTTATCGTTAGCAGAAATTTCTGATTTTGCAATTAGTACGATTGGCGTTTATTTATCTGATGACACATTGCTATACAGCGATTTAAATCAGTTTAACATTCCGGTTACACCACAAATAGAAAGCGACAGCACTATTATGCTTGCAGACACAATTGACTGGATGCAGGTAAAAAAAACATATACAGCGCAGGGGGGGGAGAGATTTATTACCATTGGTAATTTCAGAAACAATGCAAATACTCCCTATGTTCAAATAAAAGATACGACAACATTAGGAGCATATTATTACATAGACGACATATCGGTAATATGTTTAGATTGCATAGAGCAACCTATAGCAACTACTAGTTTATTTATCCCAAATGCTTTTAGCCCCAATGGAGATGGAGCAAATGATAGACTGCGAGTATTGGGCAATGCAAATAAAATAGAATTTAAAGTATTTGATAGATGGGGAGAAATGGTTTATTCTTACACAGGTGGCGAAATGCCATTAGGAACAGGTTGGGATGGAACTTATAAAGGAAAAGCATTAGATAATGCTGTGTTTGTATATTTTGCTAATGTGGTTTTGCCAGATGGAAAAGAAGTGCAGCTGAAAGGTAATGTTTCATTAATTAGATAGCTTTTGTATATTGATGAGATTCCTCTCTGCGGTCGGAATGACAAATAAAAACTGTCATTTCGAATGAAGCGAAGCGGAATGAGAAATCTTTTTATTCGTGAGATTTCTCCTTACAGTCGAAATAACAAATAGGAAGTGCCTTTCGAACGGAATGCAATGAAGAGAGAAATCTTATATTCGTGAGATTTCTCCTTACAGTCGGAATGACAATACGAAATCTTATTATTGATGAGACGCCTTCCGCCAGCAGGCGAATCGGAATGACAAATTCGTTATACCAACACCATCACCAACAATGTTATCAATACTATACCAATAACATCAAGAAAAAAACCAGCTTTGAGCATATCGTTTACTTTTAAACGATTACTGCCAAAAACGATAGTATTGGGTGCTGTTGCAACAGGCAACATAAAACCAAGAGAAGATGCTAGTGTTGCAGGAATTAGTAATACCAAGGGATGAATATTCATTGTTTGCTGTACCACAATTAAAACGGGTAACATTAACTGAATACACGCCACATTAGATGCAAATTCACTAATTACAGTTATTAAAACACACATTAAAAATATAAACAGATACAAATTAGTTCCTTCTGTAAAATGCAATTGGTCTGCAATAAAATTACTCAGCCCAGAAATTTCAAAGCCTTTAGCCAAAGCAAAACCACCACCAAATAAAAGAATAATATCAAAAGGTAATTTTGATGCTTCTGTCCAAGAAATAAGTTTTTTACCTTTTTGATTTTTGGATGGAATAAAAAATAAAATTACAGCCATAAATAACGCTACTGTGCTGTCATTAATAAAATCTTTATTAGGGAATAAATTGCTCCAGCCTTTGATTTTAAAAACGCCTAAATCTATATCTGCACGGGTAAACCAAAGTAATGCAGTAACAATAAAAACAATGGATACAATCTTTTCTTCTTGTGTAATTTTTCCTAATCGTTTGTAAGCATCTGCAAAATAATTTTTTTCTACTGCAAGAGTTATATCCTTTTTAATAAAAATAAATTTCAAAACAAAAAATGCAAGTATTAAAAAAACAAGAGCTAAAGGAAAAGCAATTTTAAACCATTCAAAAAAATTCATATCGTTGTTTCCGGCAAATTTATCGTTGTATTCGCGCAAAAAAATCATATTAGTTGGTGTGCCTACCAATGTTGCCATACCACCAATAGATGCAGAATAAGCCAAGCCTATTAATAATGCAGCAGCTGTTTTATGTGCGTGCTGTTCGTTTTTAAAATGTTGTTCAACCTGCACAATAATTGCTAAAACAGCCGAAAACAACATCATAACAGTGGCAGTATTAGAAATCCACATGGATAATAAAAAGGATGTGAGCATTATTCCTAATAAAATTCTCGTTGGGCTAGTCCCCACTTTCATCAATATTTTTAAAGCAATACGTTGGTGTAAATTCCATCTTTCAATAGCAAAAGCAATAATAAAACCACCAATAAATAAAAAAATGATAGGATCCATGTATTGCGTTGCTACTATTTTTGAATCGGCAATTCCTAATATTGGAATTAGTATCATTGGTAATAATGCTGTAACAGCCAAATGAACTGCTTCTGTAAGCCACCAAATAGCCATCCAAACAGCTACTGCAGCCATTTTTGTAACAATTGGATTTTCGGGAACAAAATCAAAAAATAAAATTATTATGGCAGCCAATAATGGTGCAACAAGTAGTTTTACTATTTTTAGGGCATTCATATATTAAACTTACATATTAATAATGGCAAACAAACTTAAACAAATTGTTTTAATACTACTTGTTGTTTTAACCGCTTCTTGCTCAAAAAAAGTAGCTGGTTTAAAATCATTTCCTGAGGAAACAAAAGAAGGTTATATAAAAGCAACTGTTGTAAACTTAACTTTAGATGGTTGTTCTTGGTTGTTGCAATTAGAAGATGGAAAAAAATTAGAACCCACAAACTTAAATGAAGAATTTAAAAAAGATAAATTAAACGTGTGGATTCAATATCAAATTAAAAAAGGTGGAATGAGTGTTTGTATGGTTGGAGAAATAATTACAATTTCAGAAATAGAGTTGAGATGAAAGATTTAAGAATCATATTTATGGGAACGCCAGAATTTGCTGTTGCTTCCTTAGACATACTGGTAAAAAACAATTACAATATTGTTGCTGTAATAACAGTGCCCGACAAACCTGCAGGACGGGGACAACAAGTGCAACAATCAGCAATAAAAAAACATGCATTAGAAAATGGATTAAACATTTTGCAGCCCGAAAAATTAAAAGCAGAAGAATTTTTAAATCAATTACGTGAACTAAAAGCAGATTTACAAATTGTGGTGGCATTTCGAATGTTGCCAGAAGTAGTTTGGAATATGCCTCCTATGGGTACTTTTAACTTGCATGGTTCATTGCTTCCTCAATATCGCGGTGCTGCGCCAATTAATTGGGCAGTTATAAATGGAGAAACAGAAACGGGTGTGAGCACTTTTTTTTTACAACATGAAATAGATACCGGAAAAATTATTTTCAGAGAAAAAATTAATATTCATGAAAATGCTACTGCAGGAGAAATACATGACAAACTAATGGTTGTAGGTGCTGAACTTGTTTTGAAAACAGTAAAAGCAATTGAAGAAAACAACTACCCTCAAATTGACCAAGCAGAATTTATTGCAAAAGGAGAAAAAGAAAAACATGCACCTAAAATTTTTAAAGAAGATTGTAAAATAAACTGGAACCAAACAGTAGAAGAAATTCATAACCGAATCAGAGGATTAAGCCCTTATCCTGCAGCTTTTACAGAATTGATTTCAGGAGATGGAAAAGTATATTCAATAAAAATATTTAAATCCGAAAAAGAAATTGCATCGCATAATTTACCTAACTTAAGTATTAGTACGGACAATAAAACCTATATTAAAGTAGCAGTAAAGAA
Organism: uncultured Chitinophaga sp.; assembly: GCA_964549315.1. GTDB lineage: Bacteria > Bacteroidota > Bacteroidia > 2-12-FULL-35-15 > 2-12-FULL-35-15 > 2-12-FULL-35-15. The sequence goes on along the minus strand of CAZJUY010000012.1, from coordinate 10,116 downwards.
TGGCTATATCAATATTATAGACTTACAATTAGCAGGAAAAAAGCGTTTATCCGTTGGGGAATTTTTAAGAGGTTTTGATATGGATAATAATTGGAAAGTGAAATAGCAATACTTTTAATATATACAATCCTATTATAATAGATAGTTTAGGTCATACAAACACCACAACAGCCTTATTTAAACCCATTCAAAATAAATAAGCACTAAAACGCTATTATATATACCTTTTCAGCCGTAGTTATTAACAAAATGGCGATTTATCAACAAAAATGCATTTTTTTACGTTGGAATGTTGCACGAATAGGGTAATGCGTTATTTTTGTTGTGTTCAAAATAATTAATTAATGTTTAACCCTTAAAAACTAAAACAAAAAAATGAACAAAGCAGAATTAGTTGAAGCTATCGCTTCTGAGTCTAAAATGACTAAAGCTGATGCTCAAAGAGCATTAGATGCATTTGTAAACGCTACTACTAAAGCCTTGAAAAAAGGTGACAGAGTTGCTTTAGTTGGTTTCGGATCTTTCTCAGTTTCTAAAAGAGCTGCAAGAACTGGACGTAACCCACAAACTGGTAAAGCTATTAAAATTGCAGCTAAAAAAGTTGCTAAATTTAAAGCTGGTGCTGAGTTAGCTAAAGCTGTTAACAAATAGTATTTAACAAGCTTCAAATAAAAACGCTCCTGAAATTTCAGGAGCGTTTTTATTTTTACTAATTATTTAAAATGGACAATTATAAATCAACATTTGAAACTTGGAATAAAATTGCAAAATTATATGAAAGCAATTTTATGGATTTAGATATTTATAATGATAGCTACGATATTTTTTGTGAAGCAATTAATAAGTCAGATGCAACAATTTTTGAAATTGCTTGTGGTCCAGGAAATATTACCAAATATCTTTTAACCAAAAACCCAACTTACAAAATTGATGCTTCAGATATAGCTCCCAACATGCTTAAAATAGCAAAAGAAAATAATCCTACTGCGAACTTTTCGGTAATGGATTGTAGGGAAATAGATAAAGTCCAAAAAAAATACGATGCTATTGTTTGTGGTTTTTGCATGCCGTATTTATCAAAAGAAGACAGCAAAAAATTTATACATGATTGTGCGAAATTGCTTAACAACAATGGCATTCTATATTTTAGCACTATTGAAGGCGACTACAAAAAATCAGATTTTGAAATAAGCAGCAATGGTGAACATAAAATGTTTGTTTATTATCACCAAGATGATTATTTACAAGAATGGCTTAACGAGAACAATTTTGAAATAATCCAAGTCTTGCGTAAAAATTATACAAAATCAAATGGAAACTCTTCTGTACATTTAATATTTATTGCAAAGAAAAAATAAAGTTTACTGAATACTTCCAAAGCGTTTTTGTTTTAAGTAATTTCGCGCAACAAAATAATTTACCATGAGCAAAACAGAAAAGATTAAAAATTTTGACCCGAACAATTTAGGTGATAAAAATGCAAACATCTATGGCTTACCATTTACAACAGATGAGGCCGAAGTAGTAATTGTTCCAGTACCATGGGAAGTTACAGTATCATATTCTGCAGGAACTGCAAAAGGTCCACAAGCAGTTTTTGATGCTTCTTTTCAAGTAGATTTATTTGACCCTAATATTAAAGATGCTTGGAAAATTGGTTTAGCAATGGATGAAATTCCGAAAGCACTAAAAAAGAAAAGCAATGAACTGCGCAAAAAAGCAGAAACTTATATTGGTTTGTTAGAAGACGGAGATTCGGCTGACAAAAATCCTAAGATGAAAAAAATTCAAACTGAGATAAATGCTGAATGCAAAATAATGAATGCATGGGTAAAAAATCGTGTATTGAATTTTATGAATAAAAATAAAGTTGTTGCATTATTAGGTGGCGACCACAGCACACCACTTGGTATGATGCAAGCACTTGCAACAAAACACAAATCATTTGGAATTTTACAAATAGATGCACATGCTGATTTGCGTGATGCTTATGAAGGTTTTGAATTTTCTCATGCATCCATTATGTTCAATGCTTTAAAAATAAAAGAAGTATCAAAGCTTGTACAAATTGGTATTAGAGATTATTGTGAAGATGAAGTAAAAATCATTAATAATTCAAAAGGAAGAATAAAAACATTTTTTGACCGAGATATAAAACATCAACAATATCAAGGAAAATCATGGAGTAAAATATGTGATGAAATAATCAAGCAATTACCTGATAAAATTTATTTAAGTTTTGATATCGATGGTTTAGACCCTAAACTTTGCCCGAATACAGGAACTCCTGTTTCTGGTGGTTTTGAAACAGAAGAAATTTTATTTTTAATTCAGAAAATAGTTGAAAGTAAAAAAACAATTATTGCTTTTGATATTAATGAAGTATCTCCTGGAAAAGATGAGTGGGATGCAAACGTAGGAGCAAGATTACTTTACCGTATTGCTAATTTAGTTGCAAAATCAAATAAAAAAGTAAAAGGGTAAAAAGAAATTCTTTACAAAAACAATAGATTGCTTCGGTCGTACCTCCCTCGCAATGACCAATACAAGTTCCGTCATTGCGAGCAAAAGCGAAGCAATCTCATAATGAAATTTTTAACTATAAATGAGTACCAAATTAATAAATTGCAAACCAAATATAAAAGCAAACATAATTTTATAACGAACTGAATAGATTGCTTCGGTCGTACCTCCCTCGCAATGACCAATACAAGTTCCGTCATTGCGAGCGAAAGCGAAGCAATCTCATAATAAAATTTTTAATTACAAATGAGTACCGAATTAATAAATTATTTATCGCAATTTATTTCAGAAAAAAGAAGAGCAACTTTTGATGAAGTAATTCATTTTCGTACTCGTTTCCTAACAGTAGTTTTAGAAGACATTTATCAACCACATAACGCGAGTGCTGTATTGCGTTCTTGTGATTGTTTTGGTGTACAAGATATTCATATAATAGAAAACAAAAATGCTTATACCGTAAATCCCGACATTGCTTTAGGCTCATCAAAATGGTTAACATTAAAAAAATACAATAAATCAGAAAACAATACACTCAATTGTATAAACAAACTTAAAGCTAAAGGATATAAAATTGTGGCTACCACTCCACACAAAGATGATTATACAATTGAAACCTTACCCATTGACAAACCCATCGCTTTGATTTTTGGAACTGAATTAACTGGAATTTCAGATACTGTTCGTGAGCATGCCGATGAGTTTGTGAAAATCCCAATGTTCGGTTTTACAGAAAGTTTTAATATTTCTGTTTCTGCTGCATTGTGTTTAAATACAATTATTTCTCGTTTGCATAAAAGTGATAATAAATGGCAGTTAAATGAAATCGAAAAAGAAGAACTTATCCTTAATTGGTTAAGAAGTACCATTAACAAGGTAGATTTAATAGAAAAGGATTTTTTTGAAAAAAAGCAGAAACAATAACTATTTGATTATTTATAAAAATAACGTAGGTTTGCACTTACAAATTACACTAAACAAAAAAATTTATGGGAAAAGGAGATAAAAAATCACGCAAGGGTAAAATATTTATGGGTTCACACGGTGTAACTCGCCCTCGTAAAAAAGCTAAAAAAGCAGGTGCTAAAACTGCAAGTGCTAAAAAAACAACAGCTGCAAAACCAAAAAGTGTAGCTAGCACAAAAGATACTGCAAAAAAAGCAGCTCCGAAAAAAGCAGCAAAAAAAGCAGCAAAAAAAGCGGAATAAAATTTTCAAAAAAAATCCCTCTCAAAATTGAGAGGGATTTTTTTATTTAATATTATCCAAATACGTTCCTTTTAAAAAATCGGTCGATTTGTTTTTGGGAATAGAAAGTGATTTCCAATCGTTATTTTTTATATGCTTTGCTAAAAAAACAATTTGTCCAACATGATAAGAATAATGCGCTGTTTGTCTGTTCAAAGCCTGCATCACTGTTAAACCCTCTCCTCTAATTGTAACTATTTTTAATAAATCGTTTCCGTTTAAAGAGTTCAACGTATCAAAAAACACAGTCCATCCTTTTTCCCATATAGACATAAGTTCTTCCTTACTTTCTTTTCCTTCTAAAAACTCTCCATCTCTGTTTCGTGTAGGTTTTTCACCATCAGTAGTTAAAAAATCTGTCCAACGAGAAATCATATTTCCACTCATGTGCTTAATTATTACTGCTATGCTGTTTGATTCAGTATCAAGCACGTAATGAAACTCTTCATTGTTATTCAATTGCTCAAAAGATTTTTCAGCTAATGATTTGTAATTTTTAAATACTCCAATCGTATTTTCTAAAAAATGATTTTCAATATTCATATTATCCTCCTATGCTTATTGTTACACCACCTTCAGGAGTTTCTTCAGATGGCTTGTCGCCACCTTTGAATGACTTTTTATTATTATCTGGAGTTCTGTCAATTAATTTATTGTAAGGGTCTATACCGCAACTTACAGGTTCTTCATCTACAATAAATTCAAACTCCATTTTGTTTTTATCAATTTTATGTTTTTTAAGATATAAAACTGTTTCTTCTTTTTTACTCCCATTTAATTTTTCTCCAAAAATTCCAATATCAATATAATCGGCTATTGCAACATCTTTCATTTTACCAATACTGTCGGCTTTCATTTTTTTACTTTCAATTGAAATTTTAACAACATATTTTCCTTGCTCATTCTTGGTAACTGTACATTTTGTTGTTTTGTTTTCGAACAGCGTAATGGTTTCAAACATGTCGTTGATAATGTATTTTAAACTATCAGGAGTTGCTGCTTTTAAATAAGAAATAAATTCAAGAGAAGTAGTATAAGGCGGTTCTTGATATGCCACTTTTTGAACATACTTACGTAATGCAGCATTCAAGCTATCTTCACCAATATAATCTTTCAATGCATACATGATAATACTTCCTTTGTTATAATGGATGTATTGTTGGTTTTCGCACAGCATCAAAGGCAATTCTTTTTTACCTTCCACTGCTCTTCCTCGCAAATATTGATTCATCTCATATTTCAAAAATTTTTTCATTGCTTGTGCACCAAATTCTTTTTCCATCACCATTAGTGCAGAATACTGGCTCATCGTTTCTGACATCATTGTGGAACCTTGTGCATTAGCTCCAATTACTTGATGTGCCCACCATTGATGTGCTACTTCATGTGCAGTAACATAAAAAGGATAGTCAATTGATTCGGCATCTTTCTCATCTATTCTCGCAATAAATCCTATTCCCTCAGAAAAAGGAATAGTATTAGGGAAGGACTGTGCAAAAGTTGCATAGCGCGGGAACTCAAGTATTCTAACTTGTTTATGCTGATACGGACTAAAATTAACAGAATAATAATCCAATGATTTTTTTATACCATTAATCATTCTTTCAATATTGTATTCATGTCCTTTATGATAATAAATTTCAATTGCTACTTCTTTTCCATCTTTCGAAATCCATTTATCTTTTGCAATTTCATATCTAGCAGATAGGAAAGAATAGAAATTTAAAATTTTACAATCCATTTTGTAATGGAAATAACTTCTTCCATCTTTTTCCCAACGTTTTTGTAAATATCCAGGAGCCATTGCTATTTGATCAGCAGAAGTACTTACCACACATTCAAAATCAATCCAATCGGCATCGTTGCTGATGTAATTATTTTTATACGCTAAAGTATCATGCACACTTGCCATACGTGGCTTTTCAGGTAAGTCATATTTTTTACGAATTTTGTTTTCACTCAACTCAACTTGTTCATTATAACCAATGCTTGGCAATATCATACTATTAAAAAATGAACCATTGTAAACGATTGAAGTTCCCGCATCCGAATTTTTAAATCCTTTCGGAAAATATTCTAAATCCATATTCAACTTTATGGAATCACCTGGTTTTATTGGATTATTTAATTTATAGATAAAAAAACCATTTTCTTTATCATCCAACACTTTGCTGTTTTCGGTTTCAAAATCAATAGAAACAATTTTTATTTCTGAATATAAATTCAAAATGATTGAATCCACATTTTTATTGGTTTTGTTTTTTACGATATAGAATCCTTTAAGCTTTGCTCCTCTTTCATCTGGAAAAATATCTACATTCCAGTTAGCAGCAACAATTCTTGGCTGTGTGGTCTTAGAATACTTTTTGTAATTTTTTTCAAAATCTGCTTGTTGTTTTTCTTGGTCTTTTTCTGAAATATTTTTATTTAAAACATTGGTGTTGTAATAAATAAAACCTCCAAAAAGTAAAAATGCTAATAGACTTAATGATACAGCTAATTTTGCTTTAGTATTAAATAATGTTTTAGCAATTTTTAAACGTGATTTAAATCCTTTTTCTTTTCCTCTTGCCCAAAATAAGTTTGCAAGCATTAATAAGAATGCAACAAAGCTTATCCAGTACAATTTAAAAATTACAAAAGAATAAAGCATATGTCCGTAACCATTCATATCGGAATATTGCATTCTAGGCCCACTGCTATTAAACGTAAATAGTTGATTGTCCCAATCCAATAAATTAAATACAATTGGTAAGACAATAATAACAACTGCTGTTAAAAAATAACCAACATATTTATTATTAACGATAGTTTGAATGCTGATTGCAAATGCACAAACGATAGACAATCCAATTAGTTTAAAAAAGAATAATTCTTTAAAGTATTGAGTAATTTCAAATTTATAATAGCCATTATACATTTGAATAAATACACCCGAAAATATGATTACGAATAACAATGCAACTTGAACCAATACAAGTGCTAAAAATTTTGAAAATAGTATTGTAGCATTTTTTATCGGTGCTGTTCCAATTAACTCTTCTGTTTTTGAATCACGTTCTCTCCAAACAACTATACCCGAATAAAAAATAATTAAAATCAACATAAAAAACTGAAACAGCGCCCCTCCTATTTGTAGAATTTGATAAGTAACAGGATACGTATTTGTTCCATATATTAAACCCATTTGAGTGCTTACCACAGCCAATGATAATATACACAACAAAATAATAATTAAGAAAAATATACTTTTTACAATTTTTAAAAACTCAAAACGAGTAATTAATTTTATTTGTTGCCAAATTATTTTTCCTGAAAATAACTGAGCTACTTTAGGTAATTGTGAAAGAGAATGTATGGGAGCCGAAGCAAGAGACAATTGCTCTTTTTGTTTTCTTTTAAATAAACTTACAGGATTATTAAACTGACTAAATTGAAATCTATAATACGTTAATAATGTAATTCCTAAACCAATTCCAAACCATAATAAACGATTATACAACAATACACCTTCAAATGGAATCATTAAATTGTTTTGTTCGTCTGGCGACCAATATTTTGTCAATTGTTTTAATGCTTGTTCTCCAAATGGCTCTAAAACTGCTGCCATCGATTGATTGTCGATATTACCAAGCAAAGCCGATGCAAGATTTTTTACTAAAATAAGAGCTACACATCCCACATATCCTGCTATCATGTTACGCGAAAATGTAACTAAAGAGAAAAATATTGCACCAACTAATAATGTATTTGGAATAACAAAATAAATAAATGGCTGTACGTAATTCATCAAACTAAAGGCTCCTAGTTTTTCAGAATCTATTCCGGGTAAAAAGCAAGTGATTAAATGTGCGAAAATGGTTCCGCTAATTACAAACAATGCAACTAAAAAAGATGCTGTAAATCGCCCGAACATATACCCGAATTTTGAAATTGGTTTGGTAAATAAAAGCGGGTGTGTGTTGTATTGAAAATCTTTATATACAGCGGGTGCGATAATTGAAATTAAAATAATAGCTCCAATAATATCGGTATTCAATCCATTTAACACCTCTGCAATAGCCAATGCCGAATTCATAGTGGCATTTGTATCGGAGTTAGAAACGCCTATCAAACCCGCCATGCCAGCTGAAACCAACATAGAAAAAGCAAAGAATACAAAAAAGAAAATATAAGTAGATGGTTTTTTGAACCACAATTTTAATTCGAATAAAAATATTTGTTTGAACATGTTTTTGAGTTAAATGGTAATTAAGTTAATTGGTGGATTGGTTGATTCGTGGATTAGTTTGCATGCTTTTTTTATCTGCCTGTTTTACTAATAAACCAATTACTAATTTGTTATAGACGCAAAATAAACATCTTCTAAATCTGCAGTAGCAGTCTTAAAAGAAGCATCTGGTTGATTATCGCCATAAACGTGTACTTGTATTTTACCTTCTACAACTTTGGTTGAAATAACTTTGTATTTATTTCTGTAATCTTCTATTTCTTCTTTATTAATTAAGCTCATCCAAATTTTTCCTTGCATATCATTGATGGTTTTTTCTGGTTTACCATACAACAATACTTGTCCTTGATTCATGATAGCCATATTCGAACACAAATTGCGTACATCTTCTACAATATGAGTAGACAGAATTACAATAATATTCTCTCCTATTTCACTTAATAAATTATGAAAACGATTACGCTCCATAGGATCCAAACCTGCAGTTGGCTCATCCACAATAACCAACTTAGGATTCCCCAATAATGCTTGTGCAATACCAAATCGCTGACGCATACCACCAGAATAATCACCGATATTACGTTTGCGAGCATCCCATAAATTAGTTTGATTCAATAAAGCTTCACAAATTTCTTTGCGTTCTTTTGGGTTGGCAATGCCTTTTAAAATGGCAAAATGATTAATCATATCCCAAGCCGATACTTTGGGATAAAATCCAAAATCCTGAGGCAAATAACCTAAAATCTTTCTCACCTCTTCTTTTTCCTTTAGCACATCCAAATCATCTAACATAATTGTACCATTATCTGCTTCTTGCAAAGTAGCTATGGTTCGCATTAACGATGATTTACCAGCACCATTTGGCCCTAACAAGCCAAACATTCCACTGTTTATTTCTAAATTAATGTTATTTAAAGCTTTTAATCCGTTGGAGTAAGTTTTTGAAAGATTCTCTATTTTTAATTGCATTTTTATAAGTTTTGTTTTTGTTTGTTTGAGACGATTAAGTAGTTATTTTGTTACAAATTAGGCTTCACATAAATAGTTTTGCCTTTTGCATCCTTTTTTGCTTGTAATATTTCTCTTCTATTTCGTTTAGGGTCGAATGAAACATGTACCCAACGAAAGCCAAATTCATCAATCATTTGATCAAAAGGAAGATTTAATGCTTTAATTCTTTTAAATAAAGCCTCATTTCCATTGGTTAAATCAATAATATCGGCTGCATGCCCTGTCATGTGTTGGCTTTTTGATGCACCACCAATAGCTTTATTTAAAGATGGGCAACGGTAACCGCTATTTACTTTAATAGGACTACCCAAAGCATCGCGTAAGGGTTGTAAAATATTTACAGCCAAAGCACGTAAATTCTCTATTACCTCTGGCGGAGGGTTATATTGCTCATTATCAAACTCCCTGTGGCTGGTTAGTAATAGTTCAAAAAGAGAGAAATTTTTAGTGAATTGGATATTTGCTACCATATATTATAGATTTTTTAAAAATTATTTTTTACCCCATGCAACCTTTCAAAAAAAAGAAGCATCTTTTAAGTGCTTGAAAGGTATAAGGTATTTTTTTACTTGCCAAGATAATTTTATAAAATTTGGCATTTTTTTAAGTATTTTTGCCTAAACAAATTAAAACATTACAATGAAAAAAATAATAGTATCATCATTAGCAATTATAGCATTTTTAGGGGTTAACGCCCAAAAAATGGTTACCGAAACATACCCAAGTGGAGCTAAAAAAGCAGAAGGGATGATGTTTGGTGATGTTAACACTTCAACAACTGAATCAAAAGAAGCAATGGCTCGTACAGCTGCTTCACAAAATAAAGATGGTAAATGGATGTATTACTACGAAAGCGGTAAAGTTCACTCAGAAGAAATGTATGATAAAGGAACAATGGTTGGTACATGGAAATCATGGACAGACAATGGTAAATTATCGTCAGAAATTAACTTTAAAACAGGAACTGCAGTTTATTATCATGTAAACGGTGAAAAACAAAGCGAAGGAACAATTAAACCAGGAATGATTAACACTGGAAAATGGACTGGATACTTTGAAAATGGCAAAAAAAACTACGAAGGAACATATAATGACCAAGGACAAAAA
>CAZJUY010000011.1:57248-82522 GCA_964549315.1 uncultured Chitinophaga sp. | reverse complement strand
ATATAAATCCTCCGTCTAATGCTAAATCTCCCGACAAACAATCTTCTGTTCCACTAGTACCATAGGTGCGTTGCCATTCAAAATTTCCGTTCTTATCTGTTTTAACCAAATAAAAATCGGAAGATAGTCCCCAACCAAAACTGGTTTGTGTTACGCCCATCAATACAAAACCACTGTCTGCTGTTTGATGAACTATATTAGCATTATCAAAATTTGCTCCTCCGTATGTTTTTGTCCATAAGGTGTCTCCGTCTTCGGTTAGTTTTACTAATAAAGCATCTCCCGTATTTATTGCGTCATTAATATCTACAATCGTTCCTCCATAAGAATAATTATTATCGAAATTTTTTATTAATGATCCTGAAATACCAGAATAATATACATGTTGCGGTCTTGGATAATATTTAGACCACAAAGTATCTCCTATTGCAGTTATTTTAAAAACACTTATTGCTCTGAATGAACCACCACCTTCCATCCCAATAAGCATAAAATCATTGTTTGTTGTTTCAATAATTGATGATGATGCGTTCATCCAATTTCTTGCATCATACAAACGATTAAAATATGTTTGCGCACGAGTTTGTAAAACACATACACAAACAATTAATAATATCTTATTTTTGAATTTCATTTATTTATTCTAAACTTTTACTTTCAGCAAGTGAAACATCAAACTGTTTTATATTATCAAACTTAATCCTTCTAATTTTACTTTTTTTCAAATCGTTAATACTTCCCCACCAATAACCCATAAAATCATCACGAGATAAATTATCATGGTCGTACACACCAAAACCAATACTATCGTTTATTGCATAATGGAACAGATTAAATGTATCGTGTCCAACATACCTATCTGTTGATGTTTCATAAACTGTTTGTACATAAAATTCGTTTTTAGGATAATAAATACACCAATAAATATCAGGGTAACTACTATTCCAAATAGTATTATCCATACCAGCGGGAGAAAATGTAGAATCATTTCTCAATTCCAAACCATAACCATAAACTATTGTTTTATATATTTCTGGTATGTATAAATCAAATTTTACGGTAGCAGAAAATAATTGTTTTTCTTCCTTGTAATAAAAATGATTAGATGGTTTTCCTTTACCATCCACATAAGTATCTCCCACAAAAAAGGTTTGATACATTTTTAATTCTATTGTTTGTTTCCCCTTTTTAAGATTATGAAAAGCATAAAAAGGAAGTTTAAAAGAAACATTGTTTCCGTATTTAAAATCAATAGCATCTGTTTGAATTATTAATTGATTCACTCTATCTGTAGAATCATTTATCCAACGCAAGGTGTTTTTTAATTTATTGTATTCCGAAGAGATTAATTTTCCGTTGTTATAAAATTCGAAATTAAAAACGGTTTTTGTAAGTGTGTCTTTAAACTCTCTATTGATAGGAAAACCAATGTTTTTCAAGGAAAACAAATCAAGGTTTATGATTAATGTTTTATCAACAGAATCGAGCTGAAATTTGGTAGTTTTATCATTAAATAGCTTTGATTTTTCAATTACACTGTATGCTACTGGAGCAGGAAAATGAATATCCTTTTTGGAAGAATTACTTACGCAACTTGCAAATAGAATTACAAAAAGAAAGTACAATCGCCACATTTTCATTTTATATTTAATTACCTATGTAATTAATTTTAAAAACTGTTCTTCTGTTTTGTTTGTGTTCGGCATCAGAGCATTCTACTCCATTTGCACATTTGTTTGTTAATTGTGTTTCGCCAAATCCTTTTGCTGTTAACCTTTTTTTATCAATCCCTTTTGAAACAAAATATTCTACTGCCGTACTTGCTCGTTTTTGAGAAAGTTCCATATTGTATTCATCTCCCGCTACCGCATCGGTATGCGATTGAACTTCAATTGCTATTTTAGGGTTTAATTTCAAGGCTTCCAGAGCCTTATTTAAAACTTCTTCTGCCTCAGGAGTAATTTCCCAAGAACCACTTTTGTAATAAATATTTTCAATAATTACCATTTCGTTTTTATCCTTAGATAGTTTAAATGTTTTTAACCAAGGATCAACAGCAGTAATTTTTGTTAGCTGAATTTTTTCAGCAGGCAAAAAGGAATATTTAAAATACCCTTGCGGATTTTTTGTTAGCTCTCTGATAATTTTTCCATTTTCATCGGTTACTAATATTTTATTGTAAATAATAGCTTGAGATTCTGCACTATCTGTTTTAATGGTATAATTATCTTTTGGAATTAATTTAGAAAAAAGAAAAACACCATACGCATCTGTTTTTTTACTTGCTATTGCTTCTCCATTGCTATTCATCAAAATTACCGTCATATTTGAAAGTGGGGTTTTGCTTTCATCGGCTGCAACCAATTTTCCTCTCATATCAATAAATAATGGTGCATCATCCAGCGTCATCAAACTCATCGTATTGTAATCGGTTGGGATAATTGAGAAACGAAATCGTTTTTCGCCATCAGATGATGAAAGTAATATAGGAGTATTGTTTTCATCTGTAATGATAAATTTGTTTTTTTGACTTAATGGGGTATCATTTACATCCATTGTTAAAAAATAGGGTTGATCGTAAGGTAAATTTTCAAATTTAAATTTACCATAAGCATCTGTTTTAGCAACAAAAAACACTTCTCCTTTTTGGTTTACTAAATAAACTTCTCTATTGGGCAGTGGAGATTTACTTTCATCATCACTCAAAATTTTACCCGCAAAAGTTACTTTTACCTTTGAATCATTAATGATACGTCCCACTTTAATTGTTTTAGAGGACTTATTGTGATAAACGTCTGAAACATTAATTTCTAAAGTTCTAACATCCCCTCTCACCGGAACTTTACAAATAAACTCAGGGTTTATTTCTTCTTCATTAAATTTTGCAGACACACCATTTATTTTTATAAACTCTATTTGGCTTTTGTCTTTTATACTTCCTTCCACAACAACATCAAATTGATTGTCATAAACATTTATAAATCCTGCTAAATCAATCTGAGGATATAAAATTTTTATATCTGGAGCATCATTTTCTTTGTTGGCATCATACAAACGCTTTTTTGCGTCATTCAATAATGCTTCATCTTCTTTTGATTTACTCAATGCAAATGCCTTTTTAAAATCACTAATCGCTTCTTTGTAATTCGATAATTCTAAATAACATTTTCCGCGCTTACTAAATATTTCTGCATTTTTATCATCCAACTTAATATAATTAGTAAAATCATTGATAGCGCTTTGGAATTGGCTTGTAGTGTGATATACCTTTCCTCTTTGATAGAACAAACGTTTATCCGTTGGTTCCATAAAAATTGCTTTGTTTAAATCTCCAATTGCATTTGTAAAATCATTTTTTGCCAAATAAGAAAAACTGCGTTCATAGTAAATTGAATAATTTTTTGGAGCAACCGTATCATTCGCATCCAGTGTAGAAGCAGTAGAATAACTTTTTATTGATTCTTCAAAAAAGCCTGCATTGAATTGTGCTTTGCCGTAATCAGAATAATAAGATTTAAATTTTGGTAAAGGTTTGTAATCATTCGGTTTTATTTGTTTCATTAAATTTATTGCTCGTGCATACTCTACACAAGCTGCCGAATAATCTTTTAAACTATCTTTTACAAGCGCACGATAATATCGTAATGTATGATTATATTGGTTTTCAGTTAAGGCAGTTTCAACAGTAGTTAATGCATCTTGAAAATTTTTCATTTTCAGTTGACACCACGTTTTGCGTTCCAACATATCAATGTTGTACTTATCGTAGTTCAATGCTTTATTTAAAACTACAAGCGCTTGAAAATAATTATCTATTTTGATATTTAAATCTGCGGTACGAATAGCAATTTTATCATTTTTAGGTTTTAGTTCTAAAACCTTATTATAATCATCAATTGCTTTTTGATATTTTTTTTGAACTTCATACTGTTGCGCACGATAAATGTACAATTCATCATCCTCAGACTTAAGATTAATGGCTTGGGTGAAAAAATCTATGGCTTCATCCGTTTTCCCAAGCGCAGCAGCATCTTTCCCTTGCTTAAATAATTTTCCGGCAGACTGAGCGTAAGAAAAAATAAAGAGTGTATTAAAAAAAAGAAGGAAGAATAATTTTTTCATTGCATACTTTTTAATTTTATCACTATGCAATTTATTACTTTTTTTGGAAATAGAACTTATTCTACCTTAACGCCTTTCTTGTAGGTAGTTTCCATCATTATTTTACCATTCTGGTCGTAATACGTCCATTTGCCATTTGGTTTGCTTTCAATAATTCCGTTCTTTCCTTTTACCAAAGTATATGATGTTGTACTTTTTAATGTTCCATTTTCATACCAAGCAGAGCAATCACCACTTAATTTACCTTCTTTATACGTTTGCTCCATTGATTTTACTCCAAAAACATAATAGTAGGTCCACAATCCATCTGGTTTTTCATCTTTGTATTTTCCTTCTGTGCTTTTCATTCCTTTATCAGTCCATGTAATCCAAAGCCCATCCTTTCTCCCATTTTTAAAATTTCCTTCTTCTTTTATTTTTCCATTTTCAAAATAAAATTTCCAAGCACCATCTTTTATTTCGTCTTTATAGAAACCAACAGCATTTTGATTTTTATTTGGGAACCAACTTTTCCAACTACCATTCAATTTTCCATTTTTAAATGTTGCTTCATCTTTTAAAACTCCATTTTCAAACCAAGATGTCCATATTCCTTCTTCATTACCATTCACAAAATTTCCTTCTTGTAGCTTTTGTCCGTTTTCGTACCAAATAGTCCAGATCCCACTCTTTTTCCCTTCGGTAAAATTTCCTTGTTTCCATTTCGAACCATCCTTATACCAATACGTCCAGGTGCTGTCTTGCAAATCATTTTTATAATTTCCTTCACTTTCTTTTTTTCCATTTGCAAACCAATACATCCACTTTCCTGCTCTGTCGTTATCTACCAACGAACCTTCCATTTCAATTTTACTATCTTTATTGTACCATTTCCAATAGCCATTCTTTTTATCGTTAGCGTAGGGTCCTTGACTTTTTATCTTCCCATTTTCGTAATAATTAATACATTTTCCATGTTTTTTATTTTTCAAATATTCCAACTCAAAATCTTTTACGCCATTGGGTGCATAAAAAATCCAAAGCCCATTCATTCTTCCTTCGCTGTAATTTCCTTCACCTTTCTTTTTACCGTTGTCATAGACAATGGTAAATTTTCCATTCCCATTTTTTATTATTTGCTCGCCTGAATCGAGCCAAAAATTCATTAATAATTGTTCGTCAGCAGTGTAAACAACTTCTTTTTGTGGCTTTCCATTTTTAAAATAATTTTTCCATGTTCCACTGCGTTGCCCATTTTTATATTCTCCTTCTTCTTGCTTTGCTCCATTGCCAAACCAGCTAGTATAGCCACCTTCTGCTTCATTGTTTTTAAATTTTCCTTCACTTTCTTTTTGCCCATTAGGATAATAATAAGTCCACACACCTTCTTTTTTACCATTTAAATAATTCTCAATGCTTTTTATTTTTCCGTTTTCATACCAACCAGACCAAGTGCTATCAGGCTTATCATTTTTAAAAAATGTTTCTTGTGCTTTTGTTCCATTAATATACCAATATAGCCAGGCTCCGTCTTTTTTTCCGTTGGAATAATTCTCTTCTGCTTTTTTGTTTTTATTGGAGTAGTATAAAATAAATTTTCCATGTTCTTTCCCCTCATTGAAAGTTCCTTCTTTAGCAATATTTCCACTTTCATACCAAGCAGTAAATTTCCCATGCTGAACTCCATTTTTTAATTGTTGTTCGCTTTTCTTTTTCGTTTGTGCTCCATCCCAATACTCAGTTACTACTTGAGAAAAGCAAAAATTAGAAATAAAAATAAAAAGGAATGCGGAAATCAAATTTTTCATTGTAATCGAATTTTGTTGTAAAGATATATAACGCAAAAAAGATGAAATGTTACAAAAAGAGCTGAAGTTTTTTAATTGCTTCAGCTCTTCACTCGGCTTGTTTGTTTGTTAATTTGATTCAAGCACTTTAAATAACTCATCTAATTTTGGTGTTAGAATAATTTCAGTTCTTCTGTTTTTCTTACGAGCTTCTGCTGTTTTAGCTGGATCAATCGGGAAATATTCACCTCTACCCGCAGCCGTTAATCTTCTTGAATCGATGTTGCTGCTTTTTGTAATAATTTTTACAATGGAAGTAGCACGCATCACACTTAAATCCCAATTATCTTTTATTTCACCTTTCCCAACCATTGGAACATCATCTGTATGTCCTTCAATCAACACATTTATATCTTCATTTTGCTCCAATACTTTTGCTACTTTTTTAAGTGCTTCTACACCTTTTGATTCTACTGTTGTACTTCCTGATGCAAACAATAAGCTTTCATCCATAGAAACATATACTTTTCCATTTTTTTGAGTAATGGTTAAACCTTTGCCTTCAAAACCAAGTAATGCATCCGACAATTTTCTTTTTAAATCATTTACAGCATCATCTTTCTTTTTCAAAACAGCTTCTAACTCTGCTACTCTTGCTTCACGTTTTTTCAACTCTGCATTTAACTCATCTAAATTTTTCTTTTTAGCGTCTAGTTCAGCCGCTAAGGCCTTTAACTCATCTTGTTTTTTTAACAATTGTTCTTGAGTGTATTGCAGTTCACCAGAAAGTTTTTTGGTATCAGCCAAATTACCTTCTAACAAACGATTGTATTTCTCTAATAACTGTTCATTAATTGAGTTTAGCTTATCGTATTTTGACACAAGGGTTCTGTAACTACTTCCAAGCACAGCAGTATCTTTTTCCAAACCATTAATCATTTTTTGATTGTCAGCCAATTGCTTTGTAGCTTCATTCAATTTGGTATCACATTCCATGCCTGCAGATTTAGCAGCAGCCAATTCTTTTTCACAGTTTTCTCTTTTTGCTTGTTCCTCTTCTAACTTACGTTGTGGAACACAAGAAAATATACTCGCAGAAATTGCAATTAATAATAAATAGTTGAATGTCTTATTCATGACGTTATGGTTTATAATCTATACAATATTATAAATTATGTGGATAAGAATTTCCACCTTAGCAAATAGGTTATAAACACCCTGAATGCCTTTAAACAAAGGATTATGTTAATAAAAATGAAATTTGTTTGCTATTATAAAGTAGAACAAGCTTGTTCTGACGCCAACTGTTCTGCACGTTTCTTAGAAGTGTGTTGTGCGATTCCTAGAATATTATTATCTACAATTAAATGAATTAAAAATTGTTTGTCAGGAGTATTGGCTCCATCCTCAACTGTTTCGAATCGGTATTCTTTTTTTTCTTTTTGAGCCCATTCAATAAATTTACTTTTAAAATCTACTTCTTTTGTTTCCAACTCATCCATATCAATATGTACGCTAATGATACGATTTATTAAAAATGTTTTTGCCACTTTATATCCTTTATCTAAATATACAGCACCAACCAAAGCCTCAAAAGCATCCCCAACAATTGAGTTAGGTTTTGAATTAAAGCGCTCGCTTTGTGCTTCCACAAATTTGTTTAATCCAAGTTTTAATGCAATTTGATTATGTTGATTTCTACTCACAATTTTCGACCTCATTTTTGTAAGAAAACCTTCGTCTTTGAATGGAAATTTTTTAAATAAATATTCAGCAACTACACTTCCAATAATTGAATCACCTAAAAATTCAAGGCGTTCATTACTTATTTTCACACCACTTTTTAATGATTGCGCCACAGAACTATGTCTGAATGCTTGTCGGTATAAATCAATATTAGAAGGGTAAAAACCTAATATGTTACGTAATGATTCGTAAAAATTTTTGTCGGGAGAAAAATATAATCGTATTGGTTTTTTAAAAACAGACAAACGAATAATTATTATGGAATATATTTTTTTACAATAACGGAAGCATTGTGTCCTCCAAAACCAAATGTATTACTTAGTGCAGCTCTCACTTCACGTTTTTGAGCAACATTAAATGTTAAATTTAATTTATTGTCTAGAGCAGGGTCATCTGTAAAATGATTAATTGTAGGTGGGATAATATCATTTTTTACAGTAAGCACACAAGCAATTGCTTCAATAGCACCAGCAGCACCAAGTAAGTGACCCGTCATTGATTTTGTTGAGCTAATATTTAGTTTGTAAGCATGTTCGCCAAAAACACCAAGTATTGCTTTTGTTTCGGCAACATCACCAAGTGGTGTAGATGTACCATGTACATTCACATAATCAATATCTTCTGGTTTTAATCCAGAATCCTCTAGAGCAAGACGCATAACGTTTAATGCACCTAATCCTTCTGGATGTGGTGCAGTAATGTGATTTGCATCAGCAGTCATTCCTCCGCCTAAAACTTCAGCATAAATTTTTGCTCCACGTTTTAAAGCATGGTCTAAATCTTCTAATATTAATGAACCTGCTCCTTCTCCTAAAACAAAACCATCTCTATCCAAATCAAATGGGCGAGAAGCAGTTGAAGGAGAATCATTTCTTGTAGAAAGTGCATGCATAGCATTAAAACCTCCAATACCTGCTTCACAAACTGCAGCTTCTGAACCACCAGTTACTATAATATCTGCTTTACCTAATTTAATATAAGTAACAGCATCAATAATAGCATTAGTAGATGAAGCACAAGCCGAAACGGTTGTAAAGTTAGGTCCACGCATTCCGTACATAATAGAAATATGTCCAGAACAAATATCTGCAATCATTTTAGGGATGAAAAAAGGATTGAAACGAGGAGTTCCATCGCCTTTTGCAAAATCAAAACATGCTTCTTGGAATGTTAGTAAACCTCCAATTCCCGAACCCCAAATTACTCCAGTTCTATCAGGATCAAAAGCTCCTTCTTTATCCAATCCAGCATCTTGAACAGCTTGCATCGCACACACCAAACCATATTGTGAAAATGGGTCTAGTTTACGGGCTTCTTTTCTATCCAAAAAATCTTCAGGATTAAACCCTTTTACTTCACAAGCAAATTGGGTTTTGAATTTTGAAGCATCAAAACGAGTAATAGGTGCAGCTCCGCTAACACCATTAATAAGCCCATTCCAATAATCGGTAATGTTATTACCAAGTGGGGTTAAAGCTCCTAAGCCAGTAACTACTACTCGTCTCGACTTCATTAAAATAAATTTTTGGGTAAAAAATTATTTTGCGTTTGCCTCAATGTAAGCAATTGCTTCACCTACAGTACCAATTTTTTCAGCTTGGTCATCAGGAATAGCAATATTAAATTCTTTTTCAAATTCCATGATTAATTCTACCGTATCTAATGAGTCGGCTCCTAAATCATTTGTAAAGCTAGCTGTTGGAGTTACTTCTTTTTCATCTACTCCTAATTTATCAACGATAATCGCTTTTACTTTTGTTGCAATGTCTGACATTTTTAAATGTTTTATAGGTTAATTCGGGTGCAAAGATATAGTTATATGCATAATTACAAAAAAATATAATAATTATTCATAAAAAACTGCTATTTCTTCTATCCTTTTCCTCTGTAAATCAGGAACTTGCGTTTGTTCTAAAGGGTAACCAATAGGTATTAACAGAAAAGGTCTTTCGTTTTCTGGTCTGTTTAACACTTTCGAGAGAAAATTCATTGGACTTGGGGTGTGTGTAAGGGCAACCAAGCCAGCATTATGTATAGCTGCTAATAAAAAGCCTCCTGCCAACCCAACTGATTCTGTTACATAATAATTATTTTTTTTCCCTTTTTCGGAAAATTCATAGGCTCTTTTAAATACTGCAATTAAAGCAGGAGCTTTTTCCAAAAATGGCTTATGCCAATCTGTACCTAAAGGAGCTAAATCTTCTAACCACTCAGCGGTCATTCTGCCATTATAACTCTCGTATTCTTCTTTTTCGGCTTCTATTCTAATTTGTTTTTTTATTTCAGGATTAGTTACAACACAAAATGTCCAAGGTTGCTTATGTGCTCCCGATGGTGCAGTAGAAGCTGCCAGTAAAATATTTTCAATTACCTCTTTTGCTATAGGCTTTTCAGAAAATTCACGCACTGTTCTTCTTTGATCCATCCATTCATAAAAGGCTTTGCTTCTTTTAAGTGTTTCTTCTTCAGAATAAGTTTCTTTTGAATAACTGATGTATGGATATGTTTTTTGCATAATAAAAATGGCTTTTTGTAAAAATACTACTTTTGCAGAATGATTCATAAAAACATTGCAATTTTTGCATCAGGAGAAGGGACAAATACACAACGAATTATTGATTATTTCAAAAAATCGGAAACAATAAATATTGCATTAATTGTTTCCAATAACACAAATGCAAATGTTTTAAACAGAGCAAAAAGTGAAAATATAGAAACTCATATTTTAAACAAAATAGATTTTTATAACTCGAATAAAACAATTGAATATTTAAAAAATTTAAAAATTGATTTAATTGTTTTAGCAGGTTTTTTATGGATTGTACCAGAAAACTTAGTAAAAGCTTTCCCAAACAAAATAGTAAATATTCACCCTGCACTTTTACCAAAATTTGGCGGCAAAGGAATGTATGGTAAGAATGTTCATAAAGCAGTTGTTAATGCGAAAGAAAAAGAAAGTGGCATCTCTATACATTTTGTAAATGAACATTATGACGAAGGAAAAATAATTGCGCAACACAAATGTACTGTTGCAGAAAACGAAACAGCAGAAAGTTTAGCAGAAAAAATTCAGCAACTGGAACACGAATTTTTTCCAAAAACAATTGAGAATTTATTATTAGTAAATGAAGTTAAATAAGTTAATTTAGGCTTAGCCTGATTTAAACTAATTAACTATTAACCTTAAATAACTTTAACCCATGAATTTAGATTTTAAACAAATTGCCACACTCAGCATGATTTTATTTGCTGTAATAGATGTAATAGGTTCGTTGCCTGTTCTATTAGACTTAAAAACAAAAGTTGGTCATATCCAATCCGAAAAAGCTACGCTTGTTTCTGGAGCAATAATGATTGTTTTTATGTTTGTGGGTGAGCAAATTTTAAACCTGATTGGAATAGACAAAAGTTCATTTGCAATTGCAGGTTCCTTTATCATTTTTTTTATTGCTCTAGAAATGATTTTAGGAGTAAAATTTTACAAAGAAGAAACCGCATCCACAGCATCTATTGTTCCCATTGCTTTTCCCTTGATTGCCGGAACAGGAACTCTAACAACTTTACTTTCGTTACGTGCCGAATATGAAGATGCAAACATTATTATTGCCATACTTATCAATTTAGTTTTTGTGTATGCAGTACTAAAAAACACACATCGTTTAGAAAAGCTTTTAGGAGTAGGTGGAATAAATATTTTGCGTAAAGTGTTTGGTGTAGTGCTTTTAGCAATAGCGGTAAAACTATTTACAACCCACGTAGCGTTGATTATGCATAAATAAAGAATTGTGTTTTAAAAGAAATTAGATTAAATTTGTGTAATGGTTTCAATAAATGAAATACTAAAATTAAGTGTAAGCGAAAAATTGCTTCTACTAGAAAAAATATGGGTATCTATTCCTACTGAAAAAATTACAATTACGGAACCTCAACAAAAAGAATTAGATAAAAGAATAGATAGAATAAACAATGGTAAAGCCCGTTTTTTCACTTGGGATGAAATAAAAAAAAACTTGCATAAAAAATAAGTTATTTAATATATGACTTATTCCATTTTAATCAGCGATGAAGCTTATTTTGATATTTCGGAAGCATATTTATGGTATGAAACTATTGAAAACAAACTGGCTCAAAAATTTGAAAAAGACTTAGAAACAGCAATTTCAAGCATACAATCTAATCCAAATAAATTTCAATTAAAATACAAAACAGTTAGGGTGGTTTTTATGAAAAAATTTCCCTTTGGAATTCATTTTATTAAAAATGAGGCTACTGTTATTATAGTTGCACTTTTTCACACAAGCAGAAATCCAAATAATTGGAATGAAAGACTAAAAGATAAATGATAAAAATATTTACAGATGGTGCTTCTCGCGGAAATCCTGGTCCTGGTGGATATGGTGTAGTGATGCTTTATGGCGACTTAAGAAAAGAAATCTCGGAAGGATTTAGATTAACCACTAATAACCGAATGGAATTATTAAGTGTTATTATAGCAATGGAAGCATTAAAAAAAGAAGGAACTACTGCTACCATTTATTCCGATTCAAAATATGTGGTAGATGCCGTGGAGCAAAAATGGGTTTTTGGTTGGGAAAAAAAATATTTTAAAGACAAAAAAAACGAAGATTTATGGAAACGTTTCTTGCGAATTTATCGCAAACACAATATTAAATTTGTTTGGGTAAAAGGACATGCATCCAACAAAGAAAATAACCGCTGCGATGAACTTGCAGTGGCAGCAGCTCAATCATCCGATTTAAAAATTGATTACGGATACGAAGAAGAAAAAAAGAAAGAGGATGCTAAACTTTTATAGGCACCCCGTTCTTCCACCATCTACAGGAACATTGATTCCTGTAATATAAGAAGCTGCAGGCGAAGCTAAAAAAGCAATTGCATTTGCTACTTCTGATGCTTCAGCAAATCTACCCAAAGGTATTTCGCTTTCCATCTCATTTTTTATTTCGTTTAAAGATTCACCTGTGTTTTTAGATTTGTTTTCTATTATCGTTTGTAATCTTCCTGTTAAAGTTGCTCCCGGAAGAACATTATTTACAGTTATTCCATAAGATGCCACTTCATTTGCTAATGTTTTACTCCAATTGGCAACTGCTGCACGAATTGTATTTGATACACCTAAATTTTTTAATGGCATTTTAACGGAAGTGCTAATGATATTAATTATTCGTCCGTACTGCTCTTTTTTCATCCCTTCTAATAAAGCTTGTACCAAAATATGATTACATACCAAATGATTATTAAATGCTTGAATAAACTCATCTACTTTTGCATTTTGAATAAGTCCACTTGGCGGGCCTCCTGTATTATTTACCAAAATGTGAATATTACCTCTTGTTGCAACACGACTTTCAACCTTATCTTTTAATGTTTTTGGTGATTGAAAATCTACAGCCAAGTATTCATGTTTTTGTCCTTTGGAAGTATCCAAATCATTCAAAGTTTGCTTTAACGATTCCTCATTGCGCGCTACCAAAACAATGTTGGCACCTAATAATGACAATTCAATTGCTGAAGCTTTACCTATTCCTTGTGTGCTTCCACACACCATTGCTGTTTTTCCTATTAAATCTAAATTCATGGGGTAAAATTAATAAAATCATTAACAATGATTGTTGTTCATATTGGTTTTATCAAAAACTTTATTAACCTTTACAATATAATACAAAAATCTAACAAAATAAAACTATGAAAGCTATTACATACTATTTAGTACTCGTACTAATGGGGTTATCTCAAATTTTATCTGGGCAAGTTATGAAAACAGATAAAGAAACTTATACAGTAGAAGGAGCATATAACTTTATTATTTTAAAAAAGGATAATAAAACTCAAAAAGTAATTTCTAAAATTGAAACAAAAATTCCAGATAAAAGTCAGAAAGAAATGTTTTATCCAGGGTCTAATTTTGCAAATTTCGACTTACTTGCTGACAATATTGTAATTGCTTATGACATTTGGCAAAAGGATAATGGGACAAAAGATTTTTATATAAAATTATTAAACCTAAAAACGAATAGATTTAGCGAGCCTCAATTAGTTTATTCAACCAAAGTTAATTCGGTTTATAGTTCTAACGAAATAATCTATAAACCAGTTTATTCTCCCGACAAGTCGAAATTAGCCGTTTTAAAAGATAACATTTCTCCAAGCTATGATATAGACCCAGAAATAACCATTTTTGAAACAAAAACATTTAAAACAATTTCCACTATAAAGATGAGCGGAAAATACGAGGGTCAAAAAAGAGTAATTAATCAAAATTTTACGTTTGATAATGAAGGTAATATTGCTTTAACTTTTAGTCTTTTAAATGAAAAAACTAAAATTACAACTAAAACATACTCTGCTGAAATCCCATTCAAAGCTACAGATATGAAAAACATTAAAGAAGTAGTAGAAACTGCTTCTTCTGGCAATGGTGGAGTTGATCAAAAAGCACATGGTAATTTTTACAATTCACTCCAAGACTATATTGACGACAAACCAGTTAAAGGCGTAAGAATGAAAAATGGAAGCTTTAGCTGGTCGGTTGTAAAAGGTACAGACTATAAATTGATTGATGATGATGGTAATATTAAAAAAGAAGATGCAAAAAATTTACCTGCCGAATTATTTACTTATAAACGAGACAACTTTTCTGAACCTATGCTTATGAGACTGATTGATGGAAAGCCTTATATTATTTTAGCAGCAGGTGGTTTATGTTATTACTCATTGTATCTAGAACAACAAGATCGCTATTATGCTGAAGGGTGGAATGGAAAATTAAAAAAATTCAAAGAGAATGATTTCGAAGAATATTTAAAAAAATATGACCTTCTTGAACAGTACAAACAAGATAAACCAAAAAGAGAATTTAAAGATGATGTGAATGGTTATTTTAATAAAATAGTAAGTTGGCAAATAAAATACTTCAACTTATTAAATGAAAAAATGTAGTTAATACTATTACATAATAAAAAAGCGAGAAAATATTTTCTCGCTTTTTTATTATGTATGAATTTTATACTATTGAAACGCATTGATTCCTGTTACATCCATTCCTGTAATCAACAAGTGGATATCGTGTGTTCCTTCGTAAGTTATTACCGATTCTAAATTCATCATGTGGCGCATAATAGGGTATTCTCCAGTAATACCCATTCCGCCATGTATTTGGCGTGCTTCACGAGCAATTTGCAAAGCCATATTTACGTTGTTACGCTTAGCCATCGAAATTTGAGCAGGTGTAGCTCTATTTTCATTTTTTAGAACACCTAATCTCCAAGTCAGTAATTGTGCTTTGGTGATTTCAGTAATCATTTCCGCTAATTTTTTTTGTGTTAATTGAAATCCTCCAATTGGTTTCCCAAATTGAATGCGTTCTTTTGAATAACGTAAAGCAGAATCATAACAATCCATTGCTGCACCAATTGCTCCCCAAGCTATTCCATAACGAGCGCTATTTAAACAACCCAAAGGTCCTTTTAATCCTTTTATTGTTGGGAATAAATTTTCTTTAGGAACTTTTACATTTGCAAAAACCAACTCTCCAGTAGCACTAGCACGCAAACTCCATTTGCCATGTGTTTCAGGTGTGGTAAATCCTTCCATTCCCCTTTCTACTACTAAACCACGAATATCACCTGCTTCATCTTTTGCCCAAACTACTGCAATATCAGCAAAAGGAGCATTTGAAATCCACATTTTTGCTCCATTTAATAAATAATGATCTCCTTTATCTTTAATATTTGTAATCATTCCAGAAGGATTTGAACCATGATCAGGTTCTGTTAATCCGAAACAACCCATCATTTCACCAGAAGCTAGTTTTGGTAAATATTTTCGTTTTTGCTCTTCGGTACCATATGAGTATATTGGATACATTACCAATGAACTTTGAACAGATGCAGTAGAACGTAAACCACTATCTCCACGCTCAAGCTCTTGCATAATAATTCCATAAGAAATTTGATCCAACCCAGGACCACCGTATTCAGCTGGAATGTAAGGGCCAAAAGCCCCTATTTCAGCCAATCCTTTTATCCATTGTTTTGGAAATTTTGTTGTTTGGCAAGCTTCTTCTACTATTGGAGAAACTTCTTTTTTTACCCAAGCACGAGCTGTTTCACGAATTAATTTATGTTCATCTGTAAGTAACTCATCCATTAAATAGTAATCATGAGCTTCAAATCTGTCGGTTGCCATAATTGTAATGTTTTAAAATTGTGCCCACAAAAGTAAATAATTAATTGATACCTGCTATTGCACAAATAAAAAAGCCTTAAACCATTTAGATTTAAGGCTTTTCGTTAAGTAGTAGTTTTATTCTTTACTTTTAAATAAATCAAATTTTCCTGCCACACCAAACTCAAAATACACTCCACCCATATTCCATGTTGCTCCATCTGCTTCTGAGTAAGTTTGTCCTGCACTATCTCTAATATCAATGTTATTATTAAGCATGTGCTTATTGTATCCAACACTTAAAAACATTCCCACATATTTTCCAAAATACATGTGTGGTGAAACATGCAAATTAATAACACCTCCTTTTGCTCTTAAATATTCAGTATCACTTAAATCTCCACCAAAAGAACTAGATCCATAACCAGCACCAATTACCAAATCAAATTTATCATTTTTGTTAGCCAAGTGAAAATTAGCTCTTAATAAAATATCATTTCCCCTTAATTTATATGTCCCAGAACTACCATATGTTCCTCTTCTGAAGCGCGCACCCACACCAAAGAATTTAGCAACTCCAAACTCTGCATTAAAAGAAGGTAAAGAACCAACAATACCAATTCCTGAATGATTTTCTTTATTTACTGGCGAATATGATCGTATTCCATAAATTCCAAACCCAACTCCTAAATCGGCTGAAATGGTCCCAAATTTAAATGATTGAGCATTTGATGTTAATGCAATTGCGGTAATTGTAAAAAGTAAAATTATTTTTTTCATTGTTTTTAATTTTTTAAAGATTAATTAATAAGGCGATACAAAAGTGAATTATATAATTCTCTAATAAAAACCAAGAATTTAAAAACCTTACTAATTAGTTTTCAAGAAAGTTACTTTATCAACAAATGTATTTTGCTGAATAAGATTTTTTATTTTCGCCATTACGAATGGCAAAAGTTAAAACATCGTTTTTCTGTCAAAACTGCGGAGCACAATCTGCAAAATGGATTGGTAAATGTCCTTCATGTAATGAATGGAATACTTATGTAGAAGAAGTTGTATCAAAAGGAGATGATGCTAAAACTCCTGGTGTAGCAAGCACAAGTGCTCAGCGTTCATCCAAACCACAACTTGTTACGGAAATAAATTTGGAGCAACATCATCGGATCGAAATTTATGATAAAGAATTATCTCGTGTTTTAGGAGGAGGATTGGTTCCTGGTTCTTTAACTTTATTTGGAGGAGAACCGGGAATAGGAAAATCTACTTTGATGTTGCAAGTGGCGATAAATATGAAGAACTTAAAAGTACTTTATGTTTCTGGAGAGGAAAGTGAGCAACAAATTCGGATGCGTGCCGAACGTATTGGAATGGCAAATCCTAATTGTTACATTTTAACAGAAACTTCTACTCAAAATATTTTCAAACAAATAGAACAACTGGAACCGAATTTTGTCATTATCGATTCTATTCAAACTTTGCACTCTGCACACATCGAATCTTCTCCTGGAAGTGTTTCACAAATTAGAGAGTGTACTGCCGAATTATTGCGCTATGCAAAAGAAAGCGGCACTCCTGTTTTTTTAATTGGTCATATTACAAAAGATGGAAGCCTTGCAGGGCCAAAAGTTTTAGAACACATGGTGGATACTGTTCTGCAATTTGAAGGAGATAGAAATCATGTTTATCGATTATTGAGAACCGCAAAAAATCGGTTTGGCTCCACCAACGAATTAGGAATTTACGAAATGCAAGGAAGTGGATTAAGAGAAGTAAGTAATCCCTCCGAAATATTAATTACAGCTAGAGAAGAATTGGTAAGTGGAGTTGCTATTGCCGCAACAATGGAAGGAATGCGACCAATGTTAATTGAAACACAAGCATTGGTGAGTAGTGCCGCATATGGAACACCTCAACGTTCATCTACAGGTTTTGATTTGAGAAGATTATCAATGTTATTAGCAGTGTTAGAAAAGCGCTGTGGTTTTAGATTAGGAATAAAAGATGTGTTTTTAAATATTGCTGGCGGAATAAAAGTAGAAGACCCAGGAATAGATTTGGCTTTGGTTTGTGCTGTGCTTTCAAGTAATGAAGATATGCCAATATCTCCTAAAGCTTGCTTTGCTGGTGAAGTAGGATTAAGTGGAGAAATACGCCCAGTAAATAGAATTGACCAACGAATTTCTGAAGCCGAAAAATTAGGCTTTGAGCATATTTTTATTTCTAAATACAATAAAAAAGGATTAGACCTTAACAGCTATAAAATAAAAATTACTATGGTTGGTAAAATTGAAGAGGTGTTTGGTTTGCTGTTTGGATAACACTAAAAATCCTCTTCTTCGGGCTTTTTAGGCTTTTTAATTTCTTTTTTAGGTTCTTCTTTTTTATCGGCATCCTCCCACTTAATTGTAAATTTAGTTTGTTCTTCTTTCTTTTTATTAAGTGTGCTATCTTTTTTAAATAAGCCAAACTCTTCTTTTAATATCGATTTTAGGTTTTGTTTTTCAACTTTTAAATCTTGTTTTACATTTTGTATCGCACTTTTGCTATCATATTTAATAATAGGTTTATCAATCGTTCCAGTCATAGATAAAAAGATGTTTGTTCTTCCTAAACCATCATCTGCAATTTCTCCAAAATCTTCATTTTCTTTTTTCGCTTTTTTGGCTTTTTTGGAAAGCAGCTCATTTAATGACAGTTTTACTTTATAATTAATTTCATTTTTGAACGTATGGGTTCCTGAAAGATATACATTCAAAGCACTTGACTTCACTTCTACTTTAGGAATATTAATTATTTGGTTTTTTATTTCTATTTGATTTTTTAATGTAGCAAATTTTATATTTTCCAATTCACTTAGCTCAATAAAACGCGATAAACTTTTCATTGATTCTACATTATTTAATTCCCCATTTTCAATTGTTAAATCAGCTGCCGCATATAGCTTTTCATAATCCATTTTTAACTCAGGAGTAAAAACAGAAGCAAACTGTATTTTTGCAGTAGCAACACCTTTAATGTTTTTGTTGGTTATAGTTGTTTGATTAAAATTTTCAAACGACTCAAACATTTTTGAAATGTTAATTTTATTTACATCCGAAAAGCAAGTGATTAAAACCTTTGAAGTATCAGAAGCATCAATATAACCACTTGTGCTGATACTTCCTCCCATTGTTGATAAGCTAATAGGATCAAGTATCATTTTTTTATTTTTCAATCGCACTACACCTTTAATATTTG
Organism: uncultured Chitinophaga sp.; assembly: GCA_964549315.1. GTDB lineage: Bacteria > Bacteroidota > Bacteroidia > 2-12-FULL-35-15 > 2-12-FULL-35-15 > 2-12-FULL-35-15. The sequence goes on along the minus strand of CAZJUY010000011.1, from coordinate 63,461 downwards.
TAGCATCAAATTTTCTAAATTCAATTTGACCAACATCTATTTTTAAATCGGCATCAATATGCTCAGAGAATTGCAGCTTATATTTTGAATTGTTATCATCTTCTTTACTCGCTATTAACTCATTTAAGTTAACTTTTTTAGAAATTAGTTTTGCCTCTACAATTACATCTTCATTTTCTTTAGTAAAAAAACCAATTATGTTTCTCATATAACCATCCAGCTCAAAATCACTATTTGAAATATTTCCATAGAAATGATTAATTTTTAAATCGTTATTATTAAAATCAAAATCACCATTTATTCCATTAAATAAAAGAGCATTATTTTTTAATTTCAAATTCATATCATTTATCCGCAAACTTCCTCTTGTAGTAATGTTTTCAAATTTTTTTGAATCTAAATACTTTGTTTCGCCACTAAATTCAACATCCACTTTCAGCTGCCCTTCAATTGTTTCAATTGTATCTGCTTTTAAAAATTTTTGCAGCTCAGCTAATTTCAAATCTGCTTTTACTCGCCCATCAAATTTTGGAGAAGATAAATTCAAAAGATTTAAATTTCCTGAAATATTTCCTTCGCTTATTTGTGCTGAAAAATTGGAAAGCGTAAGAAAAGATGTTTTTTTGCTTATTTTATTTTCATTTGCATAAATGCCCTTTAAATTAACTCGTTTAAGCGTAACATTATCTTTTATTTGTGTAATATCTGCATTTGTTATTCCAAAATTTGCGCTAATTACTGGTGATTCTGTTTTAGACATTACACCTTTAATACTTGCTTCAAAATAAAAATCACCAGCACTTTCATAGTTATTTATTTTCCCCTTGTACTTCGATGGAATTAGCGATAATAAAGATTGAATATCTATATCTTTCCCTTTTACATCAACATTCAAAATTGGAGCATTTTCAGCAACTAAAACAGTCCCAAATAATTCAAAATTCATGCTCTCAATACTTATCCTTGTATTGCTAAATTTGTAAGATTCAACTGTATTGTCTATATAAATAATACTATTAATTGAAACATTTTTTTTGCGTAAAAAATTAGTACTGTCTGCAACAATGGTGCTTACAAATAAATCACTTTCAATATTCATTGAAAAATTTTTGTCTGAAAATTTGCCAGATAAATTAGCCTTGTTAATCGAAAATTCAGCAAACTGATTTTGTTCTTTGTTTTTGTAAACAACATTAATTTTTTTAAAAATAATTTTTTCTAAGTCAAATTTAAATTGACTAGAAGTACTATCTACTGATGGTTTCCAAAAATGATAGTTATCATTACCGTTTTTATCAATTTTAACATTTAGGTTAACATCTCCTAGTTCTAATTTTTTAATGCTGTAATTCTTTTTAAATACATCAAATAAATTAAACTGTAGAGAAATTAATTTTGCTGAAAACAATGTGTCTTTTGATTTTTTTTCAGTTGCATCTAATGCTTTCACATTTTTAAAATCAACGGATGCATAAGGAAAGTTTTTGATTACTGTAAAATCAATATCGTGACCCTCAACAATGATTTCCGTATTGAGCTGTTTGTTCAACTCTTTAATTACAAATTCTTTTACTTCATCCTGATAATAATAGCCTATTACTGCTCCAAGTCCTAAAAGAATAAATAAAAAAATTACTATAAAAAGTAGAAGTTTACTTAAAAAACGAAACAACCTAAATTTTTTTTTAGGCTTTGGAGATTCGAATACAATTTCTGGCTGTTCCATTACAATTACAAAATTTGCGAAAAAAGAAGAACATATCTTCTTATTGCAAACAATGTTATTAATAACGAAAAGTGAATAAGTTTAGTATGATTAGGCTCCCGCTTTATCTTTATTACTTACCATTTTAAGCATTCCTAATTCTGCTTCAGTTAAAAAGCGCCAGCGTCCGCGTGGCAAATCTTTTTTTGTAAGAGGCCCGAACATTACTCTATCTAGTTTTCTAACGTTATAACCTAAATGTTCAAATATTCTTCTTACAACTCTATTTTTTCCTGAATGCAATTCAATGCCAATTTCCTTTTTATCGCTTCCATCACCAACGTAAGTGATTTCGTCAGGCTTAATTTCCCCATCTTCTAATTCAATCCCTTCTTGAATTTTTTTCAAATCGCCTAATTTTAATGCTTTGTCTAATTCAACATGGTAAATTTTTCGAACACCATATTTTGGATGGGTTAATTTTTTTGTAAGTTCTCCATCATTTGTAAACAATAACAATCCAGTTGTAGCTCTATCTAGCCTGCCAACAGGATAAATACGTTCTTTACACGCGCTTTGAACTAACTCCTGAACTGTTTTTCGTTTTTGCGGGTCATCTATTGTGGTGATATAATCCTTTGGTTTATTCAAAATTAAATAAACTAACTTTTCCTTCTTTAATGTTTGTCCTCCATAATTTACAATATCTGTAGGCTTTAATCTGTAACCCATTTCTGTAATAATTTTACCATTTACAGAAACTACTCCGGCTTTAATTAAATCATCAGCTTCTCTACGGGAACAAATTCCAGCATTTGAAATGTATTTATTTAATCTCACTCCTTCAAGTGATGACTTTTTTTCTGTTTCAGAAGTAGATCGAGTTTTTTTCTTGAAATATTCTTTCTTTTTAAAAGGGCGAGAAAAATTACCGTCTTTTACTTTTGGTTTTGAATCATTTCTATCAAATTTCAATTCCTTCTCATCTGATTTTCTTCTAGGCTTTCCCTCAAAAGGAGCTTCATCATCCGATTTTGTTCTTTTTTTGCGAAAATCGCTATAAGATGTTTTGCCTTTTTTTTCTGAAAAATTAGGTTTTGAAGGCGACTTGCTATGTCTATCAAACTTTTTTTTGCCTTCTTCTTTTTTGTGTTTCATTCTATATTTTTTTGCAAAGCTACTAATAAATACTTGTTTATCTGCTAAACAAAAAGGCATCTTTTATGTGATTTACCTTGGTTTGGCTCTTTCCAATGATAACAGAAATGATATCAAAGCGTACTTCATAATCAAGTTTGTTTCGTTGAATGTACTCGTTTGCTGCTTTTATTAAATTTTTTTGCTTTTGTTTTGTAACAAACTCTTCGGGCTCACCAAAATAGTTGGTTTGGCGCGTTTTTACTTCAATAATAACCAAAATATCATCTTTTTGAGCAATAATGTCCGCTTCCAAGTTTAAAAACCTCCAGTTTGTTTCTTTAATTAAATAGCCCTCATTTATTAAAAAATCAGTTGCCAATTGTTCACCTTTTTTCCCTAAATCATTGTGTTCTGCCATATTTTTAAAAATGTTTATAATTTTTGGTACAAGTTTTGGAATAAACCCAATGCACTAAAAAAAAAGTATTATTTTAGTACACATAATTTAAACAGCTAAACTAAAAACAAAAACAAATAAAAGATGAAAAAATCAGCTTTAAAAATTTTAACTGTTGCGTTAGTGTTAATCGCATTTTCGCTTTCTGCTTCAGCACAAGCATTCGAAGGAACTATCGAATTCAAAAAAATTACTGCTTCTGATACTGTAAACTATGTTTATACTGTAAAAGGAAACATGGTAAGAATTGATGAAATTGGTTCAAAATCACATAAAGTTGAAGGCACATTTTTGATTGATATGGATGCAAAAACAATGAAATCTTTAAATCATGAGCGCAAGTTATATATGGATCAACCTACGCCTGCTGCACCAGTTATTAAAGGTACTTGCACTGTAAAAAAAGGCCAAAATGTAAAAAACATTCAAGGTTACAAATGCGTTGAGTACATTGTTACAAATAATGAGGAAAACACACAAATCACATATTGGTTAGCGGATGGCAAATTTACTTTTTTCGAAAAATTATTGCGCCAGTTGAACCGTAAAGACAAATCATCTGTGTATTTTTTACAAATACCTGACATTAAAAACATGTTTCCAATGCTATCTGTTCAGTCAGATATTAATGGAAAAGTAAATACAACATTAGCAGTAACTAAAATCACTAAAAAAGAAATAGATCCTAGCATTTTTGAAATGCCTAAAGGGTACAACAAATTTGAGAAATAGTTTTTTTCAAATATTTCAAATAAAAAATCCCACCAAATATTGGTGGGATTTTTTATTTGTTAGGATTATTTCTATTTGAGGTTAAACCATATTTAATCTTTTCGATAAATCATCTTTATAAGAGCCACCTATTGGGATAAGTTTTTTATCGTCCTCTAATATTAAATTAGGTTGTTCTATCGCAACAATTTTATCAATACGAACAATAAACGATCTGTGTACACGTATAAAATCAGTTGATGGAAGTTTTTTCTCAATGTCTTTCATTGTTGAATGGATAGTATATCTGGCATTAGCTGTATTAATTACAACATAATCTTTTAAAGCTTCGACAAAAAATATATCAATCGTTTTTACCTTTACTAAACGAGAGTTTGATTTAACAAAGATGATATCTTTTGATTCTTTGTTTTCTACTATCGAATACAAAAAGTCGCGTTCTTTTTTTACATCCGACTCTTTCTCATGCTTATAAATAGCCATCTCAATAGATGTGTGTAAATCTATTTCTTTAAAAGGTTTAATAATATACCCATAAGGCTCTGAAACTTTTGCTTTGCTTAAAGTGCTCTCATCTGCATAAGCTGTAAGGTAAATAACAGGTAAATTAAACTTTTCACGTACAACTGCTGCTGCTTCAATTCCGCTCATATCACCTTTTAGCATAATATCCATTAATACTAAGTCTGGCTTTAATTCTTCCACGGATTTTATTGCATCTTCGCCACTAGAACATATACCCAAAACGGTATAGCCCAGTTTCTTTAAGCTATGTTGAATGTCTTTTGCAACAATGCTTTCATCTTCTACAATTAATATATTTGTTTTTGACATTTTATATTCGATTTTTTGCTTGGTTTTGGTTAAATATGATTGTAAATATAGTCCCGTTTTTTGTATCTAAATCTATTGATCCATTTAATTGGTCGGTCAAAGTTACAACTAATTGTAATCCCAGCGACTCCGTATTTTTATAATCAATCGTTTTTGGCAATCCTATTCCATTATCTCCTATCCTTAATTTCAAATTTTCTGTGTCTGACTCCATTTGAATTGAAATTTCTGCATCTTCCTTTTTTTCGACAAAAGCATACTTTAATGCGTTAGACACAATTTCATTAATGATTAATCCACAGGGGATTGCCAAATCTAAATTAAGAAAAACATTTTGAATATCAAGATTTAATTTTACTTCTTGTTCGATATTTGAATAAGAATGCACCAAATTATTAGCTAAATTAACCACATATTCAGAGAAGTTTATGCTTGTAAAATCCTTGGTCTGATATAAACTTTCATGAATAAATGCCATCGATTTTATACGATTTTGGCTTTCCTTAAGAATATTGAGCGTACTTGAATCTTTCACATAACTTGACTGTAGATTCAAAATACTTGAAATCACCTGAAGGTTGTTTTTAACTCTATGATGAACTTCTTTTAAAAGCACTTCTTTTTCTTGTAAAGATTGGGTGATTTTTTCCTCGGCTAATTTCTTCTCCGTGATATCATGACCAATGCCTGAAATCTCAATAATATTGCCTTTTTCATCCTTAATTGGGTTTAAAAATATTTCGCGCCAAACTAACTCCCCATTTTTGTCAATTAATTTTGTTTCGAAATGTTCTGAATTTCCTTTAAATACGCTTTCGTATTTATTAATCCAAAATTTGTTGTATTGGCTTGTTGATAACATATCACCATGAATCATACTCAGCCCAATATGTGCTTTAACACCATATCTTTTTTCAAGATGTTTAGCAAAATTTTTATTAAAAGAAGTAACAATGTGATTTTTATCAATCGTCCAGATTACATGAGAACTGCTTTCAATTACAGCATTTAATTTTGCTGATTGCTTTTTTAGTTGTTCTTCACTTTCCTTTAATTCTAATTCTGCTTTTTTCAGTTCCGATATATCTCTGGAAACACCCATTGCTCCTATTATTTTTCCTTCATCATTTTTTAAAACTGAAGCTGATAAATAAGCAACAAAAATTTCTCCGTTTTTCTTTTTATTTATTACCTCTCCAGCAAAAGTTCCTTTAACATAAAGTTCTTCGTCAGTAATTTTTACTCTATCATTCACGTTTGCATATAACATACTCACATTTTTTCCTAAAACTTCGTTCAGCGAATAGCCAAATGTTTTAATTGCGGCATTGTTAAATTCTGTAAT
>CAZJUY010000011.1:0-57238 GCA_964549315.1 uncultured Chitinophaga sp. | reverse complement strand
CATATCATATCCAAAGAGCTGTCAATAAGCATTCTTGTATATTTTTGAGCCTCTTTTAATTTATTCTCTGTTTTTATTCTCTCGTCAATTTCTTTCTGCAATTTCTCTGTTGCCTCCTCCGCTATTTGTACCCTTAGTTTTTCTTTCATCAATTGTTTTTCAGCAGTAATGTCATGAAACACAACCTGAATAGCATTAATACCATTGAATTTTATAAGAATTGGTTTTGATTCGATGGTAATAATTTTATTGTCAAGAGTTCTGAGTTTTACCTCTAAAAAATCTAACTCCTTTCCTTCTTTTGTTTTAAGTATTCTTTCTTTAGATTTTAATTGATAGTCAGGTAATAAATAATCAAAAAATAAAATATTTTCTATTTCTGAAAAGTGCTTTGCCCCAATTATTTTTAATGCGCTTGGGTTAGCAAAAATTATCTTTCCATCAACATGAATAATAACACCATCTGGGGAATAATCAACCAAACTTTTATAATTGTCGATGCTTTGCTTAAGTGCTAGTTCATTCTGTTTTCTTTTAGTAATATCATATATAACAGTAGCGCGTATTGTTTTATTGTCAATTTCAATATTTTGGCTTTTTGTTTCTACTGCAAAAACAGATTTATCTTTTTTATGAACACTAATTTCAAGCGGAGCAGGAGAGTTTAGTTTCGCATATTTTTTTACAATTTTTTGTTGTTCTTTAACAACAAAATCATCTATCATGTTTTTTCCAACTACTTCTTTCAAATTTTTAAACCCAAACATTTTCAAAAACTGATCATTTGCATCAACAATAATTCCATCTTCACTAAATATTATACCTTCAAAGGCAACATTCGAAAGCATTTTAAATCTCTCTTCACTTTCTTTTAATTTTAACTCACTATATTTTTGTTTATTCACATCGCGTGATATTCCCTCAATCGCTATTTTATTCCCTTTATTGTCAAAAATATCATAGGTCCTTGTTTCTGTCCAAACAATACTCCCATCTTTTTTTATCCAACGTAAAACCACCTGTTCCTCTTTAACTCCAGAAATTTTTTGTTTTTCTTTTAAAGATTTTTCTGAATCTCCAAGTAGATGAATATCGTCAGGGTGAATTATTTTAAAAGCAAAGTACGGATCATTATAAAAATCTTCAGGTGTATAGCCAGACATTTTTATTATAGATGGACTAATATATTCATAACGAGGAGTAGGAACAATTGTATATCTATAAATCACATCCATTGCATTTTCGGCAAGCATTCTAAACTTTTCTTCGTTAAGCTTGATTTTCAACTCAGAGTTTATTCGTTCTGTCACATCTGCTGTAATACCAAAATTTCCTATATGTCTACCTTTTTTATCAAATTGAGGTGTAATACGTTCTTCTAACCAAATATATTTTTCTGTTTTGGGGTTTTTAAATCTAAAAATAAATGGTTCAGGGGTTTTCTTTTTCTTAATTTCTGATGCTTTTTTTAATAAATTATCTACATCATCTGGATGACAATAATTTAAAAGATCTTTCCCTAAATTCTGATATTGTTCTTTGGTTATTCCAAGTAGTTTCTCAATTTGTTTACCAAGATATTTTACACTTCTACTCCCATCTGCATTAATCTCCACATAATAAACCAACTCATTAATATTATCTAAAACCTGAGTAAACGTTTGTTCGTTTATTTGTTTCTCTTCCTCCAGTCTTTTTCTATCTGTAATATCTCTTCCTACCGCCTCAACAGCTATTAATTTTCCTTCTTTATTAAAAATAGATTTATTAATAGTTTCTATCCAAATGATTTTTTTATCTTTTCTAATCCACCTAGCGACAAAAATTTGAGGTCTATTTTTTTTGAAAAAAGCTGTTTCCTTTTTTTGCATTTCAAGCAAAAATTTTAAATCATCTGGATGAATAATTTTTGTTCCTAAATGAGGATCTTTGTAAAATTCTTTTTGGGTATAGCCCGTAATTTTTTCAACCGATGGACTTATATATTCTAATTTCTGATCTGGAAACACTTGATAGCGAGAAATAATATCAACTGCATTTTCGGCTAACATCCTAAATTTAAACTCATTCTCCTTTAGCTGTTCTTCAAATTCTTTGTGTTTAGTAATATCTGTAGCCTCAATAATCACAGCTACAACTTTTTTATCAATAATTATAGGTGTAGCAGTACTCAAATAATATATTTTTTTCCCGGATGGAGAAATTCTGTCGCATGAATATTCGCTCGGTTTTGATGTTTTAAAAACAGATGCAATCGCCTGCTTCATTTCTTTTTGTGATTCATCACTCACAAAAAGTAGAGCGTTCATACCTAAAACATTTTCTTTTTTAAAGCCCTTTTCTAATTTGTTTAAATCTAGTATTTCTAATTTTTTATTGACTATAAAAATTATGTTTTTTGAATGCTTAAAAAACGAATGCCACTGACCTACTCCTAAGGAAGGAGCTAAATTTTTCGACTTTTGACTTTTTTTTTGAGCCGACAATTCAGCCCGAAGTTTTTTTATTTCGGATTTTAATTTTGATATGTCATTATTATTTGCAGCCATTATTATTTTATACTTGGCTCTGATGTGGGCGTTTCAGGGGTTATTTTTATTCCGTCAAATTTAATTTCCACATCACTTTTATAAGTGATAGCTAAAAACATAAAGCCCAGTTCATCATAAAAATACCAATCACCTTCTTTCATTCCTCCAGCATACTTGCCTTCTTGTCTTTTTTTACCATTAGGGTAATAATAAATTTGAAGGCCATCTGGGACCCCATCAATAAACTTTCCTATAAATCTTAATTTATTTGTTTCGGTAAAATAATGCTTCCATTCTCCGTCTCGTTTTCCTGCTTTATAACTTCCTTCTTCTCTGTAATATTGTAGTTCTAAAAACCATGGTCCTTCTCTTAATCCATCAATATAATCTCCTTTGGTAATCACTTTTGAGCTATCGTCATATTCTGTCATTATACCATCCTGCTTATTATTGAGATAGTTTTCTTCTCTTAAAATATTGCCACTTTCATAGTACCATTTCCATACTCCTTGTGCTTTCCCTTTTTTATCATACTTTCCCTTTTGTTCTATTTTCCCATTTGAATGATAAAAAATCCATTCACCTATTCTAATACTATTCAAATATTCTCCTTGTGATTTTATCTGTCCTCCTGGGTAATATTCTTTCCAAATGCCTTGTTGTCTTCCAGCAGTATCTAATATTCCTTCTGCAGTGAGAATACCTTCTACGTAAATTTTTGCATTTAAGACTTTCCCGTCTTCAGAAAATTCACGGTGTATTCCTTCGGCAACTCCGTCTCTATAGGTAGCAGTAAATCTAACTGAACCATTATCGAAATAAGAAGTTTTTACATCTAACTTTGCTAACTCAGGCACATTTGTTTGAAGAACACCAAAAACATATTTTGTTGTGTTTAATAAACTTCCTTTAGGAGAGTACTCTTTCAAATAACCATTCATTTTATCATCTGAATATGGAACCTCTGTTTTTACAACACCATTTGGGTAGAATTCTTTCCACATTCCCTGTTTTAATCCATTTGCATCTTTCCGGTTTATTCTTTCTTCTTTTTGAATAAAGCCCATTTTATATTGCGTAATGGTAATAATTGTACTATCGGGCGTTAACTCAAAACCAGTTCCTTCTTCTTTTCCATCAACAAAGGGGATAACTTGTTTTATTTTTCCATCATTATAGTAATTATAGGAATTACCTTGCTTAACATCATTTTCGTAGTTTTCCGAACTAATAATAAAACCCTCTTTTGTATCAAATGTTTTTTTGGCTCCGTTCTTTTTTCCTTGACTATAATTAAATTCGAAAGCTAGTTTAGCTTGGTCATTATAAAAGCGCCAAGTACTATCTAGCAAAAAATTTTTTCGATTCCCTTCTGATTTTATTTTTCCGTTTGGTGAATATGTTTTCCAGTAACCATCGGGTTTGCCATCACGCATTGTTCCTTCACTTGAAACAACACCATTATCGTAATAAAATTTATTAAACCCATTGGGGTTAATATTCTGATTAGAAGGCTGAGCAATTATTAAAATTGAAAAAAGGCTAAAAATGAAAGCTAAAAATTTGTGCATAATCAAATATACTTAATCCTCACAAAAGTACGTATTTTTTAGCTATTTATTGTGTCTGATTTGCTTAAATACAAGCGTTGAGAACTTCACATTTAAACAATCATTCCTGCGCCAACTGTAACATTAGTGGCTTCATCGATTAATATTATACTGCCTGTGGTTCTGTTTTCTTTATATTTATCAATCACTATTGGAACTGTAGTTTTTATAGTCAATCGCGCAATATCATTTAATCCTACTTCTTTATCATTTTCAACATTCTCGAGCGTACTTATGTTTACTTTATATTGAACATCTTTGATAACACACCTAACATCTTTTGTAGTATGTTTTAAAGCATATTTTCCATTGAGTTGTAATTTTTTTTCATTCAACCAACAAATCATCACTTCTATTTCTTGAATTGCCTCTGCTTGATTATCTGATTTAACAATCATATCTCCCCTGGAAATATCTATTTCGTCTTGTAGCGTAATGGTAACACTCATTGGAGCAAAAGCCTCATCAATGGTTTTATTATCTATATCAATTGATTTTATTTTTGATTTAAAACCGCTGGGTAAAACGGTTATGTCATCTCCTCTTTTTAAAACTCCGCCTGCTATTCTTCCTGCATAACCTCTATAATCATGATATTCATTGCTCATTGGGCGAATAACATATTGTACTGGAAAGCGAGCATCTGCATGATTATAGTCATTAGCGATATGTAAATTTTCTAACAAATACATTAATGTGGAACCCTTATACCAATCCATATTTTGTGATTGGTCAACAACGTTATCTCCTTTTAAAGCGCTTATTGGCAAAAAATGAATGTCTCTTAAATCCAATTTTGATGCGAAAGCCGTGTAGTCGTTTTTAATTTTTTCAAATACTTCCTCACTAAAATTTACCAAATCCATTTTATTTACACAAACAATAATATGAGGAATTCTTAACAGAGACGCAATATAAGTATGCCGCATTGTTTGCTCTATAACTCCTTTTCTTGCATCGATTAATATAATTGCAGCATTAGCAGTAGATGCACCAGTAACCATATTTCTTGTGTATTGAATATGCCCTGGAGTATCTGCGATAATAAATTTACGTTTAGGGGTTGCAAAATAGCGATATGCTACATCGATTGTAATTCCTTGTTCTCTCTCTGCACGTAAGCCATCCGTTAATAATGCAAGATTAACATACTCTTCTCCTCTTTTTTCACTTGTTGATTTTATTGACTCGTATTGATCTTCGAAAATTGATTTTGAATCGTAAAGTAAACGGCCTATCAATGTACTTTTTCCATCATCTACTGAACCTGCAGTTGTAAAACGTAAAAGATCCATTCCTAAATATCCTGTTGTAGAAAACTCTGTCATTATTTTTTATTTTTAAAAGTATCCTTGTTTTTTTCTGTCTTCCATTGCAGCTTCTGATCGTTTATCATCAATCCTACTACCTCTTTCAGTAACACGTGTTGCAGCCACTTCTTCAACTATTTCTTCTAATGTATTTGCTTTTGATAATACAGCTCCGGTACAACTTATATCTCCAATTGTTCTGAAACGAACTTGCATTTTTTCAACTTTTTCGGATGGTTTAAGAGGAATAACATTTGAATGGGCATAAATTACTCCATCTCTAACAAAACATTCTCTTTCATGAGTAAAATAAATTGAAGGGATGTCAATTTGTTCTTGTAAAATGTATTGCCATACATCCATTTCTGTCCAATTACTAATTGGAAAAACTCTAAAATGCTCACCAACATGTTTTTTCCCATTAAAAATATTCCACAATTCAGGTCGTTGATTTTTAGGATCCCACTGACCAAATTCATCTCGATGAGAAAAAAATCTTTCTTTTGCTCTCGCTTTTTCTTCATCTCTTCTAGCTCCACCAATTAGTGCATCGAACTTGAACTTTTCAATCGTATCAAGTAATGTAACAGTTTGCAATACATTTCTACTTGCATTGTATCCTTTTTCTTCTACTGCTTTACCTTCATCTATGCTCTGCTGAACAGACCCTACAATTAGCTGAACGCCATATTTTTTTGCTAAATCATCACGAAAAAAAATTGTTTCTTCAAAATTGTGCCCTGTATCTACATGAACTAATGGGAAAGGTATTTTTGCAGGGGCAAATGCTTTTCGAGCCAAATGAAAACATACAATAGAATCTTTTCCACCTGAAAAGAGCAATGCGGGTTTTTCAAACTGTGCTGCTAGTTCACGAATAACGTAAATACTTTCGCTTTCTAATTCTTTTAAATGTGTGAGATTATAATTTTTCATAAATTAATTTTATCTAATATTTTTTTTACAGACTCATCTACTCCCAATTTTTCTGTAAGAACAATTTCTGGATTTAAAGGTGCTTCAAATGGTGCATTAATTCCCGTAAAATCTTTTATCTCTCCTTTTCTTGCTTTCGCATATAAGCCTTTAACATCGCGTTTTTCGCAAATTTCCAAAGGTGTATTTACAAACACTTCAAAAAAATCCTGCTCTCCAATTATGCTTTTTGCAAGGTTTCTTATTTTTTCTGTCGGACTTACAAAACAACAAATAGTAATTACACCACAATTCACAAACAACTTAGCTACTTCTGCAATTCTTCTTATGTTTTCAATTCTATCTTCATCACTAAAATTAAGATTGTTATTAATTCCAGCACGGATATTATCTCCATCCAAAATTTGAGTTAAAAGCCCCTTTTTGTTTAATTCTTTTTCTAAAGCTATTGCAATTGTTGTTTTCCCGCTTCCGCTTAAACCTGTAAACCAAATACATACTCCCTTTTGATTCAACAACAATTCTTTTTCCTCTCTTTGTAAAATTTTATCTGTTGGATATATGTTTTTCATGGTATAAATATAAAATAAAAAGGTCTAACCGTTTGGGAAAGACCTTTAAATTGTATTTAATAAAATATTATTGTCCTTCCAAAAATTAAATACAACACATCACGCAACATATCATTGCATTGCTATTGTTGTCTATTTTATGGAAGTATCTCTTTATCATATCAGACCGCAAATGTAATTCTTATTTTTAAATCACAAAAAGAAATTTTGAATACATTTGTTTATTAAACCTTATATTTAAAATCAAACGAATATTTTCCGTTGGTTGATGATTAAAAAAAATGACAGCAAAAATCAATAATATGGATTTTAGAAACACGCCAACTATTGATCAGGTTGGAATTGAGGAACGAGTTGCGCGTTTCACAACTCGAAGTATAAAAAAATCATCAAAAATGCAAGGGCTGAAACTTGCATTAAGTATGATTGATTTAACTACCCTTGAGGGAAAAGATACTGAAGGAAAAGTAAAACAAATGTGTTATAAAGCAGCACACATGCATGATGTTATACCAGGCATTCCAACAGTTGCAGCTGTTTGTGTTTATCCTTCAATGGTAAAAACAGCAAAAGAAGCTTTAAAAGGAACATCTATAAAAGTTGCTTCTGTTTCTACAGCTTTCCCTAGTGGTCAATCAACTCACGAAATAAAAATTGCAGATACAAAATTTGCAATTGAGAATGGTGCTGATGAAATTGATATGGTTATATCTAGAGGCGAATTTTTAAAGGGGAATTACAATTTTGTTTTTGATGAAATTGCATCTATAAAAGACGCTTGTGGAAAAGCCCGATTGAAGGTGATTTTTGAAACAGGAGAACTTTCTACTCTTGACAATGTTAGAAAAGCAAGTGAAATTGCAATGTATGCAGGCGCTGATTTTATAAAAACATCTACAGGAAAAATTTCTCCTGCAGCAACAATGCCTGTTACATTGGTTATGCTAGAAGCTATACGCGATTTTTATTATAACACGGGTAAAATGGTTGGAATGAAGCCTGCTGGAGGAATCTCTACCTCAAAACTTGCATTACAATACTTGATAATGGTAAATGAAACTCTTGGTGCCGATTGGCTTACAAATGAATGGTTTAGATTTGGAGCTAGTAGTTTAGCAAATGATGTGTTGATGCAAATTGCAAAAGAAACGTATGGTGTTTACCAAAGCGGAGATTATTTTTCAAAAGATTAAGTCAAAAAAAGATGTCAAAAAAAGAGATAAAACTAAAATTTAATTCAGCTTGGGACTTAGCTCCTGCGCCTGAAGACACAAAACACATTTCCTTAAAAAAACAATATGATTTGTTTATCAATGGGGAATTTGTGAAACCAAATAGCAAAAAATATTTTGCAACCTATAACCCAGCGACTGATGAAAAGATAGCAGATATAGCTGAAGCAAACGAAAAAGATGTGGATGTTGCTGTAAAATCTGCAAGAAATGCTTTTGTTAAATGGAGCAAATTATCTGGAAAAGAAAGAGGAAAATATATTTTTAGAATTGCACGATTGATTCAGGAACGCGCAAGAGAATTTGCAGTTATTGAGAGTATGGATGGAGGAAAACCAATTCGTGAAAGTAGAGATATTGATATTCCTTTGGCTGCCAACCACTTTTTTTATTACGCAGGCTGGGCAGATAAACTAGAATATGCTTTTCCTAATAAAAATCCAAAACCGCTTGGTGTGGCTGGACAAATTATCCCATGGAATTTCCCTTTATTAATGGCGGCATGGAAGATAGCACCAGCATTAGCTACGGGAAATACTGTTGTTTTAAAACCAGCCGAAACCACTTCGCTTACTGCTTTAAAACTAGCTGAACTAATTCGTGATAGTGGTTTGCCTAAAGGAGTTGTAAATATTGTTACTGGTGCTGGAAAAACAGGAGCTGCAATTGTTAACCATCCTGATATTAATAAAATTGCATTTACTGGCTCTACAAATGTTGGAAAATGGATTCAAAAATCTATTGCAGGAACAAATAAAAAATGCACCTTAGAATTGGGAGGAAAAGCAGCTAATATAATTTTTGAAGACGCGCCTTTAGATCAAGCAGTAGAAGGAATAATTAATGGAATATTTTTTAACCAAGGACATGTTTGCTGCGCAGGGTCAAGACTATTTGTACAAGAAAGCGTTGCAGATATTGTAATTCGTAAGTTAAAAGACAGAATGGAGACTTTGCGTGTAGGAGACCCACTTGATAAAAACACTGACATTGGAGCTATCAATTCAAAAGAGCAACTCTTAAAAATAAATGAATACCTAAAGATTGGGAAAGATGAGGGAGCAGAAATGTATCAGCCAAATTGTTCTATTCCTAAAAAAGGAAATTTTTGCAAACCAACAATATTTTTAAATGCTTCTCAATCTCATAGAATAGTTCAAGAAGAAATTTTTGGTCCTGTGTTGGCAATTCAAACATTCAGAACAATTGAAGAAGTAATTGAAAAAGCAAATAATATCCCTTATGGTTTATCTGCAGGTGTTTGGACTGATAAAGGATCAAAAATATTTAATTTAACTACAAAACTTCGCGCAGGAGTTGTGTGGGCAAACACTTATAATAAATTTGACCCTACATCACCCTTTGGTGGATATAAAGAAAGCGGATTTGGCAGAGAAGGTGGCTTACATGGTTTAGCTGCATATTTACAACTTTAATTTTTTGAAAAATGGCTAGAATAGAAATACAAAAAACATATAAAATTTTTATTGGAGGACAGTTTCCAAGAACAGAATCAGGGAGATATTATCCTTTAAAAAATAAAAAAGGAGATGTGATTGCAAATGTTTGTCTCTCATCTCGAAAAGACTTTAGAAACGCTGTAGTTGCTGCTAGAAATGCTTTTGGAGGATGGAGTACGCGATCTGGATTCAACAGAAGTCAAATACTATATCGTATTGCAGAAATACTTGAAGGAAGAAAAGAACAATTTATCAATGAGTTAATTTCGCAAGGTTTATCAAAAAGTGCAGCTGTTGTAGAAGTTGAACTTTCTATCGATAGAATGGTTTACTATGCTGGGTGGTGTGACAAATTTCAACAAATATATAGCTCGGTTAATCCTGTTGCATCTTCGCATTTTAACTTTTCAGTTCCTGAACCAATGGGAGTAGTTGCAATTATTGCTGATGAAAGCTATTCTCTTTTAGGACTAGTGACTTCTATTGCTCCTGTTATTGCAGGAGGAAACACTTGCGTAGTTTTAGCTTCAGAAAGCAAGCCATTATGTTCTGTTACATTTTCAGAAGTATTAAACACTTCTGATTTGCCTGCAGGAGTTGTAAATATATTAACAGGGAAATCCGAAGAATTACACACTCATTTTTCATCTCACATGGATGTGAATGCTGTAATTTATTGTAGAAGCAATAAATCAGAAATAAAAGCAATTCAAGAAAATTCGGCTTTAAATGTTAAACGAGCTTTTATATATAATAAACTAAATTTAGCTTCAGAAAAAACACAAAGCCCTTATTCTATTTTTGATATTCAAGAAATAAAAACTACTTGGCATCCAATTGAAAATATTGGATCTTCAAAAGCGGGCTATTAAATTTGTATGAATAATTTTTTATTATTAACAGTTATTAATGCGGCTGTAAAAGCTGGAGAAGAAATATTAAAAATATATAACTCTAACTTTGATGTTGAATATAAAAACGATAGTTCTCCGTTAACTATTGCCGACAAAAATGCCCACAATAAGATTTGCGAATTTTTAGAAAAAACAAATTACCCCATTTTAAGTGAAGAAGGAAAAAACATAAATTATGAAGAAAGAAAAAATTGGGAATATTTTTGGATGGTAGATCCTCTTGATGGCACAAAAGAATTTATAAAACGAAATGGGGAGTTTACAGTAAACATTGCGCTTATTCATAAACAAAAATCAATTCTTGGGGTTATTTACATCCCAGTTACAGAAACACTATATTTTGCAGCAGAAAATATTGGAGCATATAAAACATTGGTAACAAATCAAGAAGAAAAAATTGTTGATTTAGAAAAACTAATAAGCTCATCACAAAAATTACCTCTTGCCCTCCCGGATAAAAAATTCACTGTTGTAGCAAGTCGTTCTCATTTGAGTGAAGAAACTGAAATGTTTATAGATGGGCTAAAAACAAAGCACAAAGAAATTGAGTTTATTTCATCTGGAAGCTCTATAAAATTATGCTTGGTTGCCGAAGGTAGTGCAAACATTTATCCTCGATTTGCCCCTACCATGGAATGGGACACTGCCGCAGGTCAAGCTATATGCGAAATTGCAGGAAAATCGGTTATTGACTATACTACAAACAAAATGCTTATTTACAATAAAAAAGACTTATTAAATAATTGGTTTATTGTTCAATAACATCTGATTTAAGAGTTAGAAAAAAGATTATTTTATTTCAAATATTATTTTATCTTTGCTAACCTTATAAAAAAATAATTTATTAACCTAAAAAAATAAACTCATGAAAAAACACTTACTTTTTATCTCAATGGTACTAGTTAGTTTTGGTGCTATTGCACAAAGCTTGCCTGTATTACAAAAAATGTCACCCGTTGCTCCTAAAAAATCTTTCCCAGTTAAAAATACTGATGTGGAAAGAAATGCAACTTGCACGAATGATACCTTACACTACGCTTACGCAAAAGAATTAATCCAAGCGTCTCCAAGTTTTTATGGTTTTGGCTTGCTAACTGGTAGTGCTTCTATGGGAAGTGGTTATTCTCAAGCTTTTATGAATAGCACAGCGATTACAATTAGTGGGGTAGAATTTTGGGGGTTTGTACAAGATGATGTAAATCCAACTCAATCACTAAATGTAAACGTTTCCGTTTATAATGTAAATGCTACTTATCAACCAACTACATTGTTAGGTTCAACCAATTTAACAATTACAGGTTCAACTGATAATTTTTACACTGCTACTTTTGGTGCGTCACTTACAACTTCCTCAAATTATGCAGTAGTTTTAACAAATCCTTCTACTACTGATACATTAGGAATTGTTATTAACAATGCATCTTCAACAACTTATGGAGAAACACTTGGGTCTATTCAATATATGGGAGCTTGGTATTCAGCAATCACTTTCTTAACTCCAGATGATTATGAACCAATATTTGCTCCTATTGTTTCTTATCCAATTGCTACAGATTATACTTCAGCTCCTTCTTCTATTTGTGAAGGGCAAACAGTTAATTTTACTAACACAACAACTCCTACAGCCTTAACTAATAGAATGGCTAACTGGAATGTTTTTGTTGATTTTTTCAATTACCCTGCATCTACTGTAGTAGATTCTACTTATGCTTGGGATATGGATGATGCTTCTGCTGCTATCTGGAGTACAAATGCTTCTCACGCATTTGCTACTGCTAATACTTACAATGTAGGATTATATACTATGGGAGGGTTCTGGAAATCATGTACTGATTCAAAAATCACTCCTTTAACTGTTACTGTTTGTACTGGAATCAACGAAGAAAGCAAAGATGCTATTTCTGTTTATCCTAATCCTTCAAACGGATTATTTACTATAAACATGAATACTACTTCTAAGTCAATTATTGAAGTTTACAATGTTATTGGTGAAGTAGTTTATACTTCTCAAGTTTCTGGAACTACTACAATTATTGACTTATCTTCATTAGAGTCAGGAGTTTATTCTTTAAAAGTTACTGCTAACAATACAAACGTTGTTAAATCAATTGTTTTAACAAAATAACTAAATCAAATTTTGTTTTTCAAAAAGCCTCGGGTAAACTCGAGGCTTTTTGCTTTTTATAACATTAATTTTCGTATAATTGCATACTAAAATAAATTTTTGAGAATGAGTAAAATTGCATTAATTACAGGAGTTACAGGACAAGATGGCGCATATCTTGCTGAGTTTTTATTAAATAAAGGTTATACGGTACATGGTATTAAAAGAAGAAGCTCATTATTTAATACCGATAGAATTGACCATCTATATAAAGACCAACATGAAAAACAAGTTAAATTTTTCTTGCATTATGGTGATTTAACGGATTCTACCAATTTAATTAGAATTATACAAGAAACACAGCCTGACGAAATTTATAATCTTGCTGCACAGTCCCATGTAAAAGTTTCTTTCGAAACACCTGAATATACAGCAAATGCTGATGCTATTGGAACGCTTCGTATTCTTGAAGCAATCCGTATTTTAAAATTAGAAAATAAAACACGCTTTTACCAAGCTTCTACATCTGAAATGTATGGCTATGTTCAAGAAATTCCACAAAAAGAAACAACTCCATTTTATCCGCGTTCTCCTTATGGTGTTGCAAAAGTTTATGGTTTTTGGATAACAAAAAATTATCGTGAAGCATACAATATGTTTGCTTGTAACGGCATATTATTTAATCATGAAAGCCCACTACGTGGTGAAACATTTGTTACACGCAAAATAACTCGCGCTGCCGCTAAAATTCATTTGGGATTACAAGAAAAATTATTCTTAGGGAACCTAGATGCAGAGCGTGACTGGGGACATGCAAAAGATTATGTGGAGGGAATGTGGATGATGTTACAACAAAAAGAAGCTGATGATTACGTTTTGGCCACTGGTAAAAAAATTACTGTTAGAAAATTTGTTGAATTATCTTTTGCTGAAGTTGGAATTACATTAAAATGGGAAGGAAAAGGAGTAGAAGAAAAAGGGATAAATGCTGCTGATGGAAAAACTTTAGTAGAAATAGACCCAAAATATTTTAGACCAACCGAAGTAGATTTGCTTGTTGGCGATGCTTCAAAAGCAAAGAAAAATATGGGTTGGGAGCCAAAACATTCGCTAGAACAATTAGTAAAAGAAATGATGGCAAGTGATTTAAAATTATTTCAAAAAGATAAATATTTGCTAGACGGAGGACATGATGTAATGAATTTTCATGAATAGATATGAATAAAAATTCTAAAATTTATGTTGCGGGGCACAAAGGAATGGTTGGCTCTGCAATCATTAGAAGATTACAAAAAGATGGTTTTACAAATATTGTAACGCGAACTTCTAAAGAATTAGACCTTAGAAATCAGTCACAGGTGGCTGATTTTTTTGCAAAAGAAAAACCAGAGTATGTTTTTTTAGCGGCTGCAAAAGTGGGTGGTATCGTTGCAAATAATACTTATCGTGCTGACTTTATTTATGAAAACATAATGATTCAAAGTAACATCATTCATAATTCTCATTTAAATAAAGTTCAAAAATTATTATTCCTAGGTTCATCTTGTATTTATCCTAAAATGGCACCCCAACCTTTGAAAGAAGAATATTTACTTACTGGCTTACTGGAAGAAACAAACGAACCTTACGCAATTGCAAAAATTGCTGGAATAAAAATGTGTGATGCTTACCGTGCACAATACGGGTGTAATTTTATTTCGGTAATGCCTACTAACCTTTACGGGCCAAATGATAATTACGATTTAAACAATTCACATGTTTTGCCCGCTCTCATTCGTAAATTTCATACAGCTAAAAAAGAAAACAAAACAGAAGTAGAAATTTGGGGCACAGGCTCTCCACTTCGCGAATTTTTACACGCAGATGATTTGGCAGATGCTTGTTTTTACTTGATGCAAAATTACAATGAAGCTGGATTAGTAAATATTGGTGTTGGCGAAGATATTTCAATAAAAGATTTAGCCTTGCTTGTAAAAAAGATTGTTGGCTTCAATGGTGAATTAAAATTCGACACAACAAAACCTGACGGAACACCTCGAAAATTAATGGATGTAAGTAAGCTACATTCTTTTGGGTGGAAACACAAAATTAATTTAGAAGAAGGAATCACTGCTGTTTATAACGAAGTAAAAGAAAAACTATAATTTACCGCAAAGGCGCTGTGTTTTTGTTTTCTATTGCGGAACAAACTATTTAAATAAATTTTTATGCGCCTTTGCGCCTTTGCGGTGAAAAAATTTTTATACATATTATTCTTACTACCAACATTGCTTTTTTCGCAGAGTAACTTGCCATTGAATAGAGAATTTAGTTTGTCCTTTCAAAGTAAAAAGCTCAATAGGCTTCGTAACACTTGCCTTGCAAGTTACAATACAGTGGACCTTTCTTGCTTTAGACCGATAATCTATTCAACAAAACAAATAAACAAAAATGATTCATTACGAAAAACAAAATCCATTTGGACAAGAAAAATAAAAGATGAAAATTTATTTATTGTTAACGATACAACCGACAAATTTTATTTAACCATCGACCCCTTATTCAATTTTGAATTTGGGAGAGACATGGCTGACAAAAAAGGAGAAAATTTATATAAAAATACTCGTGGATTTATTGTTAGAGGAAGTATAGGAAAAAAGTTTGCGTTTGAATCTTCATTTTATGAAAACCAAGCAACCTATGCCCAATACATTGATGATTATATTTTTTCAACAAATAAATTATTCCCACAAGCTGTAAATTATCAGTATGATGTAGTTCCTGGACAAGGTCGTGCGAAAAAATTTAAAACGAATGGATACGATTATGCTATGGCATCAGGCTATGTTTCCTATTCTCCTAATCATGTTTTTAATATTCAGTTGGGCCATGGAAAACATTTTGTAGGTGATGGCTATCGTTCCTTATTGTTATCAGACAATGCCTTTAACTACCCCTATGCAAGAATTACTACAAGCTATAAAAACATTCAATACACGAATCTTTATACATCGTTTATGAACTTAACAAATGGCGGAGTAAAAACACCTCCAGGTGTTGAACGTTTGTTTCAAAAAAAGATTGGTAGTTTTCAGTTATTAAGTATGAATTTTTTAAAACGGTTGCAATTAGGATTATTTCAAGGAATGATTTGGGAGGCTGCTGACAGCACTAATCGCCAACACGCTTCATTTAATACATTCAATCCTATTATTGGTGTGAATACAGCGGTGTATGGTTTGCACAATACACATAACATTTTATTGGGAGCAACTTTAAAAATAAAAATCACAAATACAATTTCACTTTATGGGCAATATATGCTGGATGATGTTTATCAAAGTAACAACTTAGGAGATGTAAGAAAAAAATACGGCTACCAAATAGGATTTAAATACTTTGATTTGTTTACAATTAAGAATCTTCATTTACAATTAGAATATAACAATATTCGGCCTTATGCTTACGCTGCAAGCAATACTTATCAAAGCTACACGCATTATAACCAAGCTTTAGCACATCCATTAGGAGCTAATTTTTATGAAGCCGTTGGTTTTATAAATTATAGAATAAAAGATTTTTTCATTCAGTTAAAAGGAAATTATGCAGTGAAAGGAAATGATTCTTTAAATAATAATTTTGGTGGAAATATTTTTAAAGCAGATAATACTTTTCCTGTAACTCAAGACCTAAGTAACATACAAACAACACAAGGATTAAAAACAACAATCATGTATCAAGATGTCCATATTGGATATTTGGTAAATCCATCTACAAATTTTAATATTGTACTAGGCATTACAAACAGAACAGAACAAACTGAAAAAGCTACGAAACAAACACAATTTGTATATTTCGGAATTAGAACATCACTTGCAAATTTTTATTACGACTTTTAAAACACTATGGCATTTTTAATACTTGTATTTATAACATCTTTTTTTGTAGTGCTGCTTTCAACACCTTCGTTGATAAAAGTTGCTATATTAAAACGACTGTTTGATGCACCTGGAGATACTCGTAAAATTCATTCACGAATGATTCCAACAGTGGGTGGAATTATAATTTTTGCAGGAACAATTTTTTCTTATGCCCTTTGGTTCCCAAGTGAACAAATACATGATTGTATGCAATTAATGCAAGCAACAGAAAATTTTAAATATATTGTTTCAACTGTATTGGTAATGTTTTTTGTGGGTGTAAAAGATGATATAATTGGAACAGCTCCAGTAAAAAAACTAGTAGCACATGTACTTGTTGGTTTAGTTTTAGTTTTAATGGCTGATATTAGGATAATTAGCATGCATGGATTATTTGGAATTAACATTTTACCAAATTGGGCAAGTGTATTTATGTCGTTATTCACATACATTGTAGTGGTAAACGCATTTAATTTAATTGATGGTGTTGATGGTTTGGCTGGAGGGGTTGGCTTTATTGCATCAGCTGCTTTTGGCGGCTGGTTTGCTATGGCAGGAGATTATGCAATGGCATGTTTAGGTTTTGCATTAGCTGGTTCTCTTTTAGGATTTTTAATATTTAATTTTTCCCCTGCAAAAATATTTATGGGTGATTCTGGATCACTCACCATTGGTCTTATTATTTCCATTCTCGCAATTAAGCTAGTCAACTATGATATTAGTTTAATAAAACACCCACTAATCCTACATGTTTCTAAACCAATTTTTGCAATGGCAGTTTTGGTTTACCCTTTAGTAGATACATTACGAATTTTTATTTACCGAGCTGTTAGAGGTGTTTCTCCTTTTTCTGCAGACAGAAACCATTTGCATCACCGATTAATTGATATTGGGTGCTCACATAGAAAAACTGTTTTAATTATTTATTTTGTAAACCTTTTAATTATTTCTCTTACTATTTTCTTTGCATTCTTAGAAGCAAATTATACTTTAATAATAGTTGGAGGAACGTCTTTATTAATTGCTCAAATACCATTCTTTATTAAAAAAACAAAAAATAGAGTAGAGAATGATAAATAGAAAAACATACTTCTCCTTTTTTTTATTTGTTTCATTTTTTTTGAAATTTAATATTGTTATTTCGCAGCAATTAAACTATACCTTAAATCGAGATTTTCTTTACGGAATTGATTCCTACTATAATAACAAAGAAGAAAAATTTCAAACATTTATTAAGCCTTATCGTTTTTCTGACATAAAACTTATTAAAGATTCGAGTGCAACATTTCCAAGATTACTTGCAGGAACCAAAGCAGAAGAACAAGATAAAAAAGCAAAAGCACAAATTGAGCTATACCCACTTATAACAGCTGACGCGGGATATCAACCTGGAGATCAATCTCGTTTAACAAATGATTTAGCGATTGGAGGAAGTTTAATTGGATATTATGGAGAAAAATTTGCATTCAATTTTAAAGCATTAGCAGGAAGAGCAACTTATACTTCTTTTGTTGATTCTATTATATCTGAATCAAAAGTTATTCCTGGTATTGGTTATGCTTATTTATCAAAATATGACAGTTTAAATCCTCGTTATGCTTATCAATATTTTTCAGGTTATCTATCTTATTCTCCAAATAAAATATTTAATGTTCAAATAGGTCAAGACAAACATTTTTGGGGTGATGGTTATCGCTCTTTGTTTTTATCTGATGTAAGTGCTCCTTATCCATATATGAAAATTACAACGAATATTTGGAAGTTAACCTATGTAAATTTATATACAATAATGAAAGATGCTACGCATCCTTCTGGATTAAAAAAAGATTGGTTAAATAAATATACTACCTTACATTATTTAGGTTGGAATGCAACCAAAAGAATTAATATTGGCGTTTTTGAAAGTGTTGTTTGGCAGGGGAGCGATAGCACACGTTATCGAGGTTATGATGTAAACTATTTAAACCCGGTAATGTTTTTTAGGCCTACTGAATACTCTCTTGGCTCTAGTGATAATGTTTTTGTAGGCATGAATTTCAAAATAAAACTATTTAAAAAACAGCAATTGTACGGACAGGTTTTACTGGATGAATTTTATTTAAAAGAAATTGTGAAACAATCAGGCTGGTGGGCAAATAAACAAGCATTTCAAATTGGGTTTAAAAGTTTTGATATGTTTAAAATTCGTCATTTCAATTTTCAAACCGAGTACAATTATGTTCGGCCGTACACCTATGCTCATGGGAGTGTACAACAAAGCTATAGTCATATGAACCAGCCTTTGGCTCATCCTTTAGGTGCTAATTTCTGGGAATCTATTTCATTTTTAAATTACAGGCATAATCGATTATTTATTGAAGCGAAATTTCAATATGCTGTATATGGTGGTGATAGTGCGGGAACTGATTACGGAAAAAATATTCTAATTTCTTATAGAAATCGTCCACACGAATACAACAATTATACAACACAGGGTTTTCAAACAAATTTAATCACAGCATCTTTAAAAGGTGCTTACATTTTGGATACACGTATGAATTTAAAACTTGAACTAGGTGCTGCTTACAGAATTCAAGAAAGCAAGTACAATAAAACACAAATACCTTTTTTCTTTATAGGGATAAGAACTGATTTATCAAATTTGTATACTGATTTTTAGAAAAAATATTCAATAAAAAAAGGCAAGTGCAAACACTTGCCTTTTTGCTTTATTTATGTTTTAGAAATTACTCTTTAATGTTTGCCATAAAAAATTCACGATTCATACGTGCAATATTTTCTAGTGAAATTCCTTTCGGGCATTCTACTTCACAAGCTCCGGTGTTAGTGCAACTACCAAACCCTTCTTCATCCATTTGAGCCACCATATTTTTTGCACGTGATACACGTTCTACTTGTCCCTGTGGCAATAATGCTAATTGAGAAATTTTTGCCGAAACAAATAACATTGCTGAAGAATTTTTGCAAGTAGCAACACATGCTCCACAGCCGATACAAGCAGCCGCTTCAAAAGCAGCATCTGCATCTGGTTTTGGAATAGGTAAATTATTTGCATCTTGCGCATTACCTGTATTTACAGAAATAAATCCTCCTTTTGAAATAATACGATCAAAAGCACTTCTATCTACAGTTAAATCTTTAATAACAGGGAAAGCTGCTGCTCTCCATGGTTCTACTACAATTGTATCTCCATCTTTAAAAGAACGCATGTGTAATTGACAAGTAGTAATTGCAGATTTTGGACCATGTGCACGTCCATTAATATACATACTACACATGCCGCAAATACCTTCGCGACAGTCGTGATCAAAAGCAATTGGCTCTTCTCCTTTATTAATGAGTTGTTCGTTCAACACATCGAACATTTCAAGAAAAGACATATCTGGCGATATATCAGAAACTTTATATGTTTCTAGCTTACCAGCAGTTTTTGCATTTTTTTGACGCCATACTTTTAGCGTTAAATTCATATTTCCGTGACTCATATTTTTATTTTTTAAAGAATTAGGATAAAGAATCAAGTAGCTAAGAACATTAGTATGCTTCTCAATTCTTTTATCGTAGTTCTATTTATAACTCCTTGCTGCTATTTTAATCGCTTCAAATTTTAAATCTTCTTTGTGTAATTCGTAATTACCATCGCCTTTATATTCCCAAGCTGCAACATATGCATACTTTTCATCATCACGATTCGCCTCTCCTTCTTCTGTTTGATACTCTTCACGAAAATGTCCTCCACAAGATTCATTTCTATTCAATGCATCAATACACATTAGTTCTCCTAATTCTAAAAAATCTGCTACACGACCAGCCTTTTCCAATTCAGGATTAAATTCATTTGCAGAACCAGTAACGCGGACATCCTTCCAAAATTCTTCACGAATTTTTCTGATTTCTTGAATTGCTTCTTTTAAACCATCAGCATTACGTGCCATACCACATTTATCCCACATTACTTTTCCTAAACGTTTATGAAAATGGTCAACCGATTTTGTTCCTTTGATTGCAAACAATTTATCAATTTGTGCTTGAACATTTTTTTCTGCTTCTTCAAATGCTTCATGGGAAGTTGGTATCGCTTTTACACTAATTTCTTTTGATAGATAAGAACCTATTGTATATGGAATAACAAAATATCCATCAGCTAAACCTTGCATCAAAGCAGATGCTCCGAGACGATTTGCCCCATGATCAGAAAAGTTTGCTTCTCCTAATGCATACAAGCCAGGAACAGTTGTCATTAAGTTGTAATCTACCCAAATTCCTCCCATGGTATAATGAACAGCAGGATAAATTTGCATAGGAATTTCATATGGATCTTCTCCAGTTATTTGTTTGTACATATCAAACAAGTTTCCATATTTTTCTTTTACAACTTCTTTCCCAAATTCATGTAATTGTTGTTCTGTAGGATTTGAAATTCCTTTTTTAACAGCTTCTTGCTTCCCATATTTGTATTTCATATTGAATGCAAAATCCAAATAAACAGCCTCACCCGTTTTATTTACTCCGTATCCAGCATCACATCTTTCTTTTGCAGCACGAGATGCAACATCTCTTGGCACAAGGTTTCCAAACGCAGGATATCTTCTTTCCAAATAATAGTCTCTATCTTCTTCTGGAATATCATTTCCTTTTTTCTTTCCAGCTCTGATTGCCTCCACATCTTCTTTCTTTTTCGGAACCCAAATGCGACCATCATTCCTCAATGATTCACTCATCAATGTTAGTTTTGATTGATGGTCACCAGAAACAGGAATACAAGTAGGATGAATTTGTGTGTAGCAAGGATTTCCAAAGAATGCTCCTTTTTTATGAGCTTTCCACGCAGCAGTAACATTACTTCCCATAGCATTAGTAGATAAGAAAAATACATTCCCATATCCTCCAGTACATAATAAAACTGCATGCCCAAAGTGACGTTCTAATTTTCCAGAAATTAAATCGCGAGCAATAATTCCGCGAGCTTTTCCTTCAATAGTAACAATGTCCAACATTTCATGTCGCGTAAGCATTTCAACATTACCTAAACCAACTTGACGTTGCAAAGCGCTGTAAGCACCTAAAAGCAATTGCTGACCAGTTTGTCCTGCAGCATAAAATGTACGTTGAACTTGAGTTCCTCCAAATGAACGATTACTCAACATTCCACCATACTCACGAGCTAAAGGAACTCCTTGTGCAACACATTGGTCAATAATATTTGCACTCACCTCAGCCAAACGATAAACATTTGCTTCACGAGCGCGATAATCTCCTCCTTTTATTGTATCATAAAACAAACGGTAAGTGCTATCACCATCGTTTTGATAATTTTTTGCAGCATTAATTCCTCCTTGAGCAGCAATAGAATGGGCTCTTCGAGCAGAATCTTGGAAACAAAATACTTTTACTTTGTACCCCATTTCCGCTAAAGAAGAAGCTGCGGAAGCTCCAGCTAATCCTGAGCCTACAACTATTATTTCTAAACTACGTTTATTAGCAGGATTTACCAAAGCTACAGTAGAACGGTATTTCGACCACTTTTGCTCTAAATTTCCTTCTGGAATTTTTGATTCTAATTTCATTGAATAAATTGATAAATTGTTATAATGTTAATTATTGTTGTTATCCAATAATCGATTTTTTCTATTTAATTTTTTAACTTTTCATTTGTAAATTTTATCAATGAATTAATTGCTTTTGGCAATTTTTGTAATTCATGAAATATAAAACTGTATTCTTCAGTATTAATCAAATTCCTTGATTTTGCTTTCTCATTCCAATTCAAACATTCTAACATAGATGCATAAGCGATTCTGTAAAATTTAATTTTATCTTTCTTCCCATATCTACCAAAGCCTTCAGCAATATTTGCAGATATTGAATCAGTTGCTCGAATAAATTGTTCTCCAACAGTATTTTGTGCTAATCTATCCCAATTTATCACTGTATTCCAAACTTTGTTGCTCAAATGAAATGCTGTTTTATAACATTCAATATCATTTAATTTCAAATATTTTTTTTCTTGCTCCACCCCCTAACAGTTTAACAATCAAACAATTTTCAGTTTACTTTATTAACCCAAAAAACATTGTTATTGGCATAGATGCAAACAACAATGAAATAACAATTGAAAACCAAAAGCCCAATGACTTAATCATTGGAGTATATTTTTTATGATTCAATCCCAATGATTGAAAAGCAGATTGAAAACCGTGTAGCAAATGATAGCAAAGGCTTGCTACTCCCACTAAATAAATTAATACTAGGTACCATTGTGAAAATACCTCTTGTAATCCTGCAAACGTATCGTGTTCCGTTCCACTAAATACAGCTTGTTTTGTAGGAACCCAAAAATTTGCCAAATGAACTACTAAAAACAATAATAATAGTGAACCTAAAATTCCCATTGATCGAGAATACCATTTACTACTCACATTCCCAGCAGGAACAGCATATTTTACTGGGCGAGCTTTGTTATTTTGAAGAGTTAAAATTAGTGCTTGAAAAATATGTGCTAATAAGCCTACAAATAATCCAATCTCTAAAATTCTGATTACAGGATTATGTGCCATGAAATGAGCAGCTGCATTAAATGTTTCTCCGCCATCGTTAAAATAGATACATGCATTTATTGAAACGTGAACGATAAGAAAAGAAATCAAAAACAGACCAGTTAAGCCCATTAATAATTTTTTCCCTAGCGATGATTGAAGGAATTTTCCAGATGTTGAACTCATAATTTTAAAGATATTTTATTCTGATTTCTTGTGATTGCGATGCAAATGTATAATTCAAAATGAATACTATCAAGTAAATAACAAACGGATTTATCAGATAAAAACACTTTGCTTTTAGAAAGGTTTATTTTAAGGAAAAAAAGTCCTTATTTAAACTAATTATAAATAATTTTCTCTCTTTTTTTGACAAATCAAATTTTGTCGTATTTTTATGCAACTTTATCGTACTAAATTGCATCATTAACTTTAAGTCTTACATGTTTTTATATAATTTCTGATGAAAAAAATTTACTTTCTATTACTTGTGGCATTTTTCCAAACATGCTTTTTAAAAGCCCAAATGGTTGGTCCTGATGCGTATATCAAAGGGAATAGCGTTGAAATAGGCATAGCTGGGTCTGGTGGTTATGAAGGCGTGAACATTACTACCTCTCCTCCATTGGCTGGTATGCATCCTCGTTCTGCAACCAATTTTTTTGGGTTTGTGGCAAATCCACAAGTAAACGGTTGGGCAACCTTTGATGGTGATTTTTTTACTCCCGGAACGCCTGAAAATGGCTGGGGGTTTGAAATAGGGAACACTGCTGGAGCTATGGGAAGTAATAATTGTAACTATCAAGTTGACATTCCAGGTGCTATGACAAATTTTACGACTGTTGGAAGTTGTATTTCTGCCACATGGGAAGGAAATGCTACAACAGGAACAGACTTACATTTTACAATCAATTACTTTTTACAAACAAATGATTTATACTACACAACAACAGTTTCGATAAAAAATAATACAACAGCTACAATACCTTTAATGTATTATTATAGAAATGTTGACCCGGATAATAATGAGGAGTTAAGTTTTGATTTTACAACCCAGAATACTATCGTAGCACAACCTACATCTGGTTCTTGTAACCTTGCTCATGTTAGTGCAACACAAACTACTCCATGGAATTCATACATGGGTTTTGCGGGTACAGGCCCCGAGTTTAGGGTAGCACATGGAGGATTTTCAAATCGAGATGCATCCGATTTGTGGAACGGAACAGGTTTTAATAGTGCAGTAGGCTCAACCGTTTTTATGGATGAAGCCATCGCCATTGCTTACAGAATCCAAAATTTAGCTCCTGGAGCCACTCAAACTTTTAAATATGTGGTTATTTTAAATGCTTCTTCTTCTGCTGCTGCCATTAATAATTTAATGTATTTAGATTATCCAGGTGCAGCGGGAGCTCCACCATCTTCATGCACTCCTTACACAGATACAGTTAGAGCTTGTGGAGTAACACCTATTTCTGTTCAAGGTAGCACTGTTGGGTCTTTCACTTGGTCTTGGAGTCCAGGAACAGGATTATCTTCTACCACTGGACCAACTGTTAATGCTAACCCTGGCGTTACAACTACTTACACAGTTACTGGAACTCCTGTAAATAGTTGCTACAACCCTGTATCTTTTACATTTGTTGTAGAACCAACCACAGGAGGAGGAAATCCGCCTGTAATTAATCAAGTTGCGCCTATGTGTGCAACTTCACCTGCCGTCACCCTAACGGCAGATAGTACAGGAGGAACATGGTCGGGACCAGGAGTAACCGGCAATCAGTTTAATCCTGCAACAGCAGGAACAGGGACTCATTTAATTACTTATACATTGAACCCTGGTGCGCCTTGTTCCACTCAGGATACAATGCAGATAACAGTACTAGGCTCTGGAAGTGCAACTATTAATCAGCCTGCAATAGCGTGTGCTAATGCCGCTCCATTTAATTTAACTGCAGCAACATCAGGCGGAACATGGAGTGGAACTGGAATTACAAATTCTACAAATGGAACATTTGACCCATCCGTTTCGGGGGCTGGTTCATTTACTATCACTTACGCAATAGGAGGAACATGTCCTTCTCAAGACACAGTTATAGTTACAATTGGTAGTGTTAGTACCCCAACAACAGGATTTTCTTATACTAGTCCTGTATGTATTGCCGGTACAAATCCTAATCCTACAGGCGTAGCTGGTTTTACAACAGGAGGGAGTTATACTTCTACCGCTGGGTTATCTGTAAATTCAGGAACGGGTGTTATTAATTTAGCAGCTAGTTCTCCTGGTACATATACAATTACATATAATGTTCCTGCGACAGCATGTGGCGCAGCAGGATCTAGCACAACTACTATTACAATAAATCCATTATCTACACCAGTAACTAACTTCTCTTATAATACTCCAGTGTGTACAAATGATCCTAATCAGTTGCCTACATTGGATACAAGTTTTACTACTGGAGGAATATTTACGGCTTCTCCTGCGGGAATGGTAATTGATAGTATAACAGGAATGATATCTGTTTCTGCAAGTACACCTGGTACATATACAATAACATATTCACTTCCACAGAACAATGCTATGTGTATGGCAGCAGCTACAAACACTTCAAATTTTACAATTAACCCATTACCAATAGTTACTGTTACGTCTTCTGATGTAGTAATGTATATTGGCAGTACTGCGACATTAGCAGCAACAGGAGGTACATCATATTCTTGGAGCCCTCCAACAGATTTAAGTTGCGCAACTTGCGATACAACAAATGCTTCGCCAACTGAAACTACCACTTATTGTGTAAGAGTTACAGAAAATGGTTGTGTTGATAGCTCATGCATAAGATTAGAAATTGTAATACCTTGCCCAAGCAACAGAAACCTTACTGTTCCAAACGCGTTTACACCAGATGGAGATAACAACAATGATCAATTGTGTTTATACGGTTGGGATGATTGTGTTGATAAATTTGAGATAATGATTTTCGACCGTTGGGGAGAAAAAGTTTTTGAATCAACAAAACCTTCTTTCTGTTGGGATGGAACATATAGAGGCAAGATGTTAGATGCAGGAGTGTTTGTTTATTTCATAAAAGCAGTTTATTTATATGAAGGAGATAATGCTGCTGCTGCTAAAAAATCATTTGATGTTACACGAAAAGGTAATATCACTTTAATACGATAAATCATGAAAAAATATTTAATCATTACACTAAGTATTTTTGGAGCAGGATTATCGTCATTTGCTCAAGATATACATTTTTCTCAGTTCAACGAAAACCCTTCTCTGTTGAATCCAGCTTTAACTGGAGCATATTATGTAATGCGTGCTTCTGTTGTTTATCGCGACCAATGGGCAAGTGTAACTGTTCCTTACAGAACTTTTGGTGCTTCTTACGAAATGAAATTTCGGGCAAGTGAATGGGAAAAGCAAGATCCCTTTAAAACCAAATTGTATAAAAAAGCTTACAATCGTTTAGCAGGTGGATTATCTTTTTATAGTGATAAAGCAGGTGATGGACAAATGGGAACCAATGTTGGTAATTTATCAATAGCTACATTTATTAAAACAGGTGCTTTTAGTTCTCTTTCTCTTGGTTTACAAGGAGGAATTATTCAACGTTCTGTAAATTATTCAAAATTTATTTTTTCGAATCAATACAATGGAACTAGCTATGATACAAATATGCCAAGTGGAGAACCAACAGGAACTCGTTCCTTTGTAGCACCTGATGTAAATGCAGGTTTACTTTGGTATTACGGGAAAGAAGAAGCTTCCATTGGAGAAAACAATCACATGTATGCTGATGTTGGTTTTTCTATGATGCATATTAATAAACCAAAGCAACGGTTTTTGCCTGACAATTTTGATCAACTCTATTCAAAATTCATTGTTCATGGAAAATTATTAATTGGTATGCCTCATTCTAATGTTTCATTATCTCCGAGTTTTGTTGGTCAGTTTCAAGGACCACAAAAAGAGTTTGTTTTTGGAATGCATATAAAATACTCCATTAAAAATGATACAAAATATACTGGTTATATCAAAAAATCGTATTTTGGATTGGGTGTATTTTATAGAACACAAGATGCTGTAATTGCCAACATACTTCTTGAAATGGGACATTATGCTATTGGCGTTAGTTACGATTTAAATGTATCAGGATTAACAAAAGTAAGTACGTTAAGAGGCGGGCCAGAAATTGTATTACGTTACAACTCAACAAACAGATTTTTATTCCAAAAAAAATAAATCAATTATACTGAATCTAAAGCCTCTGATAATCCAGAGGCTTTTTTGTTTAAAGTAATTTGTAATAAAAGCAATTAAACATATCTTTGAAAAAACAAATCAGATTATTATGAAATATTCAGCAATTGATTCAAAATTATTTATTGAAAACAGAAAACGTTTTGCAGCAAACCTAAAACCAAATTCTATTGCATTATTTGTTAGCAATGATTTTATGCCCACAAATGCAGATGGTTCAATGGGATTTGTTCAGAACTCCGATTTGTTTTATTTAACTGGTGTTGATCAAGAAGAAACTATTTTATTAATTTACCCTGATGCAAAAAATGAAGCACACAAAGAAGTATTATTTGTGCGTGAAACAAATGAAACAATAGCTGTTTGGGAAGGAGCAAAACTAACAAAAGAACAAGGAACAGCAACATCAGGTATAAAAACAGTAATGTGGAATCACGGATTTGAAGGGTTTTTAAAATCTGTAATATTTCAAGCAGAAAATATTTACTTGAATAGTAACGAACATTCGCGCAGATACATTGATACCGAAACTGCCGAAATGCGTTTTAATAAAAATATTATTTCAAAATTTTCATTACATAAAATAGAGCGTGCTGCACCTATTATGCACAAGTTACGTGCAATAAAATCTCAAATTGAAATTGATTTAATTCAGCAAGCATGTAACATCACCGAAAAAGGATTTAGAAGATTATTAAATTTTGTAAAACCTGGTGTAATGGAATATCAAATTGAAGCAGAGTTGGTGCATGAATTTATTTCTAACCGCTCTCGTGGTTTTGCATACGGACCAATCATTGCATCCGGAGCAAATGCTTGTGTGTTACATTATGTAGAAAACAATAAAGAATGTAAAGCGGGTGATGTTATACTTTTGGATGTAGCAGCTGAGTATGCAAATTATGCAAGCGATTTAACGCGCTGCCTCCCTGTTAGTGGAAAATTTACTGCACGACAAAAACAAGTATATAATTCTGTTTTGAATGTTATGCGTGCTGCAACAAATATGTTAACTGTAGGCAATACAATTCCTGAATATCATAAAGCAGTTGGAGCATTAATGGAAAAAGAATTGGTTGATTTAGGTTTGCTTACAATGGATGATATCAAAAAACAAAACCCTGATTGGCCTGCATATAAAAAATATTTTATGCACGGAACTTCTCATTTTTTAGGATTAGATGTTCATGATGTTGGTGATTTCAATCGTCCATTAGAAGAAGGGATGGTATTTACGTGTGAACCTGGAATATATATTCCGCAAGAAAATTTAGGAATCCGTTTAGAGAATGATATTCTTGTTACTAAAAAAGGACCTATTGATTTAATGAAAAATATTCCAATTGAAGCAGATGAAATTGAAGCTTTGATGAATAAGTAAAAATGCTCCACTACGCAGAATTTAAAAAAACAAAAATTGCATACACCGATACAGGTAAAGGGCGTGTATTGGTTTTGCTGCATGGTTTTTTAGGCTCACATGAAGTATGGACAGAAGCAGCAAAAAAACTTTCGAAACGATTTAGAGTTATCTCTATTGATTTACCTGGACATGGAGCAACACCATCCATCGGTTATTATCATAGTATGGAATTGCTTGCACAAAGTGTAAAAGCTGTTTTAGATTCTATTGGAGTTAGGCGCTATGTAATTGTTGGACACAGCATGGGTGGATATACTGCTTTAGCATTTGCAGAATTGTATCCAGAAAACGTTGCTGGGCTTTGTTTGTTTAATTCTACTTCTTACGCAGATAATGAAGAAAAGAAGAAAGAAAGAGCGAAAGTAATTCGCTTGGTAAAAAAAGAACATAAACATTATGTTGCAGAAGTAGTAGTTAGTTTATTTGCCCCAGAAAATGTCGCAAAAATAAAAACAGAAGTTGAAAAAGTAAAACGCATTGCAAGTAGTACAAGTAAGCAATCGATCATAAACAGTTTGGAAGGAATGAAAGAAAGAAAAAGCAGAGACTTGATTTTGAAATTTGCTGAATTCCCTATTTTATTTATTATCGGAAAAAAAGATAGCGTAATAAATTATGAAACTATGTTTTCGCAAATGGCATTGTGTAAATATCCTTTTGTTTTAATGTTAGAAAATTCTGGGCACATGAGTTTTTATGAAGCCCCAAAAGAAACACAAAAAGAATTAGAATCTTTTACGGAAAGATGTTTTAGAAAAAATTATTAATTTTTTTGAAAACGAGCTTTTATTAATGAATCCCCATCAATAATACAAAGAATATACATTCCTTGTGGTAAGGATGAAATATCTAATGTGTTATCAACTACTTCATGGCAATCCCCTCGCATCATTACATTCCCTGTAAAATCTGCTATAGAAAATAAAACATGGTCCGTCTTACAATTATAATTAATAACCAAATTTCGGTTATCTATTTCTGAAACGATATTTTCCACTGCATTTTTCATACAGTTGATAAAACGTCAATATTATAAGTATTGTTTATTGTTTTAGACGAATTGTGGCTTTTTATTCGGCAAACCCTTCTTAAAAAGGGCTTAAAACTTTAGATAAAAAAAATAAAAAAAGCCCTGAATTTCTTCAGGACTTTTTTGTTTAATAATTATCCAAATCTATAGGTCGTAAAACACCAAACCATTTTAGTGTTTTTTCGCCAACCCCAGGCACATCCACATGAATAATATATAAGCCACTTGCAATTGGAATTCTTGCTTCATTTTTCAAATCCCAATCCAAAGATGTTTTTGGATCATCCTTTTTATATTTTCGAATGAGGGTTCCATTTAATGTGTAAATAGTAACCGTACATTTTTCAGGAAGATTGGTAACCTTTACAATATTTTCCAATGCAGTTCTTTCATAAGAAGAATACGCATAATATGGATTAGGAACAACATTAATTATTGCCAATGCATCTTTAGCTGTTGTTAAATCATTTTTATGGGTTTCAATATCTTTTGTATTGAACGTGTACATTGGCAAATTTTTATTTTGAGGAGCCAAAGTAGTATCTGAATTTAAAACACCAGTTGTGGCATATCCTTTTTGGTAAGGTTTTGAAACACGCAATCTCACTTTTACATCCGATTCAAGAAGCGCATGTCCAGAAACCAATCTTGGGATATTTACCCAAATGGCATCTCTAAAAACTTCTGTTTTATAAGAAATAGCTGAAGTATTATCATATGCCTTCAATAAATTATACATACCAACTCCAAAATCATACGGCAAAATATCTTTAGCTCCATTTCCCAATTGCGGATCACCCGAATATTTTGCATCTCCATTGTGGTTAAATACATAAATATAATGCTTACCACCAAATATTGGCTCCGATCCACTGGTAATCGTACTCGTTGGATTCCAAATCATATCAGCTCCATTTTCTAAAACAAAATATGAATCTTCGCCAAATGCCATATTCAAGCGTTCTCCTGTTTCAATATTTAAAGCATACCCAGGAAACCAACCCATACCCATTGGTTGTGTTCCACCAAAGTCTCCTTCTACAGAGTTGTAGCCAGCTTGGCTTGCATTTAACCCATTCTTATCTACCGACAATGATTTTCTCATACTACTTTTTAATGCACCTCCTATTGCTAAGGATGGGTCATCCTGCATTTCCAAAACAGGACAGCGAGTCCATTTTGTTTTGTCACTAGTAATAACAATATCTACACTAGCTATATTTTTAAGTTGGTTTGAAGCATGTAAAGTTGCCCAAGCAGGGCCTCCCTTATAACTTAAATCAGAAGAGCTAAATGCACACAAACGATAAGGGGCCCAAGTACCACCCAATATTTTTTCATATTCTTGATTTGCATCTAAGGATACGCCTGATGAAAAATAATCATTATAAACATTTGTAGGTCCAGTATTATTAATAGTTCCCGAGCGAATCCAATTTAAATTACTATTCCCATCAGCATCGGCAATGCCCGTTAACCATTGTTTTGTTGCATCAGAAAAACTCATTGTTGCTTCTATAAATCCATTTTTTGATGCAGTATCATTTCCTGGATCATAAGTGTAGGCAACATTTACAGAAATTCCCCATTTAGGAATTGAAACAGTAGATGTTCCTCCTACTTGCCCGTTTATCAATTGTTCATTTGGAATTTGAATTGATTTTTCTGATTTTACTGTATCTCCAGTTGTGTTATTTACCAACATCCATGATGCTTTGGGAGATATTTTTTTATACTTATAATATGTATCGTATAAATAAATTGTAAAATCATTTTCAACAGGAACATTTAAAGGATCAACAACTTTAATGTTTACAGGACCTCTACTGTTTTCATAAGTAGGGTTTAAAACTCTATTTGTTGGTGATGATAAAATAGACGCTACAGTTGATTCTGTGAAATCTAAAACATTTCCGCCATTTCCTTGCCCTTCTATTCTTGTTAATTTTGGTCCTGTTCCATAAATAGAATGTTGTTCTGTTCCACCTGCTTCAGGGGTTGGAATATGAGGAATACCTGAATGTGCAAAATATCCATCTGCTTGTTTACGACCAGCTATAAATGGTAAATAATCTATTAAAATATTTAGATTGGTTGGCGATTGTGTTGGGCTGTAACCATAAGCTATTATTGCATAATAATAAGTTTTATGATTTACCAAGGTTGGATTTCCTGTTGCAAACTTATCCTCCTTAATTGAAATAGAATGAACTATTCCGTCATCATTCCCATTTACCATTTCTAGTGGCACCAAAGCTGTTAATCCCAAATCAAGATTATAATTTACAATTTGTTTAATTCCATCTTTTTTATCGCACTGAAAAACTAATCGCGCCTTATCAGGATTATACAACTCCGAAGTGCTAACAGTAGCATCCTTTAATTGATATATCATATAACCTTGAAAACGATATAAAGAATCTGTTGGGTCAATTGGGTTATCATCCTCCGTGTACCATTCTTTAAAGTTATTAGAATTAGAAGGGTTGCTCCAAGTTAAAATTAACTCTTGATTTAATTCTTGAATAGCTAAATTTGGAGCTGTAGGCCCATCTAATGTTTTAAAACAACGGTCGAATAATTTTTGTGCTTTTGCATCGGCACCTTTCATTAAAGCAACAGAAGCTAAGTTTCCTCCTTGTGTAGCACGTGCCCAAACTGCTCCCATGGTTATCGTATTTATTGCACCTGGTTGTAAAGTAAAATGTCCAGCACTTTGTAAAAAACGTCTGTCTAATGGTGCATTGCCTGCCGTAGTTTCATCCCATGGGGCTTGAGGATTTCCTCCTGTACCAAATCCTAATGGATCTGAAGAGCCTGGAAACATATAATCACAAGACACTCCGGTTAGATGGCCGCTTCCCCCATAAGTAAGCGGAGTTCCATCTCTCCAAATTCCTCTTAAATAATTATACACATCAACTGCTCCATTTGGATTTCCAGTTAATGAATTATCATTGTTGTAATAAACAAATTTTTTCATGCCAATTCGTTCATCATCAATTGTTATATTTCCATAGTTTAAAAAACTTGGAGGAACAGAAGAAGCCGGATTATCAATTCCATCCGGATCTGCAAAAGGCCCTTCAAAAAAATCTATCCCAATTGCTGGTGGATTAGCTCCATAAGGTATCTGCCCTGCAGGAGGATTATCATCAACTAAATCTCCATTATAACAAAATCCTAATCCTAGACCAACATCACATCCAACATAATCATCATTTGCAGAACCTAAATCAGGATCCACCCATACTCCAAAATAAGTTGAATCCAAACGGAAGGATGAGCGATTAATAATTTTATAACGATAAAATGTCATGTTATTAACTTCATCATTGGTTTGAAATGCAAATGCTTGTGCATGAACTTCCAAACCAATTGCGGTTCCATTTGTTTCGCTATGAATATTTCCTTTATCATTAAATACCCAAAATAAATTTTGATCTCCAAATAATTGGGCTTCGCACCCTCTAGACCCAGTAACATCAAAATCAGGAACCTCACCTATCTCTGGTTCATAAATTCCGTTATTATTTATATCATAAAACGGTGCAATGGTATGCCCATCAGGAGCTGTTACAGGCCAATTATTTATCACATCCATAGCAGAAGGCGAAACAGGATTAGCTGCTGGCACTCCTGTTGTAATCCAATTATAATATGCCTCTACATCTTTCCGGTTTATTTTCCAAATTTTATCCCATGCATTACAAATTGTAGCATCAGTACTAGCACTATTATCTAGTGGTCCTGGCCAAAAATCATTGCCCGATTGACGATACGTTTGTGCTGCAACTTTTAATGTTCCACCAGGATCTTTTCCGCCAATCCACAATGCACCAGCATATAAGGAAGTTGGTCCCGCTTGGCCTGATGGTGGTTTTGGAATATAGTACATCCCATTTTGTAAATCCCACCACATATCTCCACCACCTAAAATTCTTGTTCTCACATTATTGATATCCAAATCCGCTTGTGCTGTAGAAGGATTACATAATGCAAGTACCGAACGTTCTTGACTATTCGTATTGTTTGTGACTGGTGCATGAAAATTTGCAATTTCTTTTGCATTAACAATTGCTGTAAAAACAACAATTATTAATGTTAAGATTTTTTTTAAATTTTGCGTTTTCATAATTTCTAAAATTTAAATTATAGGGATGATTTTAAACCTCAGCCTCATTTGCTTTGAACAACATCCCCATGTGCCAGTAAGCAAATGAGAGCTGAAGTATTATTTGATTCAAAACTATTTTAAAATAGAAGGCTCTTTTATATAATGTTTTTCAATTTTATACATGTGTAAACATTATTTATTAATCCCCAATCAAGCTAAAAAGCTTATTAATACTACTGTTTTAAAAATTTACGATATACATGTGAAGGCATTTTACATGTTTTTTCAATTTTATACATGTCTAACACTATTTATTTTGCCTATCATTATTAAACATATTTTATGATAATTGCATTATAATGGTTAAATTTATATATGTTAAATGGCGATAACACTCCACTTTAACTATAAATAAAGACAGAAACAGAAATAAAGATTATTGAAAGTTAAAATCGAGTTATATAAACGAAGATTAATAAACATCAAAGCCAAACAATTATTTATTCAATAATTATACATGTCTAACAAAGCATCCGATAATTTACACCGATTGATAAAATCGCTGACAAAATCAGAAAAAAGATATTTTAATCTTTATTCTTCTAGGCATACTTTGGGAGAAAAAAACAATTATGCTATCCTATTTGAAGCTATTGACAAACAAGAAGAATACAACGAAGAAGAATTATTAAAAAAATTTAAAAAGCAAGCTTTCATCAATAAATTTTCTATTACAAAGGCTCGCTTGTACGAAAGTATTTTAAACAGTTTAACCGCATACCATGCAAATAGCTCTATTGATGCGCAATTAAAACGTGATTTGCACAGCGCTGAAATTTTATATAAAAAAACGCTTTACGATCAATGTGCAAAAATGCTTTCAAGTACAAAAAAAGTTGCGCAAAAATTTGAAAGACATTCATCTCTACTAGAAATAAATCTTTGGGAAAAAAGATTGATGGAACAGAATAATTATGAGGGAAAAAATGATGAAGAGCTTTTACAAATTCTAGAAGAGGATAATATTATTAGTGAAAAAATTAAAAATTTTAATGATTTTTGGAATATAAAAAGCAGATTTTTTATTATCCTCAACAAACAAGGGAAAGTTCGCAACAGCTCAGAATTAGAGCGATTCAAAAAAATAATTGACAATACTTTATTAAACAGTGAAGAAAAAGCGCTTTCGCGTGAAACAAAATACTTGTATTACCATATTTATAGCGCCTATTATTTTGGAATTGGAGATTATGAAAAGAGTTATGTCAACCTCATAAAAAATGTTGAGTTAATAGAAAAAAACACTGAAATTTTTAAAGAAGAGCCAAATATTTATTTCTCTGTGCTAACCAATGCAATTTACATTGGTCAACAATTAAAAAAACACAATGAAGTTTTTGCCAATCTTAAAAAAATGCGAGAATCAATAATGCTAGTAGATACTAGTAAAAATGAAGATCTAGCAGTAAGAATGTTTTCAAGTGCCAACAGTATAGAACTTACTATTTATTTACAAATGGGGAAATTTGATGAGGCAGTAGCACTTGTTCCTACAATTGAAGATGGCTTAAATAGATACCATGAAAAAATGAGTAAAGTACGCTTAGCATATTTCTATTTTAGTGTAGCTGCAGCTTTTTTTGGTGCCGAAAAATATTCTTTAGCGTTAAAATGGATAAATAAAATAATTAACAGCCCAGATGTAGAAGAAAGTGAAGACATCTACTGTTTTGCACAAATCATCAGTCTTATTATTCATATTGAATTAAAACATGATAATTTTATTCCACATGCATTTAAAACAACACATCGTTTTTTAAGTAATAGAAACAGAGTTTACAAATTTGAAAATGTGTTTTTAGATTTTATTGCAAAAGTTTTAAAAACTACAAAAAGAGAAGAACAAACAAAATATTACAAAGAACTTAAAAGTGAGTTAATTGGTCTTAAAAATGATTCATTTGAACGTAGTGCATTTGAATATTTTGATTTTATTTCATGGGCAGAAAGTAAAGCGGAGAGAGTATCTTACAGGACTATCATAGAAGAAAAAAATGACAGGTAAACAATTTTAAAAACACAAAGGGCTCAGAAATAAATCTGAGCCCTCTGCATAACTAAACTAACTACAAACTAAACAAACAAACATTAAAATTAAATTGAGCTATATATGCTGTAGAATATAATAAATACTGTTGCTACAGCTAAAAGCACTGTTACGGTTCCTATACCTTCTTCGTGGTACGTGTTACCTTTTCTGGTTTCTGATTTCTTGTTCATGGCATTTAAATTTAAATTGTTAAACTTGAGTATATCTGTTGCCATAATTATTTTGTTTTAAATTGTTTTACTTTTTAAGTTAAGGTGTGAGGTTTGCAAATTAATTTAAACAACATCCCCATGTGCCAATTAATTTTTTTGTCGCAAACCCCACCACCTGCTCTTGTTCTTAATATATTGCGAAACGGTTTTAAACACAACAACCTTTGTCGTTGAAAACCCAGCCCGTTATTGCTGAATTTTTAAGGCATTTACTTGTAGCATTTATTTTTTTAAACAGTGTTACAAATAATGCCAATGCAACTATTAGTAATATTGTTTTCATGCCTTGTGGTTTTAATTAGTAATACTTTTAAAGAACGTGCAAAATCTAATAATTTCGATTTCTACACAATGTTACGCCAGAAAATAGGGGTTTGTTAGCCATAATGAGCAAATGGCAGTTTGGTTTATTTAACGGTAGGGAATTTTGGGTAAACGGTAAGGCTACAAATGAGCTAATTTTTCTAAAAAGTCGTTTTTATTTCTGCGGCTCACTTCTACTTGGGAATTGTCACTAAGAATTACGTAACCTCCTTCGCCTTTAATATACTTTTTTACGTGTTCTAGATTAATAAGATGCGAACGATGTATTCTAAAAAAATTATCGTCTGCAAACAATTGTTCGTATTCACCCAAAGTTCTAGAAGCAATAATTCTTTTGCCATTGGTCAGCATAAAATAGGTGTAGTTACCATCTGAATCACAACGGATAATATCTGACAGGTTAATAAATATCAATCCTTCACCATCAGGAATTCCAACTTTTTTTAATTTATTTTCTGAACGGACATTAGACAAAAGTGCTTTAAACTGCTGGTTCAAATCTGATTTTTCTGCAGTTTTCCCGCCCAGTTTGTTTACTGCAGTAATAAGCTCTTCTGGATCAATAGGCTTAAGAAGGTAATCAACAGCACTAAACTTAATTGCTTTTATTGCATAATGGTCGTAAGCTGTAGTAAAAATGATATGAAAATTTATTTGCTTAAATTTTTCTAGCAAATCAAAAGCATTACCCTTTGGCATTTCTATATCTAAAAAAACTAAATCAGGATTTAAAGAGGTAATTAAATCATAAGCCGTTTTCATTGAATCTGCTTTACCAACTATTTCAATCTGCTTACAATTTTTTTCTACCATTTTAGATAATGATTCACGAGCTCCTAA
This sequence comes from uncultured Chitinophaga sp., assembly GCA_964549315.1. Lineage (GTDB taxonomy): Bacteria > Bacteroidota > Bacteroidia > 2-12-FULL-35-15 > 2-12-FULL-35-15 > 2-12-FULL-35-15. Next base: position 19,808 of record CAZJUY010000011.1, on the reverse strand, counting down.
TTCATCATCTACTATTATTGCTTTTATCATAAAAAGTACTTTTTTGACTTATTAAATATACTATTTTTAATCTTCGCCTGTTTCAAGGGGAATAATTAAACGAACCTTTGTTCCTGCAGGCTTTCCGTTATCATACAAATCAATAATTTCTGCATTTAAATTACTCTTTAAACTTGAGTTCAAAATATCTAATCGTTCTTGAGTAATACTCATCCCCATTGATTTATGCTGTTGGACTCTATTCTTTTTAAACTCTTTTGATTTTTCTCTACCAATACCATCATCTTCAATAATACATAGAATTGTTTCTTCTTGTTTTTGTAAATCAATAACTATTTTTCCTTCCCCATCTTTTGGCAATAAGCCATGTATAATTGAATTTTCTACATAAGGCTGGATAAGCATAGACGGAATCCTATCATAATTAGAGTCAATTCCCTTGTCAACACTAATTTTATATTCAAATTTTTTATCAAAACGCATCACTTCCAATTCTAAATATAAATCTAAAGCTTCTATTTCCTCTGCAACAGAAATCATTTTTTGCTTACTGTTGTCCATAATCTTGCGCATAAGCTTTGCAAATTTTGACAAATATTTAAGTGCTGCATCTGTATCGTTATTAGAAATATAATGCTGAATTGAACTTAGAGTATTAAAAATAAAATGAGGATTCATTTGTGCGCGCAATGCCTGAGATTCAAGATGTGCAATCTTCTTATTTAATTCTGTTTTGCGTTTTTCTTTGTTTTTAATATTATTAATTCTAAACCTAATAGACATTATCAATGCAACAATTATTAAAAATGAAAGCGAAATTAAAAAGGCTGGAGTTTTCCAAAATGGCCTGTCAATTACAAAAGAAAAAATTGCTGGTGTCTCGTTCCAAACACCTTCATTATTTGAGCTAATAACTTTAAATGTATAACTCCCTGGGGGAAGATTTGAATAGGTAGAAAACCTTTCTTTTGAAGGAGGAGACCATTCTTTATCAAATCCTTCTAAAATGTGAGAGTATCTCACTTTAATGGGGTTTGTGAGCGATATGCCATTAAATTTAAATGTTATATTATTTAAGTTATGTGATAGATGGCTATTATTTTCAAGTACGGTATCATTGTAATGCAATCTTATACCTGTAATACTAATTTTAGATTCTGCTTTATTTTCAATATATTCATTCGGGTTATATTTAACAATGCCATAAACAGTACCAAACCAAATTACTCCATCGTCATCTACCCAATTTCCATTGGTATTACATTCCACACCCAAAAAACCTTCCTGCTTTCCAAAAGCAATACAATTTTTTTCTCCTGTTGTTACGTATTTTTCAATATCAATTTTATTAATTCCTTGGTTAGTCCCCAACCATAAATTTTTTTGTCCCTTATCAAAAGTCATTGAATAAATCAAATCAGAATTTAATCCATCTGTCGTATTAAAATGAACTAGCTTGTTTTTTTGAGAAGGATTATAAATCCACAAACCATCGAGTGATGAAAAATATAAATTCCCTTCTTTATCAATTAATGATGCGAAAAAAGAATCGTTATCAATTCCTAACTTCTGACTGTACTCTTCAAATTTATTTCCCTCTAATTTAAACAATCCACCCATATAGGCCGACAACCAAATATCTCCGTTTTTATCTTCAACAATTGACCATACTTGAAAATCATCTGTTCGTCCCTTTGGCTTATAGGTTATAAAAGTTTCACCATCAAATTTATACACCTCATTATTTGCACCAATCCAAATTTGATTTTTGGAATCAATATAAAAACAGTTGACAACATTTTGTGATACACTACAATTTCCTCCAATTTTTTTAAATTTTTTTCCATCGTATTCTACTAAACCAACATCAGTTGCAATCCATAAAAGACCAGGCAAATATTCAAAAATTGCATTTACATTATTAATTTTTATTCCATTACTTTGACTAATTTGTTCAAACTCATTATTACTAAATTTATATAATCCACCTCCTTGAGAACCAATCCACAAAGTTCCTTTTGAATCCCTTGTGATGCCGAAAATAAAATTATTTGTTAGTCCATCATGAATACCATAACTAACAAATGGGTCTCCCCTATACTTAAACAAACCTGCATATGTACCAAACCAAAAATTATTTTCAAAATCGGGATACATACAATTTACAATGTTGCTGTTTTGATCTTTACGAATTAGATAATTTATTATTTTTTCATTTATAATTTTAGAAATTCCTTTGTTTGTTGACACCCACAAAGCATTATTGAAAAATAAAACATTTGTAATGGAGTTGTCTATTAATCCATTTTTTATATTGTAAATTTTAATTTTATTGTTCTGAAATTTAAGCAAACCGTCTGGTGTAGCAATCCAAACATTTTTTTCTGCATCTTCTGCAAAATCATTTATTTCAGATTCTGGCAATCCATTTTTTTGGCTGTAATTAATAAATTTTGTCCCATCATAAACACTAATTCCTTTAGTAGTTCCAATCCATATTTTTTCGTCAGTTGTTTGATAAATACACTTAATTTCATCTGAAACTAACCCATTAGTGGTTGAAAAATTTATAAATGTTCCATTTGATAATTTACTAATACCATGCTTTGTTCCAAACCATACATTTCCTTTTGTATCTTTTAAAGAACAAGTGACTTTATCGTTGATTAAACCATGTTTGGTAGTGTAGCTTGAAAATTTGTTTCCATCGTATTTATTTATTCCACTAATTGTACCTATCCAAATGTTTTTTTGATTGTCTTCAACTATTGATGTGACAAAATTATTTAGCAAACCATCTCTTGGAGAGTAATTAACAAAAGTAACCCCATCAAATTTACTAAGACCACCATATCCTCCACTCCATAAATTACCTTTTGAGTCTTGAAAAATTGTTGTTACTTGAATGAATGGCAAACCATCTTCAACAGAATAATTTCTGAAAAAATAATTTTGAGCCGAAAGTTTATTTTCGGCTACGACAAAAAATAAAAGAAAAAATAATATTAATTTTTTAATAAAACGCATTGGCATTTTTGCTTTAATCAAAGATATTATTATTAATTCGTAAACAAAAAACGATGCATTTTATTTTGCACCGCCTTTTATTCTTGATAATAAATACGTTTTACTCTCCTTGAAACATTGGTTAAAATTTCATAAGGTATAGTGCCAACATCTTTTGCTATTTCTGCAATTGGTTGAGATTCACCAAATACAACTACTTCATCATTTTCACTTGCATTAATATTTGTAATATCAATCATACACATATCCATACAAACATTACCAACAATAGGAGCTACTTGCCCATTCACAATCATTTTCCCTTTGCCATTACTTAATTTTCTACTCAAACCATCGGCATAACCAATTGGAACTGTTGCAATTTGCATGTCTGTTTTTGCTACTCCTTTTCTACTATAGCCAACTGTTTCATTAGCTGGAATATTTTTTATTTGTGAAATACTTGTTTTTAGAGTACTTACGTTCTGTAATTGATTTTGCTCGGCTTTAGTTGCTCCAATACCGTATAATCCTATTCCCAATCGTACCATATCAAATTGAGCATCAGGAAAACGAGAAATACCCGCTGAATTTAAAATGTGCTTAATAATAGGATAATCAAAATGTGATTTTATTTGATTACTCATGGAATTAAAATTTTTAATTTGTAACCATGTAAACTCATCATGCTCTTCTTCATCACTTGCGGCTAAATGCGAAAAAATTGATTTGATTACTAGATGTTTATTGTTTTTAATTCTTACAATTAATTCATTAACATCATCTGCCTCAAATCCTAAACGGTGCATTCCCGTGTCTAGTTTTAAATGAATAGGAATAGGCTCCAGATTGTTTCTTTCACTTCGTTTAAGTGTTTCTTCAAATAAACTTAGCACTCGAAAACTATAAATTTCCGGCTCTAGATTAAATTGAATCATGGCATCATAACTCTGCTCTTCTGGATTCATAACCATTATTGGCATTGTTATTCCAGCTTTTCTTAATTCTATTCCTTCATCGGCATAAGCTACAGCTAGATAATCTACGCGATGAAATTGAAGAATATTAGCTATTTCAAAACTTCCGCTACCATAAGAAAAAGCTTTTACCATAGCCATAATTTTAGTATCGGCTTTTATTTTTGAGCGGTAATAATTGTAATTATGTACAATAGCATTTAGATTGATTTCTAAAACAGTTTCGTGTGCTTTTTGTTGAATAACTTTACTTATTTCTTCGAAACCAAATGTGCGTGCACCTTTTAAAAGAATAGTTTCATCTTTAAAAAAAGAATTATTGAATTGCTCTAAAAATTCTTTTGTTGTTTTATAAAAATATTTTTCTACGTTAAATTGTTTTGCTTGATTTGAAATTGATTCTCCAATCCCAATCAATCTGGATATTCCCTTTTTATGAATTAATTCCGCAACATCTTTGTATAATACATCTTCATTTCTTCCACTCTGTAAAATATCAGAAAGTATAATTGTTTTTTTAGGATGTTGTTTTTGTTGATTTAAAAAATCAAGTGCAATATTTAAAGAGCCTAAATCTGAATTATAACTATCATTAATTATTGAGCAATTATTAATACCTTCTTTTAATTCCAAACGCATTGCTACAGGACTCAGCAAACGCATCCTTTCAGCAATAACTTTGTTTTCGTATCCTAAAAAAAGCATTGTTGCCCAACAATGAATTGCGTTTTCAACGCTTGCTTCATCTGTAAATGGAATCGTAATTCTAATGAAATCATTTTTACAAACTGCTTGAATCTCAGTATCTGATGCTGTTTTTGTAATTCTACCAACTAATAAATTAGCGCTTGACTTTTTTGACCAAGTAAACATTTCTATATTTTGAAATGCGCCCCCTTCAGCTAATTCGTTGTGAACACTTAAATAATCTTTACAATAAATAAGTGTTTTTACATGAATAAATAGATTAAGTTTTTCTTTTACTTTTTGAATTTGATTGTCAAAATTTTCATCATGTGCTTGGCCAATATTTGTAATTAATCCAATTGTTGGTTGAATTATTTTTTCCAAATAGTTCATTTCATTTGGCTTAGAAATCCCTGCTTCAAAGATCCCTAAATCGTTATCTTCATTCATTTGCCATACCGACAAAGGAACTCCAACTTGTGAATTAAAGCTTTTTGGACTACGAACAATATTTTTATCCTCACGCATCAATTGAAAAAGCCATTCTTTAACAATTGTTTTTCCATTACTCCCAGTTATTCCAATTATTGGTATTTGAAACTGTTCGCGATGATGTTTGCATAAAGTTTGTAATGCTGATAATGTGTTTTCAACTACAATAAAATTTGCTGAGGAAAATTTTTCAATATTTTCAGGTGATTTTGTAACAACAAAATTGAAAATGCCTTTTTCATATAACTCCTGTATATATGAATGCCCGTCATGCCTTTCTCCTTTAATAGCAAAAAACAAAGAAGTCTCTATGTTTGATAATTTCCTGCTATCAATCAATAAATTTTTTATTCCAGAATTTATATTGCCATTCCCATGAATTTTACCAGCAATAATGGGAGCAATTGTAGATATGGTATAATTCATTTTTATTTTTTTGCTTCCACAAAGCAATCTCTACAAAGTGGTTCGTAATTATTCGTTTCTCCTAACAATACCAAACTTTCTTCTGCGGTTATCCTGTGTGAATGATTTGCGAGATTGCCACAACGCATACAAATTGCATGTACTTTAGTAACATATTCGGCTATGGATAATAAAGCAGGCATTGGACCGAATGGTTTACCAAGGTAATCCATATCCAATCCGGCTACTATCACTCTAACCCCTGCGTTTGCTAATTGATTACAAACATCTACCAAGCCCATATCAAAAAATTGGGCTTCATCTACTCCAACTACATCTACTTCTGATGCCAACAAAAGAATATTGGAAGATGCTGGAACGGGAGTAGAATGAATAGAATTGCTATCATGTGAAACTACTTTAGTTTCATCATATCTAATATCAATAGCAGGTTTAAAAATTTCCACTTTTTGTTTCGCAAACTGAGCTCTTTTCATTCGTCTTATCAACTCTTCTGTTTTGCCAGAAAACATTGAACCACAGATGACTTCAATAGAACCTTTCTTTTTATGTGGATGTATGGTGTTTTCTAAAAACATTTTTTATTTAGTGGAAAAATAACCGTATTTTTATAGCTGATAATGAACAACAAATCTACTAAAAAAGCGTTGTTTATTATCAATTCCAAAAAATAAAGTTTGTATGGATAAGAAAAATGTTAGAAAGGAAATTGCTGCACTAATTGATAGTATAAAACAGCATTCGGACAATATTGGAGATAACAAACATATTCCTCAACTGGAATTGGAATTGATATTAAGCAAAATAAAGTCGCTTTACGAAAAATCAATTGTTTTTAATTATTTAAACTCTCTACCCACTGAGAAAGAAATACCTAGTACAACCATAGAAGAAAAAATTATGGTTAAAATTTCAAAAAAGGAAGAAAATCAACCCTTAGAAAATGTAAAACCTGTTGCAACTGATTTATTTACAGAAGCTCCAAAAGTTGAAAATGTTGTTTTAGAAGAGAAAAAAAAGGAGCCTTCAGTTGAGCCAACCAAAACAACAAACCTAAATTTAAATGATATAAAGTCTGCCATAGGAATTAACGATAAGTTTCAAATAGCAAATGAATTATTTGAAGGCAACATGCAAGAATATGAAGTAGCTATTCAACAATTTAATTCTTCAGAAAATATTGAATCGGCAATAGTTTATTTCAATAGTTTAAAACAATTATACAATTGGGATTTAGAACACGATACTGTAAAACGATTATTAAATTTGGTTGAACGCAGATATTCTTAATTAAATTCATGCGTAAATTTTATTTTCTGTTTTTTTTATTTTTTTTCAATTCTAATTTTTCTTTTTCACAAAAAGAAGTGTACAACTACGCCAGAAAAATTGTGGACACCATGACTTCTGAAAGTATGCACGGGAGAGGGTATGTAAATGATGGAGATAAGATTGCAGCAAACTATATCAAAACAGAATTTCAAAAATTTGGCTTAAAATCATTTACAGAAAACTACTATCAACATTTCAATTTTGATATTAATACATTTCCTGGAGCTATGAAAGTAAAAATAGGCAAACAAGAATTAATTCCAGGCAAAGATTTTATTATAAAATATTCTTTTCAGCCAGACTTTAAAACAAAGAAAAGAATTCATTATAGAAACAAAAAAAAACACGACATATCCCTAAATCGTAATGATTTTTTCATCAGCGACACATTAGGAGATGAACTCCTTAAATACCCTTTATCTTCATTTGATGATTTTCCAAGATTTTCAGCAACTATAGTTGATAAATTAACTTGGGGCTTTGAAAATTTAGATTACAAATGGATATTAAAAAACAACTATGAAGGGATTTTGCTTTTAATACAACGCGGTGCTATCGAAGGCTATCCGCAAAAAATTAGTTTCAATATTCAATCCAAATTTATCCCCAACTACCAATCTCAAAATGTTATTGGATATATTGAAGGTTCAACTTATCCCGATTCATTTATTGTTTTCTCTGCGCATTATGATCATCTTGGACAAATGGGACGAGACGTTTATTTCCCGGGTGCCAATGATAATGCAAGCGGTTGTGCAATGCTTTTAAATTTGGCAAAACATTATTCTAAACCGGAAAACAAACCTAAATGCTCTATTGCATTTATTGCATTTGGTGCCGAAGAAGTCGGATTGCTAGGTTCAAAATTTTATACAGAGCATCCTTTGTTTCCTTTAAACAAAATAAAATTTGTTTTTAATATGGATATAATGGGAACAGGTGAAGAAGGAATAACAGTGGTAAACGGTGCCATCTATAAAAATGAATTCGAAAAGTTAAAACAAATAAATTCTGAAAATAATTTTATAAAAGATGTGAAACCAAGAGGCAAAGCAGCCAATAGCGATCATTACTTTTTTTCTGAAAAGGGAGTAAAAGCTTTTTTTATCTATACAATGGGTGGTATAAAAGCATACCACGATATTTACGACAGACCAGAAACACTACCTTTAAGTGAGTTTGAAAATCTTTTTAAACTGATAACGAATTTTTCAGCATACCTCCAAAATTAATTTTTTGCATTATAAAAATCAGAAATCAATTTTGCTTTTGATTTTCCAACCACAGCAGCTAACTCTTCTTCATTAGCCGCTTTAACTTTAGCAACAGATTTAAAATATGATAATAATTTTTGGGCAGTCAATTCGCTAATTCCCTTTATTTCGGTAAGCTCTGTTTTTAAAGTCCCTTTGCTTCTTTTATTACGATGATGTGTGATTCCAAATCGGTGTGCTTCATCTCGTATTTGTTGAATCACTTTTAAGGACTCACTTCTTTTATCTAAATACAATGGTATGGAATCATCCGGAAAATAAATTTCTTCTAACTTTTTTGCAATACCAATAATTCCAACCTTACCTCTCAATCCTAATTTTTCTAAGCTTGAAACTGCGGAACTCAATTGTCCTTTTCCACCATCTATCACTATCAACTGTGGCAAAGCTTGATTTTCTTCAATTACGCGTTTGTATCTTCTATAAATCACTTCTTCCATTGATGCAAAGTCATCGGGACCTTCCACAGTTTTAATATTAAAATGGCGATAGTCTTTTTTACTTGGCTTTGCATTTTTAAAAACGGTCATAGCTGCAACTGCGTAATCTCCTTGAAAATTGGAATTATCAAAACATTCAATATGTTTAGGCAAATCTGTTAATCGTAAATCTTTTTTCATTTGTTCTAAAATTCGATTCACATGCCTTTCGGGATCAACTAAATTTTCTTGTTTAATTTTTTCTCTTCTATAGTATTCTGCATTCCGCTCAGACAATTCCAATAAATGTTTTTTATCTCCACGCTGAGGTACAATAAATTCAACATTTGGAAATTCAGTTTCAATTTCAAAAGGAACAATTATTTCTTTCGAATCGCTATCAAAACGTAAACGCAACTCAGCAATTGCAAGTGTTAATAGCTCCTCTGGGCTTTCTTCTAATTTCTTTTTTAATTCTAATGTGTGCGATTGAATTATTGAGCCGTTGATAATTTTGAAAAAATTAACATAGCCAGATTTTTCATCTGTAACAATTGAAAAAACATCAACATTATCAATTGAAGGATTTACAACAGTAGATTTACTTTGAAATTTTTCAAGCAAATCAATTTTGGTCTTTATTATTTGTGCTTTTTCAAATTCAAGCTTTTCAATGTGAACTTGTAATAATTCTTTTAAATATTTAGAAACCGAATTTATATTCCCTTTTATAATATTTTTAATATCTGATATTGTTTGATTGTACTCTTCTTCTGTTTGCTTTCCAACACACGGTGCCTTGCAATTACCGAGATGGTACTCTAAACAAACTTTAAATTTATCTGCTTTAATGTTTTCATCGGTTAAATTTAAGTTGCAATTGCGCAAAGGATACAACTGTTTTACTAAATCCAAAACTGTATTCATTACCCTTACAGATGCATAAGGTCCAAAATAAAGCGAACCATCTTTTATCATTGTTCGGGTTGAATAAACTCTAGGGAAGCGCTCGTTTTTAATGCAAATCCAAGGGTATGTTTTATCATCCTTTAGCATTACATTATAACGCGGCTGATACTTTTTAATTAAATTATTTTCAAGCAGTAGTGCATCCAGCTCTGTTTCAACAATTATAAATTTTATATCTGTTATTTTTTTTACTAATACTTTCGTTTTCCCATTTTCAAATTGGTCTTTATTAAAATAAGAACTCACTCTCTTTTTTAAATTCTTTGCCTTACCTACATAAATTATTTTCCCTTCAACATCATAATACTGGTACACTCCTGGGTTTTCAGGAACTGTCTTAAGTAGTTGTTGTATGTGTTCTGATGGTTTCAATTTTATTTATTGATTTTCCAAAGTTGAATGTCAATATGCGATTCTAAATAATTTTCTATCGAATCGGGCAAGGCATGAAAAAAATTTATACCAGTTAATCTTTCCACTGAATCAACAGTTACCGCATAATCAAATACCGATTTTTTGCTACCTTCATTTGGCATTACAAAAGCAATTGCTTTGTATTCAGGCAAATGATAGTCTAATATCACCTTATAAAAATATTTTGGGATAGCAACTTTATTCTCAATACCTATTGTTTGTAAACTATCAATTAAAACCCCTGCTGTTATAACATACAATTCCTCGTTTTGTTTCGCCCATTCCCTAACATCTGTTTCTAAATATTTCCAAATACCACGATTAAATGATGGCGTTTGCGGACTCATATTACTCATATAAAAAGATTCGCTCATTGTTAATTCGCTCCAACCCATATCTCCCGCTGGGCATAAATGGCCTCTATCGTAACCTGATTTTTTATAATCTGCTGGAATTGCGGATTTTGTTTTTACAGAAAGGTCTTCTCTAAAATTATTTGTGCGTTCTTCCCCATTATTATTACACATATCGGCCGTTAGTTTGTATGCCACCCACTTAGGCTGCTCGTGAGGCTCGCTATAACAAAGAGTAAAAGCAGTATGTTTTATTATTTGTTCTTTTTTAGAATATTTTGGGAAATAATTTTCAGAAAACGACTTTAAAGTATCGTTATAGAGGAATTTTTCTTCTTTGTAATCATTTTTATAAAACGAACTACAAAAAATCAAGAGAAACATGCTCAAAAAAAGTATGTGGATTTTACTAAAAAACATTGTACTTTTATTTTTGTATAAAGATAATTAAAGAAATGAAAACACTTTATTTAGTGCGTCATGCCAAATCAGATTGGGCAAACGAAACACTTGCTGATATCGACAGGCCATTAAATAATAGAGGCTACAATGACGCACACAAAATGAGTAGTTTACTAAATCAAAATAAAAACATTCCTGAACTAATTATTTCAAGCCCTGCAACCAGAGCAATTTCAACTGCACTAATATTTAGCAGAAATTTAAATTATGATGTTTCACAAATTGAAATAAAGTCAGACTTATATGAAAAACAATATTCTGATTATTTAAGCCTCATACACAATATAAATAGTTCTATAAATTCTGTGATGATTTTTGCCCACAATCCAAACATAACAGAATTGTCAAATTTTCTTACAAAAGCTTTTACGAATAATATTCCTACTTGTGGAATAGTTGGTTTAAGAACAAAAGGCGACAACTGGACAACATTTGATTTTCAGTCAGCAGAACTTTTTTTATACGAGTTTCCAAAAAAAAATTGATTCTACTTTATTTTTTTATGAATCATCATTCCTTCAATCCATTGTTCAAAATCAAATTGTGGATTGAGCGATTCTACCGTAACATCTGTATTTACATTTTTTAACTGTTTTACCAACTGTTTTAGTTTAGCTTTTTTCGATTCGTTTAATCTTTGTTCAGACAACAGCTTAATTATCTCTAAAACCAAAATCTGCTTTTCGAATTCTTTTTGATTGGCAATAAATCGTTTTACAGATTGATATTGGTTTTCAAAAAACAAATCTTCTTTTTCAAACAAAACTATTAAGTATAATAAACGTGTATTAATTTGTAATTCTTTCCTAATGTTTACATCTTTTTCATTATTCAAAATTTTATTTAACCATTTTATTGCTGATTTAAAATCCGCTTCACCTAAAAATATCACGCTCATCATAAAAAACAAATCAAACAATGAAGGGCTAAAATTTATTTTTATTTTTTTTAATTCAGGTTCAATTCTTTTAATAACAGAAACACCTTTGTCGTACTCTTCCGTTTTATAATACAAATAAAGTTCACTCTCACTTGTATTCAGAAACACTTTTTGTTGGAGCGTTTGATTTTTAATTTTATAGATATTCATAAACCCTCTTTGATGCTGAATTAAAGGTAGTATCTTATCATAGTTTTCTAATTCAAACATTAAGTTTACCATGTTATTATTATTCGTGTGATAAATATGAGGTAAATCAACTATAAATTGTTTTGCATTTTGCATAAGAATATTAATGTCTTTATAACAATTAAAACACTGTAAATATTTTTGCCGTGCAGAAAATATTAAACCCATTGCTGAATAATAATAATATTGCGCCCAAAAGCTATCCACTTCTTTTTTAGGAGGGTAATATTTTTTTAACTCTAATTCCTGCTGCTTTAAAAACTTGTCATTTACTTTTCCCTTGTATATTTCTATTTGGATATTAAATGCAATTCGCGTAAGAGCAGATTGAATTCGAATAACCTCCAAAATCCTCAGTTCTTCATCAAAACTTTTATACAATCCTTTTACATCCTCATCCTTAATGTAAACGAGTGTTTCCCAACGAATAACTAGATATAAAATGGAAAATTTTTCCAACAAATAACCTTCTTTTTTTGCTTTTGTAATTAGTCGTTTGCATTGGTCGAATAAACCTTTATTAAAAAGGATTTCAATATTCATTAATATATTAGAATAGCGAGTAAGAAAGGTTCGGTCCTTATGAAATGCATTTAAGCCATCTAATATTAAATTATATAAATAATGCTTTTCTGATGGTAGATGCTTGATAAATGTTTCTCTGCCAAAATGTTTTTTTATTTTTTCTTCATCATACTCCTTTTGTCTATCAATTGCATCAAATAAGTGGATATAATTATTATTATGTCCAATAACATGTCTAGAAGAATATATTTTAAAATATCTCTTCTCAGACATACTCATGTTTTTAATTAATTGATGTAACTCTTCGGATGGTTTCATGGTATGCTCATTTATAATAATAAAACATATTTATTGGCTTAAAATCGTTGATAAATATATAACTTTTTTGTAAACATGTCAATTCAGACTTCCAATAATAAACTATTTTTTGAGTTGTTTTATATCAATTGCACATTATTTTTGATTATCAAATAACTACTAAACGCCATGGGACTACGACCAAATTTTATTCTCACTTTCCTATTCACTTTGTTGATAGGCTCTTTTGCTTTAGCACAAAATAGCGCAATGGCAAGCTGGACGTCTAAGTTAGAAAAAGGTAAAATCTTTATAGAAAACAAAGGTCAATTTGAAAAAAGCACTTCTAAATTAAATAATGCTCCAATTATATTTGGGATTGATGCTAGTAATACAAAATATTATTTTACTCAAAAAGGATTGACATTCTCGTATTTAAAAACATGGAAAAAAGAAGAAAACGAAAAAGAGAAAGAAAAAGAATTTAAAACAGCAGAAGAATACAAAAAAATGGAGGCAGAAGAGCGTAGCTTAGAACGCCAAGTAGAAGTGATAGATATGGTTTGGGAAAATGCAAATGAAAATGTTCAAATCATTCCAGAACAAATCACTACTGATTACCAAAGCTATACTTACAGAAAATCTAATGGAGAATACGCACACGTAAATAATGTAAAATCGTATAAAAAAATTATCTATAAAAATTTATACAACAATATAGATGTAGTATATGAAATTCATCCTACATCTGGAATAAAGTATAGTATTGTATTACATCCAGGGGCAAACCCTTCTGATGTAGAGATGAAATACTCTAATGCTTTAAGTTTAAATGGTAATGATGTACATATTTCCACCAAACTTGGAGATATTATTGACCATGCTCCTACAACTTTCTATGCTGACAATAAAAACAACATTATCGCATCTTCATTTACTAAAAAAGGGAAAACTATTTCCTTTAAATTAGATAATTATGACAATACAAAAACTGTAATTATTGACCCTTGGACACAATCACCAAATTTTGCGACTAACTGGGATTGTGTTTGGGAGTGCGAAAGAGATGGAGCTGGAAATATTTATTTAATTGGTGGTGTTATGCCTTTACAATTAATTAAATATAATTCTACAGGAGTATTACAGTGGACTTATAATACACCTTATGACACTACTGCATGGCTTGGAACATTTGCTACTGACTTGGCGGGTAATTCTTATGTAACACAAGGTTCAGTTGCTCAAATTGTAAAAGTAAGTACACTAGGTGCTGTTATCTGGAATAACCCAAGCCCAGGTGGAGCTCTTTCAAGTGCGGAATTCTGGAACATTGCATTCAATTGTGATCAAACAAAACTTATCATAGGTGGAACAGGCGGAAACCCTTTATCTTCTTTAAGAGGTGTAATATATGATATGAATACCGCTACAGGAAATGTTATTACTCAACAAACTGTAGGATATGGAAACATGTTTAGTATTCCTACAAGCATACAAGAAGTACGCTCTATTACTCCTGCAAAAAACGGTAGATATTATTTTTTAACATTAGACACAATTGGATATATCAACCAAAACTTTACCTTATGTCCTGGAGGAAGTAGCACTTTATTTAAAGCTAATAGCACATATAATTTGGGATATAAATGTGAGAATTACAGAAAAAACAATTCTGGAATTATGGCTGTTAGAGCAAATGGAAACTTTGTATACACTCAAAACGGAACTAGTGTTCACAAAAGATCTTTAGCTACTGGTGCAATTATAACTACTGCTACTATTCCTGGAGGTGCCGCTACAAGTTCATTAGGAGATTTTTCAGTTAGCAACAGCGGAATTGATATTGATGACTGTGGTAATGTATATGTTGGTTCAAGTGATAGGGTTGTAAAATATGATTCAAATTTAAATTTAATTACTTCAATTGCTACAACTTACAGAGTATATGATGTACATGTTACAAGTGGTGGTGAAGTTGTAATTTGTGGTACTACTGGAAACTCTGGAAGTGCAACCCGTACAGGAACTATTCAAGTTGTAAACATGAGTGCTTGTGCTCCTATGACGCAAATTTGTTGTGATGCTACTATTTGTCAACCTGCTACTATATGTGCTACTGCATCTCCTATTACGTTAACTGTTGCAACTCCTGGTGGTACTTTTAGCGGTCCTGGAGTAAATGCTGTTTCTGGTTCTTTTAACCCAGCTACTGCAGGTCCTGGAGTACACACAATATATTATTCTTTAGCCTGCGGAATGGATTCAGTAAGCATTACTGTTTCTCCTTGTGTAGCCCTTACTGTTTGTCAACAAACAAATGGTTCATTAGATGTTTCTAATGGAGTTGGACCTTATACATGGCAAGTTTATGTTCCTGCAAGCACAACTACAATTACTAATTCTGCCACCTGCACTGCTTGTGGAGGTTCTTGGGTTTTTGGAACTTGCTTAAACGGTGCTATGCCAATTACAAGTTGTACTACTCCTGCATATTGGTCAACCTTTGCAACAGGAACAAATTCTGGAACATTGCCAGCATCATTTCCATCTCAACCAATACAAGTTGTTGATAATTCTGGAACTATTTTATCTATAACTACTTTAACAGGAATACCTTCTTGTACTGCTTGTCCTGCTATTACAGTAAATACAACATCTCAAACTAACATTTTATGTTTTGGACAAAGTACTGGAGCTGCTACTGTTAACGCTACTGGCGGAACAGGACCTTACACATATTCCTGGATGCCAGGCAGTTTAAGTGGTGCTACTCAAACTGGCTTAGCTGCTGGCTCCTACACTGTTACTGCTACTCAAGGAGTTTCTTGTACTGGTACATTAACAGTTACAATTACTCAACCAGCAAGTGCTCTATCTGCAAGTATTTCTGGAACTACTCCTGCTAACTGTGGATCTAGTAATGGCTCTGCTACTGCAAATGCAACAGGAGGAACAGGAACAATTGCTTATTCTTGGGCGCCTAGCGGTGGAACTGCTGCAACAGCTTCTGGCTTAGCTGCTGGTTCTTATACTGTTACTGCTACTGATGCAAATGGTTGTACTGCTACTGCTATTGCTACTGTTTCAAACACTGGCGGACCAACAGTTTCTATTACATCACAAACAAACGTTTTATGTTTTGGTGCTAGTACGGGTGCTGCTACAGTAAATGCTACTGGTGGAACAGGTCCTTATACCTATTCTTGGATGCCTGGAAATTTAAGTGGTGCTACTCAAACAGGTTTAGCTGCAGGTTCTTATACGGTTACTGCTACTGATGCTACAAGTTGTACTGGAACTGTTACGGTTACTATTACGCAACCAACTAGTGCTGTATCTGCAAGTATTTCTGGAACAACTCCAGCAACATGTGGAGGAACAAATGGTTCGGCTACTGCAAGTGCAACAGGTGGAACAGGAACAATTACATACTCTTGGGCTCCTAGCGGAGGAAGTGCTGCTACTGCTTCTGGCTTAGCTGCTGGTTCTTATACTGTTACTGCCACTGATGCAAATGGTTGTACTGCTACTGCTATTGCTACTGTTTCAAACTCTGGTGGGCCAACAGTTTCTATTACATCACAAACAAACGTTTTATGTTTTGGTGCTAGTACTGGTGCTGCTACTGTAAATGCTACTGGTGGAACTGGACCTTATACCTATTCTTGGATGCCAGGAAGTTTAAGCGGTGCTACTCAATCCGGTTTAGCTCCAGGCTCTTATACGGTTACTGCTACTGATGCTACAAGTTGTACCGGAACTGTTACAGTAACTATTACGCAACCAACTAGTGCTGTGTCTGTTTCAATATCTAGTACTACTCCAACAAATTGTGGAGCTAGTAATGGAGCAGCAACTGCAAGTGCAACAGGTGGTACAGGAACAATTTCTTATTCATGGGCACCAAGTGGTGGAAGTGCTGCTACTGCTTCTGGTTTAGCTGCAGGCACATACACTGTTACTGCAACAGATGCAAATGGTTGTACTGCAACTACTACTGCAACAATTGCTAACAGCGGTGGACCAACAGTTAGTATTGCTTCTCAAACAAATATTCCTTGCTTTGGTGGAAATACTGGTGCTGCAACTGCAAGTGCTTCGGGCGGAACAGGAACATTAACGTATTCATGGAGCGGTGGCGCAGGAACCAATCCTTCTGCTAGTAATCTTACAGCAGGAACATATACTGTTACTGTAACTGACGGAAGCGGTTGTTCAAATACAGCAACAGTTACTATAACACAACCAAATGCAATAAATCCTGTTGTTACTACTACTCCTGCTACTTGCGGATTAAATGATGGAACTGCAAGCGTAAATGCAACGGGCGGAACGGGTGTATTAACCCCATTGTGGAACACAGGAAGTACAAATAGCAACTTAACAAATTTAGCAGCTGGAAATTATTCTGTAACAATTACCGATGCAAACGGATGTACCGCAAGCGCTTCAGGAACTGTTGGTGTAACAGGCTCAATACCTGTTAATGCAGGTATTGATGTAATTATTACACAAGGTGGTAGTACCATACTAACTGGAACTGGACCAACTGGTGCAACATTCAGCTGGACGCCACCTACTGGATTAAGCTGCACAAATTGTGCAAGCCCTACAGCAAGCCCAACACAAACAACGACCTATTATTTAACAGTTACACAAAATGGTTGTTCTGCTACGGATACAGTTACTGTATTTGTTGATATACCTTGCGGTGATTTATTTGTACCAAATGCTTTCTCTCCTAATAATGATGGAAATAATGATATGCTTTATGTAATGGGTAATTGTATTACCAATCTTGAATTTACCATCTTCGATCGTTGGGGTGAAAAAGTTTTTGAAACAGCAAGTCAAGCATACGGATGGGATGGAACTTATGGAGGAAAACCATTAGATGCAGCAGTATTTGTTTACTACATAAATGCTACAGTAAACGGTGTAGAAGTAAAACAACATGGAAATATAACTTTAGTAAAATAAATTAATAATTAATAACCAAAAACAATTACAGTCAACATGAGAACAACTACTAACATGATTTGCGTAATTATTTTCTAAGAAAATAAATTCGCTCAACATTAAACTACTAAAAAAACAAAGAATGAAAACAAAACAAAACAATTGTATTGTTGTGTTGCGGATGATTTTGTTTAGTGCCGTAGCTATTGTTTCTACTACAAACATAGCTACAGCGCAAGACATACATTTTTCGCAGTTTGACGAAACTCCTTTGCAGCTTAACCCTGCAAGTGCTGGCGTACAACATGAAACACGATTTATTCTAAATTTCAAAAACCAATGGCAAGCTGTTGGTTCACCTTACCGTACTTATGCTTTTTCTGGCGATTTTAAAATGCTTAAAAAGAAAAAACATCAAATGGGTTTAGGTGTAGATTTTTTTAGTGACAAATCGGGTGATGCCGCTTTTGGTTCTAATCAAATTAATTTATCCTTGTCTGGTATAATAAATATAAATGACAAAAGCCTTGTTTCTGGTGGATTGATGGGAGGTTTTGGACAACGCAGCTTAAACCCAGCGAAACTGCAATGGGGCAGCCAATACGATGGAATGCATTTTAATGAAAACATAGCAAGTGGTGAAGTAGCAACAAATAATTTTTCATTTTTTGATTTAGGCGCAGGTTTAAATTATAGTTATGGAACAGATGAAGGGTATATTTCTGCAAACAATGCTCGAAAAGTAAATTTGGGTGTTGCCGTATTTCATCCACACAAACCTGCTTATTCTTTTTATGGCGATAAAACAGCTCGCTTACATACAAAATTTGTATTAAGTGGAAATGCATCTATTGGAATGCCAAATAGTAATTTGGTATTAAAACCATCTTACATAGTATTTATTCAAGGAGGAGTAAAAGAAATTACACCCGGTATGACATTCCAATACATTTTACAAGAAGGTTCAAAATATACAGGATTAAAAAAATCATCTGCATTTTCTATCGGAACGTATTATCGTATGCGCGATGCATTTATTGCTATTGCTCGTTTTGAATATTCAAACTATTCAATTGGATTTAGTTATGATGTAAATTTATCAAAACTACGTGCTGTAACATCTACACGTGGTGGATTTGAAATTTCATTGCGTTGGGTATATCCAAATGCTTTTGGTAACAAACATTTTAAATCAAGAATTTAAAAATATTGAAAAGCGAGAGTTATTACCCCTGATATAGCTTAAAGTTTTTCATTGTGCGGTTGGGTTTAGTTTATAATCAAAAAAGCCTTTTGCGGAAACGCAAGAGGCTTTTTTATTTGCCTTCTTTATTGTAAGTTTGATAAAACAAAAATCAAATGGAAGACAACAATCCAATCATTCGCAAAGCTGTATTTAGCAACAAGGTTAAAACATACATTTTTATTATTGTATTGTTTTACTTGTTTATTTCTGTAATAGGTATTTTAATAATTCCATTTTGGGTATTCGGTTTGGGGCAGTGGATTTCGGGTTTGTTTTTTAAAACGTTAAAATGTGAATTGTCCAGTAAAAATTTATACTTCTCAAAAGGTATTATTCTACACATCGAAAAAACAATTCCTTTAGAAAACATACAAGATGTTTCATTTTTTGGAGGTCCCGTTTTACGTGCATTGGGTTTAACTTTTATTAAGGTAGAAACTGCTGGCAGCGGTGGTTCTCACCATAGCAATATGATGAGCATACCTGGAGTGGAAGATGCCGAAACATTTAAAAATTTAATTTTATTACAAAGAGAAAAAGTAATAAAAGAAAAACACAACCAACATTCAAACTCCAATTCTGAATCGCAAATACTTGTGGATATAAAAAACGAATTGGTAGAAATAAAAAATATTTTGGCAAAAAAATAAGAGACATTTTCTTTCTTGTGCGTGGGGAGTTTATCGAAGTACTGAAACGTACGTAATAGCTGCCCAAACTCTTCGACAGGCTCAGAGTGACAAGCAGTAGTGTGATTTATCAAAAGATAGTTCATCCCTCTTCACGTTCTCGACTACTCCCGATAGCTATCGGGACGAACTGAGATTGTTCCGTCACCCTG
>CAZJUY010000010.1:57056-86120 GCA_964549315.1 uncultured Chitinophaga sp. | reverse complement strand
TATTGTTGTAGGAGGGGTATTGTTTTGTAATTCTTTTTTTTTGTAAAAAGCTAGTCTAGAAAAATAGCCTAAGTAAAACCATAGTTGAACTATAAAAGCGAAACTAAAAATACCAAATACTAAAAGTCCAACAGAAAAATGGGTAAACTCAGAAAAGTCAATCATAAATTATGTAATTCATTTATTACCCAACAAAAATACCTTGAACTGTTAAATGGTAATATGTTATCTTTGGCAGGATTTAAACAAAGTAATTAACAATTGGAGAAAAACAGTCAAAAAATGGACTGATTATTAAAGGATGAAATTTAGTATTTCAAATAAAGACAAAGGTAGTAAAGCAAGAGCAGGTGAGATTATTACAGATCACGGAACGATTCAAACTCCTATTTTTATGCCTGTTGGAACAGCAGGAACAGTAAAGGCGGTTCACCAAAGAGAATTAAAAGACGATATAAAAGCTCAAATAATTCTAGGAAATACTTATCATTTATATCTGAGACCAGGTTTAGAAGTAATAGAAAAAGCTGGTGGTTTGCATAAATTCAATGGATGGGATAGGCCTTTATTAACAGATAGTGGTGGTTATCAGGTATATTCTCTTTCTAATCAGAGAAAATTGACGGAAGAAGGTGCAAAATTTACTTCTCATATTGATGGTAGTAAACATTTTTTTACTCCAGAAAATGTCATTGATATTCAAAGAACAATAGGAGCTGATATTATAATGGCATTTGATGAGTGTACTCCATATCCTTGTGAATACGATTATGCTAAAAAATCAATGGAAATGACTCATCGTTGGTTAAAACGGTGTTGTAATAGGTTTGATGAAACAGAAGGGAAGTATGGTTATTCACAAACTTTTTTTCCAATTGTTCAAGGAAGTGTTTACAAGGATTTAAGAGAAAAGTCGGCAGAATTTATTGCATCTCAAGATAGAGAAGGAAATGCAATTGGTGGATTGTCAGTTGGAGAGCCTGCTGAAGATATGTATGAAATGACAGAAGTGGTTTGTAATATTTTACCTTCTGAAAAGCCAAGATATTTAATGGGGGTAGGAACTCCAGTTAATATTTTAGAAAGTATTGCTTTAGGTATTGACATGTTTGATTGTGTTATGCCAACTCGGAATGCTCGTCATGGTTTATTATTTACACAAAACGGAATTATAAATATTAAAAACGAAAAGTGGAAAGATGACTTTTCTATTTTAGATGAAAATGGAACTTCATATGTAGATAGAGAATATACGAAAGCATATTTAAGGCACTTAATTCATTCACAAGAACTGCTTGCTGCTCAAATCGCAAGTATTCATAATTTGGCTTTTTATTTGTGGTTGGTGGGCGAAGCTCGAAATCAAATAATTGCTGGTACATTTTATGAATGGAAAAATAAAATGGTTAAACAATTGAGTGTTCGATTATAAAAGATACTTCATTGAAAATAATTGACAGATATATTATTAAAAAGTTTTTAGGCACATTCATTTTTGCAATGTTGCTTATTATTTTGATAATTATTGTATTTGACATATCTGAAAAAATAGAAGATTTTATGGGTAAAGAAGCGCCCTTAAGTGCCATTGTTTTCGACTATTATTTTAATTTCATACCTTACTTTGTAAACTTATTTAGTCCTCTTTTTATATTCATTTCAGTGATATTTTTCACTTCGCGTATGGCTTCACGCACCGAAATTGTTGCTATCTTAAGCAGTGGAGTTAGTTACACACGTATGTTGTTTCCATATATGATTTCGGCAGGAGTAATTGCATTGCTGTCACTTTATCTAAATAATTTTGTTATCCCTAAAGCTACAAAAAACAGGATTGATTTTGAAAATAAATACATCCGCAATACATATTATAATAACGATAGGAATATACATAAGCAATTATACCCTGGTATTTATATGTACTTAGAGCGTTTTGAAATAACAAACAATACAGGCTATCGTTTTTCAATTGAAAAATTTATGGATGGAGAAATGTTTTACAAATTAAATGCTGAAACGATTACTTGGGATAGCATAAAAAAAGGATGGAGTATAAACAATTATTACATAAGATATATTCATGGAATGGATGAAAGTATTGTGAAAGGGAATAGAATAGATACCGTGTTGTCTTTTACTCCAAAGGAGTTTGGAAGAAAAGATAATACAGTAGAAACAATGGATTACAAAGAACTGAACAAATATATTGTGGATGAACGGATGAAAGGTTCTGATAAAATTGAAGTGTATGAATTGGAAAAATATAGAAGAATTGCTTTCCCTTTTGCAACATTTGTTTTAACAATAATAGGTGTAGCAATTGCAAGTAGAAAAGTGAGAGGAGGAGTGGGTGTGCATATTGGTTTGGGAATTTTTATAAGCTTTGCTTATATTATGTTTATGCAAGTAACCACCACTTTTGCTGCAAGTGGTTTAACATCACCTTTAATTGCTGTTTGGATTCCAAACATTGTATTTGGTTTTCTAGCTTTTTATTTAGTTAAAAAAGCTCAAAAATAAATTATAAGCCTCCTTCAAAAACAAAGCAGTTTTTAAATTCGTTTTTAAATTCGGTGGGTTTTTCAAAAATGCCATATACAGAAGAACCGCTCCCACTCATTGAAGCGTAAGTTGCTCCTAGAGAATACAACTTTTCTTTGATAGTTTTTATTTCAGGAAATTTAATAAAAATGGAATCCTCAAATTGATTATGAACAAAATTTTTCCAATCAGTAATTTTTAATTTTTGTATGTCATCTTCCAAAGAACGTTGAGCTTTTTTAGGATTTATTCCACTATAAGCAACTGCTGTATTAATGTGTATGAAGGGATAAACTAAAACAATAAAATAATTGCTTAAATCAAGTTCTATTCCTTCAAAATCATCTCCTTTCCCTTTTACAAATGAAGGTTTGTTTGAAATAAAAAACGAACAATCGCTTCCTAATTGTTTAGCATAATGATGCATTTCACCCCAAGCTAAGCCTAATTGAAATTTATCATTTAATAAACGAATAAAAAAAGCTGCATCTGAAGATCCTCCACCAAGTCCAGCGCCTATA
Organism: uncultured Chitinophaga sp.; assembly: GCA_964549315.1. Taxonomy (GTDB): domain Bacteria; phylum Bacteroidota; class Bacteroidia; order 2-12-FULL-35-15; family 2-12-FULL-35-15; genus 2-12-FULL-35-15. Next base: position 83,058 of record CAZJUY010000010.1, on the reverse strand, counting down.
GGTATGTGTTTGTGTAAGTGAATTTTTATTTTTGGTAATGGGTAGTCTTTTGAAATTAGGTTATAAGCCTTTATGCATAGGTTGTCTGAAGTATTTCCAGGAATTGAAATGCCAGAAGAACTAAAAATAACTGAATCATTATTGTTTTTGTTTTCTACGATTTCTAAAGCTTCAGTAAGTTTTATTGGATAAAAAACGCTTTCTATATTATGAAAACCATCAACACGTTTTTCTATAATATTCAAACCAATATTGATTTTTGCGTTAGGAAATGCTATCATATTTTATAGGCCAACTACAAAGCCAACTCTAAAAATAAGCGGACCGGCATAAGGAGTGTAAACAGATTCTGTAAAATTATATAGCAACATGGCAACCATTCCTGCCTTTTCGCTAAAACGTTGAATGTATCCTGCTCCAGCCATAAAACTTCCAACATCTACACGTCTTCTCCTGAAATCAAAGGCTTCAAGATTTAAATATTCATATTCTGCATGGCCGAATAAATAATCAGTAAATAAATATCTGCCAAACAATCTACCTCCATAAACATTTGTTTTAAAATTATAATACTGGTCACGGTATTGATAATACTGGTATGTTATCCCAACACCAGCAGATAGTTTATCATTTATTTTATATCCAATTAGCGGTGATAAATCTGCGAAAGTTACCTGACCAAATTGTAAACCTACATTACCTCCAAAATAGATTTTGTCAGCAAGTCGTTCTTTTGGTAAAGGTTTTGGTTTACGCGTAAAGCTGCTATCTTGTGCTAAACAGAAATTAGCCAATAAACAAAAGATAAAGACTATTTTAATTTTGCTAATCATTGTTGTGTAAAGTTAATAAAAAATATGTTTCTTTGAATAAAGAAAAAAGTATGAATATAGTTGTAACTGGAGCGAGTAGGGGTATTGGTTATGAATTGGTTAAATTTTATAGCGGAAATAACTCCAATTCGATAATTGCTATTTCAAGAAATAGCGAAAAATTAAACGTTTTAAAAAATACTTGTAGCAATAATAATGTTATTCCTGTTGTTTGTGATTTATCAGATAATAGGCAAATTGTTGAATTGCAAGGTTTAATAAAAAAGCATTTCAGTAAAATAGATATATTAATAAATAATGCTGGAGCTATAGTTAATAAGCCATTTTTGGATCTAACTTCAAATGACATTCAAAAAGTATATCAAACAAATGTATTTGCTGTTTTTTCAATTATTCAACAATTATTTTCATTGATGAACCAGAAAGAAAAATCTCACATAGTAAATATTAGTAGTGTTGGAGGTTATCAAGGAAGTGTTAAATTTTCGGGTTTATCTGCATACAGTTCAAGTAAAGCAGCTTTAGTGTGTCTTACAGAATGTTTAGCAGAAGAGTTTAAAAATCAAAATATTGCTTTTAATTGTCTAGCTCTCGGAGCAACGCAAACCGAAATGTTAAATGAAGCTTTTCCTGGTTATAAAGCACCATTGTCTGCAGAAAAAATGGCTGAGTTTATTGTACAGTTTTCATTAACAGCTCACCTTTATATGAATGGTAAAATCATACCTGTGTCATTAAGTACACCATAATTTTTTTTGTATGTAACAAAAAACATATATATTCGTAGAACGCCTCTGGTATTTTAATTAAAAAACTACTTTTATTCTAACATTACAATCTATTTTTATGAGAAAACTCCTTACGATTTTTTCCATTGTTCTTATTGGTAAATTTTCGATGGCACAAGACATAAGTGTTACTGCCATTACTGCTCCCGTTTCTGGTTGCGCATTAACTGCAACTGAAAATGTAACAATTAGAATGTTTAATTTTGGACCTACTTTAACAGCTGGAACTTCTTTTAACGTTACTTATGTGATTAATGCTGGAGCACCGGTAACTGAACTAATGACTCTGGGTTCTAACGTTTTAACCAATTCTACTTTTTTCTACACATTTACAACTCAAGCCAATTTGAGTGCCCCTGGTTCATATACATTTGATGCAACATGTGCTTTAGCTGGAGATGTAAATCCATCCAACGATGCATTTAATGGATATATTGTTGTTAATACGGCAGCTTCAGTAGGGGGTACTGTGAGTGGAGGAACAAATGTTTGTACGGGTTCAAATAGTGGAAATTTGACGCTAAGTGGTCATACTGGGAACGTATTAAATTGGGAATATTCTACTGATGGGGGCGGGACTTGGATTAGTATTTCTAATACAACTACTACACAAAGCTACTTGAATTTAACTGTTCCTACTAGGTATAGGGCAAAAGTTCAGAATGGCTCATGTGCTATTGCTACATCTTCTCAGGCAATCATGACAATTGACCCTACAACTGTTGCTGGTTCTGTTTCAGGAACTATTACTGTTTGTAGTGGAGTGAATAGTGGTACTGTAACATCAACTGGTAGAACTGGTGCAATACTTAAATGGCAATTTTCTACAGATGGAGGAGTAACCTGGACAGATATTGCCAGTACAGCAAACTCTCAAGCATATACTAATTTAACTGTTACTACTCGTTATAGAGTGCAAGTTCAAAGTGGAGCTTGTGCTGCAGCATTTTCATCTCAAGCAATTATTACGGTTAATCCAGTTTCTGTCGGAGGAACTGTAACAGGAGGAACAACAGTATGTAGCGGAGCAAATAGTGGGAATATGACTTTAAGTGGGCATACAGGATCTGTAACCCGTTGGGAGTTTTCTACAAATGCTGGTGTTTCATGGACCAATATTGCAAATACAACTACTACTCAATCGTATTTAAATTTAACACAGACACGTTATTTTAGAGCTTTTGTCACAAGTGCAGGTTGCCCAGGAACATATTCATCTATAGATTCTATTGTAGTTACATCTGCTACTGTGGCTGGATCAGTTACTGCAAATGCAACTGTATGTAGTGGTGCTAATGCTGGAACTTTAACATTAAGTGGTCATACAGGCACTATAAATTATTGGGAATTTTCAACTAATGGAGGGGTTTCATATACAAATATTGCAAATACAACTACTACTCAAAATTATTTAAATTTAGTTACCACTACATTGTATAGGGCAAATGTTCAAAATGGAGGTTGTACTGCTGCAAATTCTGCTGTTGCAACTATAACAGTAAATCCAGTTTCTGTTGGAGGAACAACAAGCCCAAATGCTACCGTTTGTAGCGGAACAAATAGTGGAACAATTACATTAAGCGGACATACAGGTACTGTTCAAAATTGGGAGTCATCAACTGATGGTATTACTTGGACTCCGATTGTCAATATTACTCCAACACAATCTTATACCAATTTAGTTGCAACAACCTATTATAGAGCAAATGTGCAAAGTGGCGTTTGTTCAGCTGCGTTGTCTTCTATTGATACGATAATAGTAAACACTCCATCTATTGGAGGTTCTGTAACTACTAGTGGAAATGTTTGCTTTGGAAATAACTCTGGCACATTAACATTAAGTGGACACACGGGAACGGTTGTTCGTTGGGAATCATCAATTGATGGTGGTATCAACTGGACATCAATAGTAAATACTACAACCACCCATAATTATGCAAACATAACTTTGACTACTCAGTACAGAGCTATTGTTCAAAGTGGAGTTTGTGCTTCTGCTAACTCATCTGCTGCTACTTTAACTGTAGATCCAGTATCAGTAGGAGGTATTTTAAATGGAAGTGCAACAGCTTGTGGAGGTTCAAATAGTGGAACCTTAACGCTCATAAACTATGTTGGTTCTATACAAGGTTGGATATCTTCAACTGATGGTGGTATCACTTGGTCGCCAATAGCTAATACTACAGCAACTGAAAACTATACCAATGTGGTTACAACTACAATGTATGCTGTAATTGTCCAAAGTGGTGTTTGTGTGAGTGACACATCTTCAATAGCTACAATTACTGTTGATCCTCCAACAGTTGGTGGAACAACCGCAACTTCAGCTACAGTATGTGCAGGCAATAACTCAGGGGTAATAACATTAAGTGGTCATACAGGTTCAATTGTAAATTGGAATACATCGACCGATGGTGGTGTTACTTGGACTACAATTTCAAATACCACTACTACACAATCTTATAGTAATATTACTTCAACTACATTTTATAGAGTTACTGTTAAAAGTGGAGTTTGTAATTCTGATACATCTACTTCAACTATTATTACGGTAAATCCTGCTGTAATTGGAGGAATAGTTAATGGTTCAGCAACTGTATGTGCTAGTGCAAATAGCGGCTCTTTAACATTGTCCGGAAGTGTTGGTTCTATCGTTAATTGGGAATCATCAATTGATGGTGGTACAACTTGGACAACAATTGCAAATACAACAACTACTGAAGCGTACACAAATTTAACACAAACAACAGATTATAGAGTAATTGTAACAAGTGGTGTTTGTGGAAATGATACATCAAGTGTAGCAACAATTACGGTTGATCCAATTTCAAATGGAGGAGTACTTTCTATGGATGATACAGTTTGTGCTTCATCAAATTTTGGAACATTAACATTAGTTGGTTTTACAGGAACAATACAAAATTGGGAACGATCAACAGATGGCGGTATTAGCTGGACAACAATTTCTAATACAACAGCATCTCAAAATTATTTAAATCTTGCAGCATCTACTTCATATAGAGTAAATGTAAAAAGTGGGGTTTGTAGTGCAACAACATCTAATACTGTTACAATAACAGTTGACCCAGTTGCAATGGGAGGAACATTAAACGGTACAGCTACTGTTTGTGATACAATTAATAGTGGAACATTAACCTTAGTTGGAAGTGTTGGTTCAATTACAAACTGGGAATCATCAATTGACGCTGGCTTAACTTGGAGTGCAATTGCAAATACAACTACTACTTATAATTATACAAACTTAACAGATACTACTTGGTTTAGAGTAATTGTAAGTAGCGGAATTTGTGGAAACGATACATCTTCAACTGCTACAATTTATGTAAATCCTCAAACAGTAGGAGGTATGGTAACTGTTGATGATACTGTTTGTGCTTCTGCAAATGCTGGAACATTATATTTAAGTGCTTATGTTGGTAATGTACAAGGATGGGAAATGAGTACAAATGGAGGAACAACTTGGATTCCTGTTTCAAATACAGCGGACTCTATTTTGTATAATAATTTAACACAAACCACAATGTATCGTGCGATTGTGAAAAGCGGTATTTGTAATGCAATGTATTCTACACCTGCTAATATTACAGTTAATCCTGTTTCAATGGCGGGAACTATTTCTGGTGCAGTTGCTGGTTGTGAAGGTTCAAATGGAGGTACACTCGTTCTAAACGGTTATGTAGGAACTATTCAAAATTGGTTATCATCAATTGATGGTGGAGTTACTTGGAATACAATACCAAATACTTCTTCCTCTGAAATATATAGCAATTTAGTTGATACAACTTGGTATCAAGCTGTTGTTCAAAGTGGAGTCTGTATAGCAGATACTTCTAATGCAATTGAAGTTACAGTTTATCCAAAACCAATGGCTTCATTTACAGTTGATACTGTTTGTTATGGAAATGCAACAACATTTGTAAACACATCAACTATTTCTGGCGGATTTATTCAATTCAATCAATGGGATTTTGGTGATTTATCTTCATCCTTAACTGTTAGTCCAGTGCATAATTATGCAGCAGGAACTTACACTGCTAATTTGATAACAACCTCTAATTTTGCTTGTTCTGATACCGCAACTGCAACTGTATTGGTGAATGCATTGCCTTCAAATGTTGTCACTGCTAGTGGTCCATTGCAATTCTGTCAAGGGGATAGTGTTTTATTATCAGCTGTGGCAGGTGGCTACAATTACTTATGGAATACAACAGATACTACTCAAATTATTTCAGTAACAACTTCAGGTAGTTTTGATGTTACAATTACTGATACAGTAACTGGTTGTATGAATTCAAGTAATGTAATTACCACAACAATGTTCCCTGCTCCAATTGTTTATGCAGGAAATGATACTACAATTAGTTTAGGAAGTTCATATACTTTAAATACAGTTGGAATAGGAATTATTTCTTGGGCTTGGTTTCCTAATACTGGTTTAAACAGTGCTACTGTGTCTAATCCATTAGCTAGTCCAGCAGTTACCACAACTTATCAGGTTATAGGAACGGATATTAATGGTTGTATGGACAGTGATTCCATTATGATTACAGTAATTACAGACTTTAATGTAGTTGTATCCAATTTAATGACACCCAATGGTGATGGTTATAATGATAGATGGATAATCGGTAATCTAGAAAATTATCCTGATACTGAAGTGATGGTATTTAACAGAGAAGGTCAAGTGCTTTATAAAAATGAAAACTATGATAACAACTGGGATGGTACTAATACATATGGTAAAAAATTAGTTGATGGTACTTATTACTACGCTATTAAGTTTAAAGACAGTGATAAAATTTACAAAGGTTCAATCACAATAATTAGAGATACAGACAGAGGCGATAAATAGATTTTAAATTTTGTAAATATTATGAAAACTAGACAAACAATTAAAAAACGATCTTCTATGAAGAAATTAATTATAACATCAGTTACATTATTATCAGTAACAGCAAGTATTGCTCAACAATTACCTTTTAGTAGTCAATACTACACTAATATGTTTGTTACTAATCCTGCATTTACAGGCGTGTCAGAAAACACAAGAGCATTTTTGACACATCGTTCTCAATGGACTGGTATTGCAGGTGCTCCTCAAACAAGTTATTTAACTGTAGATGGACCAATAGAAAGTAAAAATATAGCACTAGGAATAAAAATTTATTCTGATGCAACAGATATTACCAGTCGTATGGGAGCTGCAGCAAACTATGCATACAAATTGAAAATAAATGATGATAACCATTTATTATTTGGTGTTGCATTAGGCGTATTTAATAATCGTATTGATTTTGCAAAAGCTGTAGTTCGTGATGTAGATGATCCACTGTTATATAGTACTACACAAAATAAAACAGTATTTAGTGCTGATTTTGGTTTAGGTTATACATGGAAAAAATTAGAAGTAGGTTTTGCTGTGCCTCAAGTGGTAGGTAATAAAGTGCGTTACAAAGATGATAATGGGAAAAGTACATCTTATAATTTAGCGCGCCATTATCTAGGTTCTGTTAAATATGTATTTGATGTAAATGAGGATAAAGGAATGACTGCTTACCCATTAATCATGGTTAGAGGGACACAAGGTAGCACCGTTCAATATGATATTAACGCAGTATTTGATTGGAGAAAATTAGGTTGGGTTGGAGTAACATATCATAGTAATTATGCCGTAGCAGCTAGCATTGGTTTGCGTTATAAAAGTATAGCAGTTGGATACGCTTATGATATTGGAATTGGTAGAATAAAAAGATATACAGGGAATTCATCTGAAATTTTACTAAGCTATACTTTTGGTGAAAGAAAAAAAGAAGAAGAGGTGATAACAAAAGATGATGGAAAAGATGCTGTTATTGATGCAGCTATCGCAAAATTAAAAGCGGATTCAGATAGTTCTAAAGCAGAAATGGAAAGATTAAGAGCCGCATTAGAAAAATTAAAATCAGGAGCATCTAATGACGGTAAACATAATACAGAAAACTTAACAGAAAATTTAATGCGAGTTGGTTCAAGTAGTGATTATGTTGATGATAATGGAATGACTATGGGAGCGGGTTTTTATGTTATTATTGGCTCTTTTAGTAATAAAGCTAATGCGGTTAAATTTAAAGATGCTAATCTTGTAAAAGGATATAACGGAGTGCAAATTATCCAAAATCACAAAACAAAAGTGTATTATGTTTTTGTTAGTCAATTTAATAAACAAGAAGACGCTGAGTTTGAACAAAAGAAATTTAAAACGGAGTATCCAGATGTTTGGGTTCAAAAACTAGAGTAACAAAAAGGAAACGCTCGAATTGTTCGAGCGTTTTTTTTTCTAAAATTTTTCAAAAGCACCTAATCCAAAAAGGGCAAAATCATATTTAACTGGATCTTTACTATCTAGTTTTCTCAAATTATATGTGAGTTCTTCAACTGCTTTCCAATCGTTTTGAGTACGCATTAGCAAGCCTAATTTTCTTGCTACATTTCCCGAATGAACATCTAATGGGCACATTAGCTCAGAGGCGGAAAAAGTATTTTGCCAAATACCAAAATCAACTCCTCGTTTATCATTTCTAACCATCCAGCGTAAAAACATGCACAGTCGTTTTGCTGATGAGTTTTGAGAAGGATTAGAAACATGTTTGCTTGTTCGGTATGGATGAGGAATAGAAAAAAATAAATTTCTAAAATTCATTATAGAGTTTTTGCATTGGTCTTCTGTAGTTTTAGTAGAAAATTTTTTTTGTAATCCACCATGGTTTTTATAAATGTTTTGTAAACTTTTAATAAAAAATGAAATATCTACTTCATTAAATGTGCGGTGAACAAAATTGTCGAATACTTTTAAATCTTTAGTCTTTGCATTTAAAACAAAATCATAAGGGCTATTATCCATTAGTTTCATTAGCTTATTCGCATTTTTGATAATGGTAGTGCGTTGCCCCCAAGCAATTGTAGCAGCTAAAAAAGCGGCAATTTCAATGTCTCCTTTTTTAGTAAATTGATGTGGAATTGATATTGGATCACTTTCAATGAATAATGCTCTATTGTAAGTATCGTATTTTGAATCTAGAAATTCTTTTAGTTGTTCCTTGTTTAAAGGCATAACAGAAGCTTAATCATTTTCAATCTTAATTCGAAGTTTTTTTAATGCATCATCAATATGTTTAAAATAACGATAACGTTGTTTTTCAGCTACTCCGCTAATTAAATTAGATTTACGGATAAGATTTTTTAGCCAAGCATCTGTCTCGCTCGTAAACAATGAATTTGTGGTTGTCATTGCATTAAAAGTGTGGTATGATAAATAGGCAGCTTTTATTTCACCCATATTTACCATAATGCAATTATTTCCTATCATTACATCACTATGATAGAGTGAGTAATTTTCTGCAAGAGAAGCAGGTTTGTTGTGAATATCAAATTTTGTGTTTGATTCAGCTTGTTTCTTAATTCGCTCAAGCATTAATTCCACCTCATGACAAATTAAAAGTGCTTCTTCTTTGTTTTTAAATATGCCCGAATCCCAGTAAAATTCAATTTGTTTAAATGTGCTATTTACTGTATCGTCACTCCATATTTCTATTGAAGGAATACGAGAATATCGTTCAATAACAGTTTCGGCTATTTCAATGAGTTCCGGGTCGATTAATGATTTATCGTATTTTTTGTTTTCTAATTCTGGTACATTTAAAATGGATTTATTCCAATAAAAGGTTTTAAATGCAGTTAAATTTTTAAATGCAAAATGGTGAAAAATTGGCACATCCTCTGCCGCATAAATGATTTGCTTCTCCTGAAAACTAACTATTTTAAGTAAATCGTTACTAATATTTTGGAGATAATTTTTATAACTGCTTATATCGTTGCTTAATTGCTTGTATGAAAAAGTAACCATTCCACTTTCGTTGCTATTTATAAAAGCGTCAAATGAAAGTTTAAAATATTTACACAATGCAGATATTTCTTCAATGCTTAAGGCTGTTTCGCCTCTTATTCTGCGGTAAGCACTATCCGTGCTTACTTTTAATAGGTCGCTCAATACATCAACTAACGACATGTTTGGTGGCAAAGCATGTTTTAAACGTTGCATCAAAACAATTTGAGCGGATTCTATTTCTTTTTTAGCCATTTTTTTATAGCAATAATCAATTATGAATTAAATCAATACTTGCATTATTTAGTAAATATATAAAAAGGATTTGCAAAAAATGCAAATTGCCTGAGCGTAATTTTAACAATCAATTCAGTTTTTGCAAATATCACCCAAAAATGCTTGCCAATAGCGCTATTCCGTTTTTATACCTCTTTGGTATAAAATACTTTTGTTCCGTAATCATCAATTTAAAAACTATAAAAAATGGAAACAACTATAAACAATACGGTCAAAGTTAGTTCAAAAACAAAATCTGTTTTAACGCTTTGTTTAATAGCTGTAATAATTGCTTTTACAGTAACAATTATTAGTAAAATAGATTTACAAGAATTTGTAAATAATATACTTAGTTGGGACACTATATAAATTATAAAAAATTATAAAATGAAAAATAGAAACATAGTAATTGCGCCAAAAATTCTTAATATTTTATTTAAAATAGTCCTTCCTATGTTATTGATAATGTGGAATCTAAACTGTTTTTCTCAGGATTCAATTTTGCTTTTTGATAATTCGGTATTACAAGGTAAAGTAATGGAAGTGTCTAATACAGAAGTGAAATACAAAAAAATCAATTTCGCTGAAGGTCCAACTTATATTACTAACAAGTATGATGTCGCTTTTATAAAATACTCGAATGGTATGGTTGATACTTTTCCAGAAGTAAAACCTTGGTTCAGGGATAATAAAAAAGTGGTATATGACACAGTGAAAGTGGTCAATGTTTTAAACACTCTACAATACAGGAATGACTTTGAAATAAATAATAAGATAATGCCGAATGGTGGTAATTATGTTTTAAATGGACAATTATACCCATATCGAAAAATGGGTGATTATTTATTGCAAAAAACAACAGACAAACAAATTAAAAATTTGCTTTTGGAAGCTGAACGTAATAGGAAAATGCGCTATTGGGGTTTTGCTGCAATTCCAGCTGGTGTTGTCGGTATTGTTTCAACAGTTGTTGAAAATGAGCCTATGTACTTTTTAGCAGGAGGAGCAGTAGCCCTAGTAGCTGTTTCATCAAGCATTATTAATCATAAAAAACAAAAAGATAATATTAGAAAAGCAGTCAAACTATACAATCAAAAATTTTAAACCATCAAATCATTAATAATTCAAATTAAACTCTCAATAGAAATGAAAAACAAAAAACAAAATTTATTGATAAACGAAAAAAGTAATTTATCAATTAAAGAAAAAATTTCAACGGAAAACTTGTTGTTATTCTTAAACTTAAATGTACTTGAAAAATATTGCAAACAAACATTTCAGCTTTATTCTTCAATGCTGGATGTAAAAAAGTGGTCATTATTACTTGTCTTTTTTGTTGTTAGCTTGTTTTCATATTCACAAGAAACAACTTTAACTCCAAAACCACTTGTAACAGTTTTAAATATTGATACCAAAGGAATAAAAGAAACACCAGATCAAATGGGAACGATGACACGTATTGAGTTAGAAAAATTAGGAATGTTTCAAGTAATGGATATTTATGATGTAAATTATGTTGTAGAAAAAAATAAAATAAATATCAATAATTGTTACGGAAAAATGTGTTTGGTTGAAGTTGGTAAAATTATTAAATCAGAAAAAATGTTCACGGGAAGTGTAGAACAAGTGGGCAAAAATATTGTAATTACTTTCAGATTAATTGATGTTGCTTCTGGAACAATTGAAAAAACACAAGTAGAAGAGTTTTTGATTTTACCAACAGACCTGCAAAATATGGTGAGAATTACAATGGCAAAAATGTTTGGAAAAGAATTGCCTAAAGAACCAATTGAAAAATCCTTAACTCAAAAAAATGGGTATGAGGATGCAATTAATAATCCTTATGATACAAAAGTAAATTTATCAGGGCCAAGAATGGGTTTTGCCTATTTTACTGGTGAAGCAGGTGATGTATTGCAAATGTCAAGAAACAAAGGTGGTTACAATTCTTATCCTTGTTTGTTTCAGTTTGGTTATCAGTTTGAAGTACAGTATTTGAACGAAGGAAACAATCAAGCGTTGTTTGAATTTTTGCCAATGATAAGTGGTTTTAACCAAAATATTTTTATTCCAAGTTTAAGTGTGATGAATGGGTTTAGAAATAATAAATATGGTTGGGAAATAGCTTTCGGGCCAACATTTGGTATTGTTCAAAAAGCACAAGGTTATTATGATAATACAGGTGAATGGCATTTGCGAAACGATTGGTCAGATAATACTGTTTCTAATCCTTATTCAATTGAATCGAGATTAGATAGCAGAGGAGATTTTGAGTTACAAGCAGGGTTTATAGTAGCCGCAGGTAAAACCTTTAAGTCGGGTAAATTAAATATACCTGTGAATATTTATGTTATTCCCAATAAAGATGGTGTTAAAATGGGAGTTTCTTTTGGATTTAATGCCAAAAGAAGATAAAAAAGCCTGAGTGCTTTTTTGGCTCCAAAGTGAATGCTTTGGAGCTTTTTATTTGAAGTATTCTGCTTGATTTTTGTAAATTCGCAACTTATTGTTAATCGATAGTTTATGTATCCATCATTATATTATGCTGTAAGAGATTTGTTTGGTTTGAACTTGCCATTTTTAAAAATGTTCCAAAGTTTTGGCTTTTTTGTAGCATTGGCTTTTATCGCAGCTTCCTATGTTTGGACAAAAGAATTAAAACGCAAAGAGGTTCTTGGTTTGGTTGGTACTACTACTAAAAAGTATTTAAAAGGACAAAAAGCTACTACTAACGAATTAATATTTTCATCATTACTTGGCTTTTTAATTGGTTATAAACTACTTTACATTGCATTAGACTTTACTGCATTTACAGAAAACACTCAGGCATTTATTCTTTCGCTTCAAGGAAATTTTATTGGAGGAATAATTGGAGCAGTTGTATCTGCTTATTTAACGTATCGTGATAAAGAAAAACAAAAACTGGAAACACCTATTTGGGTGGAAGAAGTTTTAAAGCCGCATCAGTTAGTTGGTAATATGACTATTATAGCTGCAGTGAGCGGTTTATTAGGGGCAAAAATATTTCATAACTTAGAAAATTGGGATGAATTTATGTTTGACCCAATTGATGCTATTTTTTCTTTTAGTGGTTTAACAATGTATGGAGGGTTAATTGTTGGTTCTTTTTCTGTAATTTATTATGGAAGAAAAAACAATATTGCAGTTGCTCATTTAATTGATTCAGCTGCTCCTGCAATCATGCTTGGTTATGCTGTTGGGAGAATAGGTTGCCAAGTAGCAGGTGACGGTGATTGGGGAATTACTAATACTTCTCCTAAACCAAATTGGTTAAGCTGGGCTCCCGATTGGATGTGGGCATACGATTATCCAAACAATGTAAATGGAGTAGGAGATGCATTGCCAAATTGTTTTGATGAAAGATTTTGCACACATCTTGTTCCTCCCGTTTTTCCAACACCTTTTTATGAAACAGTAATGTGTCTGATTTTATTTTTTGTGCTTTGGAAAATACGAACACGTATTACTATACCTGGAGTGTTTTTTTCTATCTATTTAATATTTAATGCTATTGAACGATTTGCAATTGAAAGCATAAGAGTAAATACACTTTACCACATCGGTAATTTCTCATTTACACAAGCACAGCTAATTTCTACGCTTTTATTTATTCTGGGAATTGTTGGGGTAATTTATTTTAAGAAGCAAGCTAAAAAAGAAACACTTTAATTTTTATTGTGTTTCTTTTTCAAAAGTCCCTTCAGTAATATTCTTTCCATCTTTATAAAAGTATGTTCCGCCCCAAGCATACTCTTCTTTTTTGTATTCATAAGGAGTACTATCTATAGTAACAATAATAATAGTGATTTTTAATCGGTCTTTTTGTATAACCCTTTCTTCCTTATTTTTAACGATAGGCTTTTGAGGTATCTCAGGTTCTTTTATAACAGGTTTAGGTTTTACAGGTTCGGGTTTATATTCTGGTTGCTTTACTTCTACAGGAATAGGTTTACTAACTTCCTTTGGCGTTTCGGGCTTAGGCGTTTCTTTTACAATAGGTTTTGGTTGCTCGGGTTTTGGTTTTGGCTTTGGATTAGCTTCAGCCTTTTTTTGCATCTCTTTTGCTTGAGCAATGTATTGTGTATCAAAATCAAAATCGGTAGAAGTATAGCTATAGCCAATTTTACCTACTGGTTGTGTATATGTTATTTCTTGATCTTCGGGTTGTTTATTTAACTCTATGCGTGCATCAAACTTGTTAAATTCCTGACTTTCTCTTCCATTGGGTACATGCGAATCAACAATCACACTTTTTGTAATAAAACCAGGTTTAGTAACTGTAATCAAATATTCAGATCCTAATTCAAAATCTACCATGTATTTGGATTTGCCATTAGGGTTGATTGTACGGTAAGTGGCCCCTCCTTTGGTTATAGTAATCCATACATTATCTAAACCACCACCATTAATATCAATAATTAGTTTTACGGAAAATACAGGAGCCTGAGCCTGGCTATAAAGCGAAGCACAAATCAAAACTATTGAAACAATAATTTTTTTGAAAACAATCCCGTGTTTAGTATTAATCATTTGAGTAGTCAAAATTATGCAAAAAAATACTTAAAATCAGATAAAGTATTTTTAGCTTTTAAACGTAACTTTGTGAATAAACGATACATTATGCAATTAAACTTACAAACTCTTTGCCAAGAAGTCTGTTCCCTTTCAAAACAGGTAGGGGAATTCATTCGTTTGGAGCGACAAAATTTTGGGTTGAACAAAGTAGAAGTAAAAGGTAAAAATGATTTTGTATCGTATGTTGACAAAACTTCAGAAAAGCTTATTGTTGAAGGATTGCAGAAATTATTGCCAGAAGCTGGTTTTATTGCAGAAGAAGGAACATCAAATAAAAAGGGAGAATTATACAATTGGATAATTGACCCATTGGATGGTACAACTAATTTTATTCATGGAGTACCCTGTTTTGCCATTAGTATTGCACTAATGCGTGATAAAGAGTTAGTTTTAGGTGTGGTTTACGAGATTAATTTTGATGAATGTTTTTATGCTTGGGAAGACAGTAAAGCATATTTGAATGAAAAAGAAATTTCAGTTTCTTCTGCCAATAAATTACAAGACTCTTTAATAGCAACAGGTTTTCCATATTACGATTATGAAAAAATGGATGAGTATATGGATTTATTCATACATTTTATGAAAAATACACATGGATTAAGGCGACTTGGTTCTGCTGCAACAGATTTAGCTTATGTGGCATGCGGAAGGTTTGAAGGTTTTTATGAATACAGTTTACAACCTTGGGATGTAGCTGCTGGAGCATTTATTGTGAAACAAGCTGGAGGTAAGATAACAGATTTTAAAGGGGAAGAAAATTACATATTCGGTAAAGAAATAGTAGCAGGAAATTCTGCTTTTTTTTCTGAATTTTTAGATGCAGTAAAATTATTTTTTAAATAAATAAAAGAGATAGCTTTTAATAGTGTGTCATTGCTAGGAACGAAGAAATCTATAAACAAAGCTAAGCGTGGAGATTGCTTCACTCGTCCCTCGTTCGCAATGACAAAAAAAGTAGACAACTCAATTTGAATAAATTATTTTTTTAATAAATGGAAGAAAATCAAAAACCTAAATCGGCATGGGAATATGTGAAAATATATTTTCCAGATGTTTGGCAATATTTGGTTATCATTTTGGTTATGATAATTGCAGCAATTTTTATTTTATAAAATGAAAAAACTACTTTTTGTATTTTTTACTTTTAATATTCTAATATTAAAAGCGGAAACAAAAATAATTCATGTTTTTGTGGCTTTATGCGATAATGATAGCCAAGGCATTGTTCCTGTTCCAAAAAAAATTGGAAATGGTAACGACCCAGATAATAATTTGTATTGGGGTTGTGGTTATGGCGTACGTACCTTTTTTAAAAATGCTGCCGAATGGAAAATGGTTTCTAAACGAAAAAATGTTTCTTCTATTATTTTAGAACGTTGCATTTTCAAACATATTACACAAGATGCATTTATAGTTGCCGATGCATACAAAGGAGACAAAATTAAAAATTGTAATGAAGATTTTTTTAAATCTTCATCTGGCAATAACTCCGATACAGCAATGGTAAAAGAACAAATTTTAAAACTTGAAGCAGCACAATTGGTTTGTTATGTTGGGCATGATGGTTTAATGGATTTTGTAATTGAGAATTATCCAAAACAAAAAAACAATTCTAAAAAAGATGTAATCATACTTGCTTGCGCAAGCCGAAATTATTACAAAGAAGGTTTAAAACAAGCAGGTGCATTTCCTTTACTTTGGACAACAAATTTAATGTGCCCAGAAGCATATACTTTAAAAGCTGCAATTGATGGCTGGTTGTTAAATGAAACAGGAGATAAAATTCATTTACGTGCAGCCGAAGCCTATAATCAATATTTAAAGTGCGGAATGAATGGCGCTAAAAAGTTATTTGCTACAGGGTGGTAGTTTTAAAAAATTTGAGATTGATTAAAAAAATGTATCTTTGCGGGAATTTTAACATAAAAATTAAAATTCGCTATGTCATTAGACAATACAAAATTTATAGGTGAAGGTTTAACATACGATGATGTTCTTTTAGTGCCTGCCTACTCAGAAGTGCTTCCACGTGAGGTAGATACATCTTCTTTCTTCTCTAAAAAAATCAAATTAAATACGCCCATTGTTTCGGCTGCAATGGATACCGTTACTGAGTATCAGTTGGCGATTGCTATTGCTCAAGAGGGTGGAATAGGAGTGTTGCATAAAAACATGAGCATACAAGACCAAGCGGATCATGTGCGTAAGGTAAAACGTTCAGAAAGTGGGATGATTTTAGACCCAGTTACTTTGCGTGATAATGCTACTGTGGCTGATGCTTTGCATCTGATGAAAGAAAATAAAATTGGCGGAATACCAGTTGTGAACGAGAAAAAAGAATTGTTGGGTATTGTAACTAACAGGGATTTACGTTTCGAAAAAAGCATGAAACGCCCTGTTAAAGAAGTAATGACTAGCAAAGGAATGATAATAGCAAAAGAGGGAACCGATTTAAAAAAGGCAGAACAAATTTTGCAAAATCATAAAATTGAAAAATTACCTGTAGTTGACAAACAACATAGATTAGTTGGTTTAATTACTTATCGTGATATTATCAAAGTAAAAGTTCGTCCGAATGCAAATAAAGATGCTTTAGGCAGATTGCGTGTAGCAGCAGCAGTTGGTGTTACTAGTGATATATTAGACCGCATTAAAGCGCTTGTTTTAGCTGGTGTAGATGCTGTGGTTATTGATACAGCTCACGGACATTCAAGAGGTGTAATTGAAACGCTTAAAAAAGTTAAAAAAGCATATCCTGAATTGCAAGTAGTGGTTGGTAATATCGCCACAGGCGAAGCTGCTTTAGCTTTGGTAAAAGCTGGTGCTGATGCTGTAAAAGTTGGCATTGGTCCAGGTTCAATATGCACTACACGTGTTATTGCTGGAGTGGGTGTACCTCAATTAACAGCTATTTTAGAGGTTGCAAAAGCTTTAAAAGGTAAAGGTGTTCCATTGATAGCGGATGGAGGTATTCGTTTTACAGGTGATATTGTAAAAGCATTAGCTGCTGGAGCAAGTTCTGTAATGATGGGTTCTTTGTTTGCAGGGGTAGAAGAATCACCAGGAGAAACAATCATATTTGAAGGACGTAAATTTAAATCATATCGTGGAATGGGCTCTATTGAAGCCATGCAAAAAGGCTCAAAAGATCGTTATTTCCAAGATGCAGAAGATGATATTAAAAAACTAGTTCCAGAAGGTATATCGGGGCGTGTGCCATTTAAAGGTAATTTATCTGAAGTTGTTTATCAATTTGTTGGCGGATTAAAAGCAGGAATGGGTTATTGTGGTGCTAAGGATATAACAACTTTGCAAAAAGCTAAATTTGTTCGTATTACCAATTCTGGAATCAAAGAAAGTCATCCTCACGGTATTACCATTACGCGTGAAGCTCCAAATTATAGTAGATAGTTTTTTAAAAAGGAGGTTTATGTTGTGTTGTGAAATCAATGAACATTCTCCATTCTCCCGATAACTATCGTGACGAATTGACAACGAGGATTGTGGGTAGGTCATACTGAGCCTGTCGAAGTATGTGCGTTGGCTTATATTTAGCTAAATTTATTGTAGATTGATTTCAGAGTGACTAGCGGACACATTTTTTATTGTTCTTTTGCCTTGACGCAAAAGAACGAAAAAGTCAAGACTATATAAAATTTCCCAAAAATTCTATTTGTTACCAAGCTGAGGCTTTAAACTCGTTCTGATTTTTGCAAAATCAGAACTCAAACACGAAAGCCTCCTCGCACAATCCTTCCTATTTGCTAACAAATGAATTTTTAAGAAAAATTTTATAAGGTCAGTTTGAGATAATAATTTTTGATAAAAAAAGGAACAAAAGTATTTTTTAATAAATACCTCCCACACACTCTTTACTACTCGGATAACTATCGGGACGAATTGACAACGCTCAGTTGAAGTGTAATGGTTTATGTAAATAATTTTTGTGTTGTAATTAAACAAAAATTCTAATTATTTAATCTGAAATTACCTAGGAGGCAGCCCCAACATCTCTCTAAAATTTTCTTTTCCTATTGGCAATTTTTTTAGATTGGTAATTAATAGTAAAGCTCTGTTTATTCGTAATTGAGAACTTTTTACAGTTGCTACATAATTGATGATGTAACGTTGTTTTCCGGGAGTTAATAAATTAAATCTTCTTTTTCCTTCCTCATCTTGTGCAAGCAATTCTTTTAATTCTTCACACATTTCCATCCCATATTCACTAGTATCATTTTGCAATTTTACTTTTACTGCGCTGCCAAGTTTTAGCTTTAAATCTTTCATGCGTTTTGCATTTACTGTTAGGTAAGCATTTCCATTACCTAAAGCAACCAACCCACCTTGAAATGTAAGCTTATCATTAAGTGTGCAAAGTACTCTAATATTGATTTTTCCACCCATTTGTTTTATTAAATGTGCAGAAACTTCTACATAATGCATGTTTATCATGTGTGGTAGTTTTTCAATTCGTGTAGAATATTCAATATTAAATTTCTTAGCCATTATTTTAATCTAAAAAAGGGGCAAAGCCCCTTTTTAACATTTACTAATTCAAATTGATTATTCTTCTTTTTCAGCGTTTTCGTATTTAACAATATCACTTGCAAAATCCATAAAAAATTTAGATGCAGAAGTAAATACAAAACGGTTGTCGCCTGTTTTTTCAATAATATTTCTTCTGTTTAATGTATTGATAAAATTTTTGCGTGAATCTGTATCTTTTAATTGTTTGTTAGATAAAATCAAATCAATATAAGATGAGTTACTAAAATAATTTTCAATTTCTTCGATTTCAAATTCACTAAATTGAATTCTTTCTAAAAAATTTTTTCCATCTCTATCCAATTCATAACTCAAAAGAGAAATAAAAATACAAATATCACGTGAAAGCATTTCTTGAGATTCTTCAGAAACCAAGTATGCGTAATCTTGTGTTAAACGCAATTCATAATTAAATGAAGCCTTAAAAAAATAAGCGTATGATTGCTCATTATCTCTTAATGCTTGATAGGCACGTTCTTGTGGTAATAAAAACTTACCAGCCATTAAGTCTTCAACAATTTGTCTGTGGTGGTTAGGAAATTCCATGTTGTTTATTGATTATTAGTTTAGGAACTGTTAATGTTAAGTCGTTAATTTTAATTTTATCAAATTGTGCTTTTTCGTGATATTCTCTTTCAATATCATCATCAAAAGCTAATGTGGTAAGTGCAAAGAATTTTTCAATTTCTACTTTTTTGTAATCTTCTTTTAATGTTTTATTACACCAGCTAAAGAAATTTTCAACTGGTAAATTATCTTTTAATTTTTTAGTGTAATGTTCTTTGTCAAAAATCCATTTTTCCGATTCCACTTCTTCTTCCTCAAAATACACATCTACTTCATTTTTAAATTGCTCAAAAATTTCGGATGCGTTAAAGAAAGTATCATTTGAATAGACAGAAACTTCTTTGCGTTTTAACAATTTAGGAACTTTACGTTTGTAAGGATTTTTTAAGAATGTAATCCAACCTGTTAATATTATAGATTCTGTTCTGATACGTTCAATTAAAGGCAATAATTCGTTAGTCAATATTTTGGATTGACGCAATAAATTATCATTCACCTGAATCAATTGGAAATAAAGTTTTTCAAATTGAATTCTGGCATTTTCATCATCAAAATTTAAACGGTATTTGTTTGAATATTCTGAAATTTCGTACAACTTATTTGCAACAGATGTTGTATGATTAATATCCAAAATTTTATTCAAAGGAATTATATATTCGTCAATCCAGCGTGAAGCACGAACAATTTTTTCGCGGTAATCTATTTTTTTAACATTAGCTTTTAGTTCTCGTGTTTCTTGCAACAAACTCATTGTGTTGCGTTCAACCATTTCATAGAATGAACGAACTTCAATTGCTAAATCATTTAATCGTTGGCTTAATGTTACTTTATCACCATTTATGTTTTCTCTGATCTTACGGAATAGTTCAGCTATTGAAGTATGGTATTTTTCAATAGTTTCTGGCAACATTGGTTTGAACTCGCTTAATATGAATTCAATTAAATTGTAGTAAACAGTTCTTATTTCATAATTTTCGTTTACTGGATTTAATATTTTGTAATCAAGCAATTGAGAACGAATATCGCTCTCATGCTTTTTTACTATTTCAGATAATGTTTCATGTTTTATAACACCCTCGTTTGATTGGGTTTCATATAACTCAGCAACAGCATCATAATGTTCTAATAAAAAGCGAAGTATTGTTTTTGGTTCTGCTTTCATTTTACAATGTTTTAGCTTTTATTAATTCAAATTCTTTTTACTAATTATTTTTTCAACTATTGCATTGCGTTCCACAATTACTGCATTTTGTTTTTCATTGATGTTGATTTTTCCTTTAGAAGGATAAATGAAGTAGTATTTGTTAAATCCTTCAACAGCATCAGGTGCAGCAAAAATTGGAATAAAGTTGTGCGCTTTACAGAACTTAACAAGCTCTGGACGGTTTTGCTTATCTATTGTAGCTACCTCATCAATAAACAATGTAATTTTGTTGTGTTCGTCAGTAATAGCTAAGCGGTTGATAATAGCCATAATAATTACCAAACGAATCATACGGTCGGTACCATCTGACTCTACCTGATTAGCTAAATCCACACGTTTTTCAGTTCCTTTAATTTCAAGCAATAATTCAATATTAAACAATTCATCAAAATGAACTTTTTTGCCAGTATCTAAATAGTTGTTTAGTATTTTTAAGTTTTCTGATTGATCAAAATCAAAACTCATTTGACCATTAAATTCTTGAATGGAACTTATTTGTTTTAATTCACCTAAAATTCTTTCGTTATCAATTAAATCAATTTTTAAGGATTCAATATTTGAAATTCGTGTAGAAGCAAGTTTGGTGTTGAATTTATTATAAACAAACTGTTTAAACTCCTCGTAACGTTTAATTAGAGTGTAAGCAGGGTTTGCAAACTGTGTTGAAATACTTTGTAACAAACCATCAATACTTCTTTCTTTATCATTTAAACATGCTATTTCTTCTTCCACAAAACGGATAAACTCTTCTTCGTCTGCAATGCTGTTATGCAAACGGTGTTTTAAATTTTCGAAAGCAAGATTTTTGTTTGATTTTAAATCTTGACGGTCTTTTTGATGGATTTGAATTTTTGAATAGATATAATCTAAATTGTCGTTTGTTTCATATTCGCGAGGCTCAACATCTACTTCTTCTAATTCCATTTTTCTATCTTTCAACTCTTTAACGCGTAATTCCAAATTGCGCTTTTCCTCATTTAACTTGTCGAGCATAATTTGTTTTGAAGAAATTTCTTTCACCAATTCGTTTAAATGAATTTCAAGCTCTTTTTTCTCTTCAGTTAAATTTTTGATTTCTTCCACAATGCCTTTTATGGCTCTTTCTAATTGTGGTTTATTTTCAATTCCTTTTATTTTTTCTTTGATTACTTCAATTTCGCCAAGGATACTTTTTAATTTAAAATCTGTTTTTTCTTTATCAACTAATGTTTTTAAAAGCTCTTCTGCTTGTTTTTTCTCTAGCATTAATCCTTTAAGCTCTTCTTTTAACTCTTTTACAGATTTAAATTCAGTTAATTCTAGGCCTTTAGTAATATCAATTTCACCATCAAAAATTGTCATCAGTTTATCTGAAATCTTTTTAATTGGTTTTTTGATTTGTTTACTTGGTAAACTCATTACTTGTTCAGAAAGAATAGCATTTAAAAGCTGTTTAGCTTTTTCATCATCCGTGATTTTATGGATCAACAAATTGTTGTAGTTCTCAATTTGATTTTCTACAGATGAAATTTTATCGTTTATTTTTTCTAAACGGAACTCTAATTGTTTACTAGATAATTTTTGAGATTCAATCGTAGTTAAGCGTGTTTCAATTTCTTTACGCTCTTTATCTAAATTGTTTAATGATTCTTTCAAGAAATCAATTGTTTCATATTTATTGATTTCATCAAGTTCTCTTTGTTTTTCGCCCAAATAATTTGTTTTGTTTTTTATTTCAGCATTTTTTTCACCGATATAAGAAGCAAAGTTTAATTCTTTAGGTTTTAAAATTTCGTTTATTTCGTTATGTATAGCAGCAATATGTCTTCCACGTTCTACGGATGAAATTTCAAGCTCTGGAATTGCAGCTGTATAAGCTGAATTAAATGCATACAATAATTCACTAACAATAGTAGTTTTTGATTGATACATTTTAACCAACTCTCTAAAGTCAAGAAAGTCAGGACGAACAGCTTTAATATTTTTTATTTCATCATTAATTCTCAACAAATCGGTAATATCCTTTTTGTTTTTTTGAGAAAAATTTAATCCTTCATTTTCACGGTTATCTGCAATAATTAAAGATTCTTTTAATGTTTTGTTGGTAATCAATTTTGAATTGATTAAGTAGCGATATACTTTTGAGAAGTTGTTACTCAAACCATCTGCCTTAACAGTATCTTCTAGCCAAACAACGGCATTGTTTTTATTTCCACGGTGATAAACATGATTAAACACATCCGACTTAGTTGCAAATTTGCTATGTAAAATGCCTTTTTTAGCAAATTTTTCAATTACTTCATCAAAGCTTAATAGTCGTTGGTGTGTTCCTTCTGTTTCAAAAAAGAAATCTTCGTTGTATTCGCTTTCAATTTTATAATATTCTAATTCTCCGTCAGTATTACGTTTTACTAGAATACAGTAATATCCCATTTTATTGATTTCGAAAATCAAAAAGCTTTTATTGTGAGTAGGGAAGTAGTGATGTATTGTCTCCTTGTCACCTTTTCGTTGACCAGAGAATGACATTTTTTGACCATCTACTACAAACAAAAAGTTCAGCGCATAAATTAATGTACTTTTACCAATATTGTTTGGTCCTACCAATTGGATTGAATCACAATTGTCTAGTTTCATTTCGGCCTTGCCGTAACCTTTCGAGTTAATTAAAGAAATTCGTGTAAGCATTGTATTTAGAGCTTAAAATAGTTTTATGCTCAAATTTACTTTAATGCATCGAGGTGGTAAACCTCGTTTTGGTGTGTTAATAACAAGTGCCTGATAATGGCGGTTTTGGGAAGTTTTTTGTTGAAAAGTTTAAAGTTTTTAGAAGTAATAAACAGTTCTTGATTTTTAACTAAAAAAGACTATACTATTTATTCAAAAATGTTTTTAACCAAGCAACAGCCTCTGTTTCGCTGGTCATTATTTTTGTTGGTGTAATTGGCTTATTAAAGCTTATGTATGCATTTCCCATTAATTTTTGTGCTATATTTTTTACAACAAATACGCTAGCAAGTGTGTATTGGTTTGCATCTGTTCCGGATGCGTATGTTCGAGCATCCGAGCTTGCCAAAGCAAAATCACCTGCAATGAATAAGAGCGGAAATTTTTTTCCTTCGCCCAATTCGGCAAATGCTGCTACCATTTCTTTTGCATCTTTTAATTGTAGCGTTCTATTTGAACGCATTTCAATTTGCAATATTCCATCGTCTCGTAATGATACAATTGAACCTTCGGTTGGTATTGATTTTATGATTTGCATATTATATTGCTAATTCAGTTATAGGCTCAATTATAACACTTCCGTCTGCATCCAATTCCTTTAATGTAACATTCATTAATTGATTCGTCAGGGATGGGTCATAAGGCGTTTTTACTTTTATATAATTATCGGTAAAACCGTGCATAAAGCCCTCTTTATTATCATTTTCAAAAAGCACAATTCTGTTTTCTCCCATGTGCTGTTCGTAAAAATTTCGCAATTTTTTTGCAGATAAAATGCGTAACATTTTATTTCGTTTTTTACGAATTGCCATTGGTACACTATCTTTTAAGCTAATAGCATCTGTGTTATCTCTTTCTGAATATGTAAAAACGTGTAAATAAGAAATATCTAATTGATTCAAAAAATTGTAGGTGTCTAAAAAATCGTCTTCGGTTTCGCCTGGAAACCCCACAATTACATCAACACCTATGCAGCAATGTGGCATTAATGTTTTTATTTTTTCAACCCTTTCGGCATATAATTCTTTTAAATAACGTCTGCGCATTGCTTTTAAAATTTTATTGCTACCTGATTGTAAGGGTATATGAAAATGAGGGACAAAACGTTTTGATTTTGAAACAAATTCGATTGTTTCATCTTTCAATAAATTGGGTTCTATGGATGATATTCTGTAACGTTCAATTTCTTCTACTTTTTCTAGCTCTTTTACTAAATCTAAAAAAGTTTCTTGTTTTCGATTCCCTTCTTTACTTGAATTGTTTCCAAAATCACCAAGATTAACACCCGTAAGAACTATTTCTTTTACATCCTGTTTGGCTATTTCACGAGCATTTTTTACCGCATTGGTAATTGTATCGCTTCTGCTTGCGCCACGAGCCAATGGTATTGTACAAAATGAGCAGTTATAATCGCAACCGTCTTGAACTTTTAAAAACACTCTAGTTCTGTCTCCAAAAGAATAAGAATCAACAAAAAAGTTAGCTTCTTCTATTTCACAGCTATAAACTTCTGCTTTTGATTTTTTTGATAAATCATTTAAATAATTTAACAGTTTGAATTTTTCAGATGCGCCTAAAACTAAATCAACACCATCAATATTAGCTATTTCTTCTGGTTTTAGTTGCGCATAACAACCTACAACTACTACGTAGGCTTCTGGAGAAACTGATAATGCCGATTTTACTATTTGTTTACATTCTTTATCAGCGTTTGCTGTTACCGAACAAGTATTAATAACATACACATCGCTTGGTTGAGTAAAATCAACTTTTTGATAGCCGTTGTCCTGAAACAAACGCGCAATAGTACTTGTTTCAGAAAAATTTAATTTACAACCTAACGTATGGAATGCTACTTTTTTCATGAATAGTTTGCAAAGTTAATAAAAATGCATAAAATGCTGATAGAGTTCATTTTTTAACTAATTTTAATACAGATTTGTATAACATTTCATTTGTTTGTTCGTTATACACTAAAAATCAATCGTTTCAGCTCATGAAAAAAATTGGTCTAATTCTAGTTTCTTTTTTGCTTTCAATAGCATTATGGGCTCAAAATCAATCGCCATCTCAAGGTATTCTCGTTCCTACTACAATTTATGAAGGCGATACCATTCCTTATATTAAATTAGGTTCAGTTGTTTGTGTTGGGGAACGAACGTTTAAATCATATAAAGAAAAAGTGAAGTGGGATAGATTAAAATACAATGTTAAAAAGGTTTATCCCTACGCTATTTTAGCATCAGCAAAGCTTAAGGAATATGATAGGATGCTTGCTCTTATTCCCGAAAAAGATAGAAAAGGTGTTACAAAAGTTCTTGAAAAACAGTTAAAAAATGAATTTAGCGATGAACTTAAAAAGCTCAGCGTTACTCAAGGGCGGTTGCTAATTAAGCTAATTGATAGAGAAACAAGCAAAACCACCTACAATATTGTAAAAGATATGAGAGGTTCTTTTTCTGCTTTTATGTGGCAAAGTGTTGCTCTTATGTTTAATTCAAGCTTAAAAACGGAATACGATGCCGAAGGAAGCGATAAAGACATCGAAGCAGCTATAAAACTTATTGAAAGTGGAGAGTTTTAAAAATAAAAAAGGGATGTTAGA
>CAZJUY010000010.1:0-57046 GCA_964549315.1 uncultured Chitinophaga sp. | reverse complement strand
TTTTTTATCGATTTTATGTGATACTTATTCTTCTAGACGTTTAATAGAACAACCAACAGATTTTGTACTTGCTGTTTTTACCGCTTTTCCCATTCCAACAGCAGCAATAGCATCTTGTAAGTATTTTTCTTTCGCATCTTTTGGATCTTTGATATTATCATCAATTGCTCCACGGTACACCAATCCTTTTTTATCGAATAAAAAACAATGAGGTGTTCTGGTTGCTCCAAAAGCATCTGCTAATTCTGATTTTTTATCTACAACATAGCTAAAATCATAGCTTTGAGCTTTTGCATATTTCTTCATTTCTTCAAATGAATCTTCTTCATTTCGTTGCGCTTCATTTGAATTAACTAAAATAACTCCAATTTTATTTCTTTTAGCTAATGCGGCTACTTCCTTAATTCTAGATTCACTTAATTTTACATAAGGGCAAGTATTACAAGAAAATATAACCAACAAACCATTTTCACTTTTGGTTTCGTTTAAATTTACTTCTTTACCACTTACATCTTGCATTTTTAAATCTGCTTTTGGAATAGCGGAACCAATTTCTAATTCTGGATTTCCAACAGGAATAAAAGCTAAAGAACTAATTGCTGCAATTGCAATAACTGTTACTATCTTTTTCATGATTTCTATTTATTGGTTTTTATATTATGTGAAGTTACAAAAACCAATCCAAAAATCAATTTTTACTTATTAACTCTTTATACACAAAACGCTGTTGCAGCGATTCAAATGGACGATAAACATAATAAACTGAACCGTTTTTTATTTTTATTTTATCTACATATTGATTTGATAGTTTAAATGAAGAAACCACCTTACCTGACTGTAAATCAATTTGTTTTAGATAGTAAAATCCATTTTTTTGATACAAAGCATAAATCTCTTTTGTAGTTTCATCTGCGATTAATTTATGTTTCCATTCTTTCCAGTTTTTTGGGTGGTGGTAAAAAATATTTACGGAATCAATTAATTCGTTTTTCTTATTGTATTTCAATATTGCATTGCTATAATGATCAAAAATACAAACAGTATCATTTATTATGAATAGAGGAGCATAAAGTGGAGTATAAAACATACTATTGGTTACACCACTCATTATTGCAGCCACTCTATGGTAATCCATTTTATATTCTTGCGCCAATTGCCTAGCGGTTAGCTTATCTCTGGTATTCAAAAAATAGTATTCCATATTGTAACTATCCAATGCATCTTTGTCATAAATCCTTTTTAATGGTGCATAAGTCGTATCTGTTGTGTTAAATGCATAATAAGTAAACTCAGGGTAATCTCTTTGATAGTTCGAAAAATATATATTTTGGTTAATGGTATCAATACATGGCATTATTCTTTGTTTGTATTCATTAGTGGGTAATGCTCCTAGATGTATTGTGTTGTTATTGTCAACGGTTATTCTAAAAATCGTTTGTTCACATATTACATTAATAAAACCCAAGTAATCTTTGTATAGCTTTTCAGCCTTTTCAGGTAATTGAAAACTAGAAAGAATTTTCTGAGAAGCCTCTACTAGCACAATTTTTTCTTTTTTTGCACCATATTCAAAAGTTAATAGAATTAATTTATTTTCATAAAACTCATAATCAGCTACTCCAAATTTCCATGTTCCAAAAACGGTATCTACCTTTTTGTTATCAGATACTGTTACCAAATTTAGGTCAATAGGTTTTAATTCCATTTTTATATTCATCGTTATTGTATCCTTGTCAATAGATATGGATTTATAAACAGTTTTATATCCTGATAAAATAAATTGAATTTGTTTTTTTTGCTTGCTCAATACGATACTATATTCTCCTTTATTGTTTGAAACAGTATTTTGTTCATCTGATTTAATTATTACAGATGATAATGCTTTACCTGTTTCTGAATCAATAATTTTTCCTTGAACTATTTTTGTTTGCGCTTTTATAACAGCAGATAAAAAGATAAAAAAATAGATAGCATTTTTCATAATTCCTCCTTTTTACAGAAAGACGTTTGGTATTTACTCATTCCATAAATTAGTTAAATTATTTTTTTGGCATCAAGATTGTCATTATCCTTTTATAATTTTAAATCTAGTTACTATGAAAAAATTAAGTTTAATGTTGGCTATCGCTGGTTTAGTATCAGTAACAACAATATCGAGAGCTCAAACAGGAGCGCAAACGCAACCAAAACAGCCAGAAGAAAAAGCTAAAGTTTCTACTGCTAAAACAGAACAAAAAAATGCTAGTACTGCAACCGAAACTCCTGTAATAACAGGAAAAACAAATAAGCAATTACACAAAGCAAAAAACATGAGGGTGGTTAAATCTTCAGCGATTAAGCCAGAACCTAAAATCGAAGAAAAAAAGTAGTGAGTATAATTTGTTTGTGATTTTCAAAGCGAGTCAATATTGGCTCGCTTTGTGTTTTTATAATAGTTGCACATAATTGGTTAAATTTGCCGCATTATGAATTTTAAAACAGCTCGTATTTTATTTATTTGCTCAATAATTATTATTGGGCTGTTGTCATACTTTGCAAAACTTAGTTTATGGTGGCTTTTATTACCAATTTTAATTTTTAAGGCAATCATTATTTATTCTTCTGCTACTATTTCTTCTGATTTTTATTTAAAATCTCTTAATCATGGTGATAGGAGTCTAAAACAAATTGCAATTACTTTTGATGATGGCCCCAATGCGGAATTTACGAATAAAATAATGGGTATTTTGGCTGAGTTTAATGCCAAAGCAACATTTTTTGTGATTGGAAAAAATATTGTAGGGAATGAGTCTATTGTTTCAGAATTAGATAAAAAAGGACATACGATTGGAAATCATTCTTATTCACATTCTTTTTTTATAGATTTTAAAAGCAAAAATGGGTTTATTGAAGAAATAAATAACACCAATTCAATTGTTGAGAAAATAATCGGCAAAAAGATGAAATTATTTCGCCCACCATACGGAGTTACCACTCCTGCAATTGCAGCGGCAGTAAAAAAGCTAAATGTGAATGTAATAGGTTGGGATGTACGTTCAATGGATACAACAAAAGACAATGAAACTGTTGTTTTTAGACGTGTATCAGAACAAATAAAGCCCGGCTCAATTCTTTTGTTTCATGATACTTCTGATAAAACGGTGTCTGTTTTAAAACAAACACTTAATTTTGCAAACCACAATGGCTTTAAAATTGTAAGTATTGAGGAACTATTAAAAATCAAAATTTATGAATAGAATATTAATACTGTTATCCATTCTTTTTTCATTTAATTCTTACGCTCAAATTCCTGCAGGTTATAAACCCGTGAAAGATACTGCTGCATTCAAAATAAAAATGCAAGAACAATCAAAATTGATAAGTACTATGGAAAGTGATTTTACACAAGAAAAGTATTTAAGTGTGATGTCAGAAAAAATAATTTCAAAAGGTCATTTTTTGTTCAAAAAACAAAATATGTTACGATGGGAGTATAACCACCCTTATGTTTATACCATTGCTATCAATAAGGATAAAATGTTTATTAAGGACAAAGGAAAAGTGAGTAAGTATGATATTAATTCCAATAAAATGTTTAAAAGCATAAATGAAATGATGGTTAGTACCGTTGATGGAACACTATTGGCGAATAAAGACTATAAATCAACTTATTATGAAAATGATAAATATTATTTACTTGATTTAACACCCAAACAAAAAGGAGCAAAAGATTTTTTAAAATCGATACAACTTTATATTGATAAAACCACTTACGCAGTTATAAAAGTGAAAATGATTGAACCTGGAGATGATTATACTTTGATTGAATTTGATAACCGTAAAACAAACCAGCCAATAAGTGATGAAAAATTTATTGTTAAGTAGTTTTCTTCTATTGCTTTTGTCTTCTTGTAAATTCGGGCATTATGGTCGTTTAGAAAAGATTTCTCCTTCCTCAAGTGATACTCTAAGGCCAATTTTCGATAATAATTTTAACTCTTTTCTTTTTAAAACATATATCGTAGTTTACGGAAAAAATTATAGCGGATTGCTTGTTACTAAGCAATTAGAACCTAATGATTATCGGGTTATATTTACTACAGAGTTAGGTATGAAGTTGTTTGATTTTGAATTTAAAGACACTGCATTTACTTTGCATTATTGCGTTCCTCAATTTAATAATCCCAGATTATTAAAGGTTATTCAAAAAGATATTCAAATTGTATTGATGAATGATGTGAAAAACAAAAGTGTTGAAAAATATACTGACAGGGATAAAAAAAATATAATTTACAAATTGAAAGATGATAAAATGTACAATTATTATTTTGTGAATAAAGAATCTGGAAATATAGATAAAGTTGAACATTCCAAAAAAAGAGCAATAAAAACAACTTTTACTTTTTGGGATTATGTTGATGATTTTCCTAATACAATACTAATTAAACATCAGGATATAAAACTTGTTTTGGAACTTATTTTATTGAAAAAATGATGGCAACTAAGCATAATAAATACAGTTTACCCGTTTTGCTTTACCATCGTATCGTTAATAAAGATTCAATTATTGGCAAACATAAAATTTATGTTTTGGAAAAAAATTTCCAAAAGCAAATGAAATTTCTAAAAGAAAACGGTTATCAAACAATTACATTTTTTGATTTGAAACAAAATCCAAAAATGGATTTAACAAAAAAGGTAATTATCACATTTGATGATGGTTATACTGATAATTACGAGCTAGCTTTTCCTATTCTAAAACAGTATGGCTTAAAGGCTGTAATCTATTTGGTTACAAAAATAAATCACAATGCGTGGGGTGTAAAAGAAGGTGAACCTAAAATTGACATGATGAGTAATACTCAGATAAAAGAAATGAGTGATTATGGGATTGAAATGGGCGGACATACCCAACATCATGTTAATTTATTAGAACATAATTCAGGAGTTCAATTAACTGAAATTAAAGGCTCTAAAAATGATATTGAGGCCATTACAAAAAAAGAAGCAATAAGTTTTGCATATCCATTCGGTGGAATAAATGATGAAATTAAAAAGATTACAAAGCAAGCAGGATTTGAATATGCAGTTTCTACCAATACAGGCCCAAAACAATTTGGAGAAGATATGTTTCAAATAAGAAGAATAGAAATAACACCCAAAACAACTTTATTTAGTTTTAAAAATAAAGTAAGTGGTTTTTATTTTTACCCTTCTTTTTTCAAATCATTTTTTACAAGTAAGCAGACGAAATAAACTTATTATCTTCGCAGAGTAATAAAAAACTATATGAAAGTATCTGGTTTTACATTTATTAAAAACGCTATAAAATATGATTATCCCATACTTGAAGCAATTACTTCAATCTTACCGATATGTGACGAATTTATAGTGGCTGTTGGTAAATCGGATGACGATACACTAGGTTATATTAAATCAATTGGTTCTTCTAAAATAAAAATTATTGAAACCATATGGGATGAATCATTAAGAGAAGGAGGGAAGGTGTTAGCTGTTGAGACTGATAAAGCGTTTAAAGCAATTTCTCAAGATGCTGATTGGGCTTTTTATATACAAGGGGATGAAGTAATTCATGAAAAATATCTAGAAGCGATTAAACAAGGAATGTTGAAATATAAGGATGATGAAAAAGTGGATGGTCTGCTGTTTAAACATTTAAATTTTTATGGCTCTTATGATTATTATGCTGATTCTAGACATTGGCAAAAAAAAGAAATAAGAGTAATTAAAAACAAAAAAAATATATACTCGTATAGAGATGCTGTTAGTTTTAGGAAAGATGATAATAAAAAATTGGATGTAGTTCTGATTGATGCTTGGATTTATCATTATGGATGGGTAAAAACCCCTTTGGCTATGCAACAAAAACAATTGGAATTTCAAAAACTTTGGCATAGTGATGAATGGGTACAAAAAAATGTTCCTAAAGTTGAAGAATTTGATTTTTCAAATGTTGATTCTGTAGCTTTATTCAAAGGAACACATCCAAAAGTAATGGAACAACGTATTAAACGCTTAAATTGGAATTTTGTATTTGATCCTTCTAAAGCAAAAAAAGAGTCTTTTCGCAGGCAATTTTTAAATTTTATTTATCAAAAAACAGGAATTCACATTGGTGAATTCAGAAACTTTAATATTATTCGTAAATAATAAATTACAGCTATGTTAATCAACGATTATTTTAAAATAAAAGAAATTCAAACAGGTGAAAAATATTTAATCGATATTGAATTGAATCCTAAGCACGAAATATACAAAGGTCATTTTCCTGGAAATCCAGTTGCGCCTGGTGTTTGTTTAACACAAATGGTTAAAGAAACGGTAGAACATATTTTAAATAAGAAACTTACAATGGTTACTGGGGATAATATAAAATTTACAGCTATTTTAAACCCAGAAGAAACACCCAATGTTCAACTTACATTGGCTTTAAAAACAAAAGAAAATGGTTTGTTACAAGCTGATGGAAATGTTAAATCAGGTGAAGTAAGTTATTTTTCTATCAAAGCGAGTTATAAAGAAGAGTAGGTTTTATATCTTAACCCTATCATTAACTGAAATCAATAGTTCTGCTTCTGAGCTCAATTCCATATCAATCAGCTCATTATTTCTTACTCCATAAGCCAAGCCTGAAATTTGTAAAAAAGAATGATTGTCGAAATGTAGAATCATTTGTACTGGCATGTATTTTTTTTCTGTTTCTAATTCGTTATCCTCATTAAATTCAGTATAAAAATTCCATATTACTTCAATTTCGGTAATTGTTTTCCCAATTAAATTATTTATTTCATCCGCATTTTTTGCTTCAAGTGCTTGCAATTCTGCGTTGGTTTTAACTTTGTTGATAGGAGTGGTGAATGCGTCAAAAAAATCATTTTCAGTAGAATATGAAAATGAAAAATAATCTTCGTCAATTTTTAATTCTATACCTCCATCAACAATCCAAGTACGTTCTTCATTTGGAGAAAAAAAATTTAAATTGGTGTTGAATATTTCAATATCATTTAAAGTTTTGTTCAATAAAAGGGCTCTTAATTCTTGTTCGTGTTTTTCCATACACAGGTAAATATTGTTTGTTACAAATATTCTTCAAGTAGTTCTGCCATTTCCTCTTGTAGCTTTTTAGCTTCTGCTCTGGCTTTTTCTACAAAATCTTTTCCAGTGCTAGCATAAATAATTCCACGAGATGAATTTACAAGTAAGCCACATTCTTTATTCATTCCGTATTTAGCAACATCTTGTAAGCTTCCTCCTTGTGCGCCAACTCCTGGAACTAATAAAAAACTATCAGGAACAATTTTTCTTATTTCAGTAAACATTTCAGCTTTTGTAGCACCAACAACGTACATCATATTTTCGGGGCTGCTCCATTTTTTAGATGTATCAAGTACCTGTTGGTAAAGCAATTTGGAATCAGTATTTAAAGTTTGAAAATCAAATGCTCCTTTATTTGATGTAAGCGCAAGAAGAATTACCCATTTGTTTTTGTATTCTAAAAATGGTGTAACGCTGTCTTCACCCATGTACGGGGCAACTGTGATGGAATCAAAATTCATTTTTTCTAAAAATGCTTTTGCATACATTTTAGATGTATTTCCAATATCACCACGTTTTGCATCAGCAATGGTAAATTGGTTGGGATAATTTTGGTTTAAGTAATTGATTGTCTTTTCTAAGCTTATCCAACCTTTAACACCCTCTGTTTCATAAAAAGCAACATTGGGTTTGTAAGAAACACATAAATCGTGGGTGGCATCAATTATTTGTTTGTTGAACTCAAAAATAGGATCTTCTTCTAATAAAAGATGTGGTGGGATTTTAGTTATATCGGTATCTAAACCAATACACAAAAAACTTTTTTTACTTTTTATATTTTCGAATAATTCTTTTTTTGTCATTTTTTAGTTCTTAGTATTTAGTCTTTAGTAATCTTGCATTTTTAATATTACTAATTACTATACCGTCAATCCTCCTTCTTTCATTCGTTCAGTATTTTCTGCTAATTGTAAAGCATCAATCATTGGTTGAATGTCTCCATCCATAAAATCTGTTAGATTATAAACTGTCATATTTATTCTATGGTCAGTAATTCTATTTTGTGGATAGTTGTAAGTTCTTATTTTTTCGGAACGATCACCAGTGGCAACAATTGTTTTGCGTTTTTTTGATGCAGCTTCTAAATGCTTTTGTAATTCTAATTCATATAATTTATTACGCAACATTACCATTGCACGTTCACGATTTCCTAATTGAGAACGTTCTATTTGGCAGGTTACAACAATACCAGTTGGTTTATGAGTAAGCATTACTTTAGTTTCTACTTTATTTACATTTTGCCCACCTGCACCACCAGAACGAGCTGTTTGCATTTCAATATCGGCTGGGTTCAAAACTACATCCACTTCATCTGCTTCTGGCATTACTAAAACAGTAGCTGCAGAAGTATGAACACGACCCATTGTTTCTGTTAAAGGTACGCGTTGAACACGATGAACACCTGCTTCAAATTTTAATATTCCATATGCATTATCAGATTTTACTTCAATAATTACTTCTTTGTAACCGCCCATTGTTCCTTCATTGAAATCAATCACTTCATATCGCATTCCTTTTGTTTCAAGAAAACGTGTGTACATACGGTATAAATCACCAGCAAAAATACTAGCTTCATCTCCACCTGTACCTGCACGGATTTCAATCACACAATTTTTTGCATCTTCAGGGTCTTTAGGAATTAACATTTGATGAATAGCAGATTCCATTTGTTCTTTCTTTGGCAACAGCTCATCCAAATCAAGTTTTGCCATTTCAATCATTTCAGAATCTTTTTCAGTAGCAAGAATTTCTTTATTAAATTCAATATTCTCAACCACTTTCTTATAATCGTGATACGCGTTTACAACTTCTGTTAAATCTTTGTATTCTTTGTTGAATTTTTTGAATTCTTTCATGTCTCCAATTATTTTTGGATCTGAAAGTTTTTGTTCCACTTCTTCCCAACGTCTTTTTATTGCTGCTAATTTCTCTAACACGGTATATTAAAATTATGAATTACGAATTATAAATTATGAATACAAAAGTACAAAAAAAATCGGCTTCACTTTAGACATTGATTCCCTTTGTCTGTTGTCTACTGCCGATTTGCTTAATACTAAGCTAATATTCAAATGTTCCGAATTCTGATTGAATAGTTAATTTATTTTTATCGCTTGCTTCAACTTTTCCAACAATTTGTGCATCCACATTAAATGATTTTGAAATAGCAATAATTTCTTGTGCAATATTTTCGGGAACGTATAATTCCATTCGATGTCCCATATTAAAAACTTTATACATTTCTTCCCAGCTTGTTCCGCTTTGTTCGTGTATTAATTTAAATAATGGTGGAATAGGGAAGAGATTATCTTTAATGATATGTACATTTTCTGTAAAGTGCAATACTTTCGTTTGTGCACCACCACTGCAATGTACCATTCCGTGTATGTTTTGACGATGCGTATCTAGTATTTTTTTAATAATAGGAGCATACGTACGAGTAGGAGAGAGTACCAATTTTCCAGCAGTGATTTGGTTGTTAGCTGTTGGTTCTTCGTTATTAGTTTTAATAAGGTCAGTTAATTTTATTTTGCCGCTGTAAACAAGATTTTCAGGAACAGCAGCATCAAAACTTTCAGGAAATTTTTTTGTTAAATATTTTTCAAAAACATCATGGCGTGCAGAAGTCAAACCATTGCTTCCCATTCCGCCATTGTATTCTGTTTCATAACTTGCTTTTCCATAAGATGCTAATCCTACAATTACATCACCAGCCTGAATATTTTTATTGTCAATTACATCAGAACGTTTCATTCTGCAAACAACTGTTGAATCAACTATTAATGTTCGAACTAAATCTCCAACATCAGCAGTTTCGCCACCTGTGGAATAAATTCCAATTCCGTAATTTCTAAGTTGTTCTAAAATTTCTTCGGTTCCATTGATGATGGTAGAAATAACCTCTCCTGGAATTAAATTTTTGTTTCTACCAATAGTAGAAGATAATAAAATATTATCTGTTGCTCCTACACATAATAAGTCATCTGTATTCATGATTATAGCATCCTGAGCGATTCCTTTCCAAACAGAAGCGTCACCCGTTTCTTTCCAATACATGTAAGCAAGTGAGGATTTTGTTCCAGCACCATCAGCATGCATTACAATACAATAATCTTTATCGCCAGTTAAATAATCAGGAACAATTTTGCAGAATGCTTTTGGAAACAAACCTTTATCAATTTTTGCAATGGCCTTGTGTACATCTTCTTTTGATGCAGATACGCCTCGTTGGTTATATCGGTTGTCGGTCATATTTGAAAAGATTTCTCCTTTTATCGAGGAGTTACTATTTACTTCGCAAAAATAAAAACATCCCGCAGATATTCTACGGGATGTTTTTATTAGTTATTAAGAAAGAGGAGTATTATTCTTCTTCTTCTTCTTCAGTTTTTGGTTTAGGAGTTTCAACTGGTTTTGGAACATCCTTAGGAGCATTAGGGTCAACAAAGTCTTTACGCAATACACCAAATACGGTACGTCTGTTTTTTTGCATCAGTGCTTCGTAAAATTCTTTTGGTTGTCCTTTACTTGTTTTGTTAATATATGCTTCAGATAAAGTATAATCTACTTTTCCATCGTTATCAGTATCTACTTCTAAAGGACGTTTTTCACCGTATCCTTTAGGAACCATACGTGCTGAAGGAATACCTTTTGAAACTAAATAATCAACACAAGATTTAGCACGAGCCTCAGATAATTTTTGGTTGGCTGGATCACTACCACGGTAATCGGTATGTGAACTTAACTCAATAACAAAAGTTGGATTGTCAATTAATGTTTGGTATAAGAAATCCAATGAATCTTTAGACTCTGGACGTAAATCAGCTTTACCTAAATCGTATAATACATCAGGAAAACGGATCTCTTTTTGAATAGGAACTAAACAAAAATCGTTTTTAAATGTTTTTGATTCTTCAGTACCAACAGTAGTTACTTTTGGTTTTTCAGAACTAGCTAAGAAACCTTGAGGCGCTTGAGTTGTTTTTACATCGTTAGAAACAGCAATTTGTAAAACATAAGAAGTATTAGGGTTTACATAGCGGTTTGAACCATTTTCTGCGAATTTATAATAACCAGCAGCATCTGTTTTTACTTCTGCAGACGAACCATCAGAACCAATTAATTTAACGGTTACACCAGGTATAACTTCTTTGAATTTACAGTCAGATACTACACCTTCGATAGTAAACAATAATGGTGGTAATACAAATGACCAAATGTCATCTGAACCTTTTGTTCCTTCACGGTTTGAAGATAAATAGCCACGTTCTTTTTTACCTTCGAAAATGATACCAAAATCATCACCAGCTGAATTGATAGGGTATTTCATGTTAATTACATTACCCCATTGGTTTTCGCCTTTTTTCTCAGCTTTGAAAATATCCAAACCTCCCATTCCTAAATGTCCGTTAGAAGAGAAGTATAAAGTTCCATCATCATGTATAAAAGGAAATTGTTCTTTACCAGCTGTATTAATAGTAGTACCTAAATTTTTAGGGTCAGACCATTTTTTAGCTTTTTTATCAAAAGTAGTGTACCATAAATCGTTATCGCCTTGTCCGCCTGGCATGTTTGATGCAAAAACCATCATTGTTCCATCGGCTGTTAATGCAGGCGATGCATATTTAAATGAATCCAAGCAAAACTCAACTTTAATTGGATCACCCCAAGAAGTACCTTTTCTTGGTGCATACCATAATTGGTTATAAGTTTGTTTTCCTTTTTTTACTTCAACTCTTGAAAATACTAATAAATCACCTTTTTTAGTCATCGTAGATAAACCTTCGTTATCTTTTGTATTTACTGGAGGACCAATAGATACAGGAGTACTCCATTTACCATTTTTATCCATTGATGTTTCGAAAAGGTCACTATAAAGTTCACCAATAGAACCATCTGTTTCGCTTCCTGTAACACCTGGACGCATTGTGGTAAAATACAATTTGTTGTATTTTTTATCAGCATATGTTGGGCAAAAATCAGGATCTTTAGAGTTGATTTGAGCAAGATTCTCTACTTTATAACGTGTAGGTGTATCTTTCCATTTTTGAGCTAATTCACAAGATTTAGCACCGTCTTCCCCTCTAGGGTCAGAAGGAACTTCTTTTTTGTAGTTGTTGTACTCTATTAATGCTTCGTTGTATTTTTCTTGTGCTTTTTTAGCATCTGCAAGGTACAATTTAGCTTTTGGCTCATTGTAGTTTGCTTTGATAGCTTTTGTGTACCAAGATTCTGATTGTTTCATATCTCCGATATTGCGGTAGCATTCTGCAATTTTAAAGATGATGTAAGCTTTCTTCTCTTTTTTCTTTTCTTTTTCAGACGCTTTTTTGTAAAGCTCTATGGCATTGCCATATTGTCTTCCATTAAAAGCGAAGTCTGCGTCTTTCATATAATTTTTCTGAGCAGATGCATTTACTGACATTAACATTGCTATTCCAAGAATAGCAGTAAATTTTGTAAATAATTTCATATCGGTTTAAGGTTTTACTTTTTATAGGCTGCTAAAATAAATAAATATTTGAAACAAAAAAATTCTTTGTCGAATTATTATTTAGCTAATAATATCTCGTTTATTAAACTTAAAAACACCTGAAATTTGATTTTCAGGTGTTTGCACTTTTTTATTTGGTAAATAATAACTCTCTGTACTTTGGTAAAGGCCAGTTTTCATCATCTACTATTAGCTCTAATTTATCAACATTGTAACGAATATCATCAAAATAAGATTTTACTTTCTCGCAATATTCTATTGCTTGTTTTTTACTGTCAGTAATTGCATTTGCTTTTTTACGAGCTTCTGTCATTGCATCTACTTTTGTTTTGATATTATTGATGTGTTCTGATATTTCAGAAATCATGTCTAACTGAATTTGAGCAGCTTTTTTAAACTCAGCACCACTTAATATCTCTTTTAATCCTTTTACGTTTTGAACCAATGAACCTTGGTATTTTATTGCAGTTGGGATGATATGATTTAAAGATAAATCGGCCATTACACGAGATTCTATTTGAATTTTTTTAGTGTATGTTTCTAAATAAATTTCATAACGTGCATGTTGTTCACGGTGTGTCATAATATTATTGCGCTCAAACAAATCAATAGTTTGTTTTGATACATACGTTTCTAATGCTTGTGGAGTGGTTTTGATGTTTGAAAGTCCACGTTTTGCTGCTTCTTTTACCCACTCTTCACCATAACCATTTCCTTCGAAACGAATTTTTTTAGATGCTACAATATAGTTGCGCAATACTTGGAAAATGGCTTCATCTTTATCTACATTTTTAGAAATAAGAGCATCTACATCTTTTTTGAATTTTACCAACTGATCGGCCATAATAGTATTCATCACAGTCATCGGTCCTGCACAGTTTGCAGATGAGCCCACTGCACGGAATTCAAATTTATTTCCTGTAAAAGCAAATGGTGAAGTTCTGTTTCTATCTGTATTATCTAAAAGAATATCAGGGATTTTACCAACACCTAATTTAAGTGCTGTTTTTTCATCCGGACTCATTTTCCCAGATTTTACTTTGCTTTCTAATTCGTCTAATACATTAGAAAGTTGTGTTCCTAAAAATACCGACATGATTGCTGGAGGAGCTTCATTTGCACCCAAGCGATGATCATTGTTTGCAGAAGCAATTGTAGCACGCATTAAATCTGCATTGTCATGAACTGCCTTTACTGTATTTATAAAGAAAGTAAGGAATTGTAAATTTGT
Source organism: uncultured Chitinophaga sp. (assembly GCA_964549315.1). Lineage (GTDB taxonomy): Bacteria > Bacteroidota > Bacteroidia > 2-12-FULL-35-15 > 2-12-FULL-35-15 > 2-12-FULL-35-15. The sequence goes on along the minus strand of CAZJUY010000010.1, from coordinate 43,226 downwards.
TTTTGGTGTTTTACCTGGCGATAAAAGGTTTTTGCCAGTATTTGTTCCTAAACTCCAATTGTTGTGTTTACCACTTCCGTTTACTCCTGCAAAAGGTTTTTCGTGAAGCAATACACGGAAATTATGACGCCTAGCAACTTTTTCCATCACATCCATTAATAATTGGTTGTGGTCAACAGCTAAGTTACACTCTTCAAAAACAGGAGCACATTCAAACTGATTAGGTGCCACCTCATTGTGGCGCGTTTTAATAGGAATACCTAATCTTAAAGATTCAATTTCAAAATCGCGCATAAAACGCGTTGCTCTTTCTGGAATAGAACCAAAGTAATGATCTTCTAATTGTTGTCCTTTAGCTGGTGTGTGACCAAATAAGGTACGTCCCGTCATTGCTAAATCGGGGCGTGCATTGTATAATGCTTCATCCACTAAAAAGTATTCTTGCTCCCAACCTAAAGTAGCAGTTACTTTGGTTACGTTTTTATCAAAATATTGACAAACATCCACAGCAGCTTTGTCTAAAGCGTGTAATGCTTTTAATAAAGGAGTTTTAAAATCTAATGCCTCACCTGTGTAAGCCACAAAAATAGTTGGAATACACAATGTTTTTCCTATTACAAATGCAGGTGAAGTTGGATCCCAAGCTGTGTAACCACGCGCTTCAAATGTATTACGTATTCCACCATTAGGAAAAGAAGAAGCATCTGGCTCTTGTTGTACCAATTGTCCACCACCAAAGCGCTCGATTGCTCTTCCGCCTTCGGTAGGTTCAAAAAAGGCATCGTGTTTTTCGGCAGTAGTACCTGTAAGAGGTTGAAACCAGTGTGTATAATGTGTAGCACCTTTTGAGTTTGCCCAAGCTTTCATAGAAGCAGCCACCTGGTCGGCCATTTTTCTATCTATTTGAGTACCTTGTTGCATAGCAGACATAACGCTTGCAAATGCTTCTTCCGAAAGGTATTCGCGCATGGCATCAATGCCAAAAACACTTTCTCCAAAAAACTCGGATACTTTATTACTAGGTAAAACTACCTCTTGAGGTGTGCGGGTTAAAACCGCTTCTAATGCTTTAAATCTGTGGAATGCCATTTTTTTTATGAGTTAAAAAGTTAATAAATATAAAGTTCAAAGTTTAAGGTTCAATGAAAAAAAATCAATTTTACGGCTCAAAAGTATAAAAAAGGGGGGAGGGTAGTCTTAAAAAGTGATAAAATTTTATTAACACCCCCTTAAAAAGTGTTAGTTTTTGATTTTTTATTGATTATTTAATAAATTGATGTAAGATTTTGAGGGGGAATTTTAATTAATCTAGCAAATAGCAATTAAAGTAAAATCTTTACGTTTTCTAAATCGGAAATATTAAAAAAGATAGTAGTGCCATTATTTTTGTAGTTTAATGCAAAGAAAAGAATTTAATAAAATGCAGAAACCCATCATAAAATCATTATTTGTCTTATTTCTTTTTTTACAGTTTTCTGTTTTGTTCTCTCAGAATGATAGTATTAATATATATCCTTTAAAAAAGATTATCCATTTTTGTCAATCAGACTTAAAAGAGGCTGTTTTTAACGAGAGGTACACTTATGATGATAAAAATAGGCTTATAAATATTCAGCTTTATCAAAAAGATAGTTTTTTATTTTTTATAAAACAGATTAAATACGATTCTTTAGGCAAACCATTGCAATCATTATTTCATAACGGAGATATTAGAGAGTATAAGTATACCAATGATTTGCTTTTAATTTCTGATGAATGCAAGAATGATAAAATTTCTGGAATAAATTATAAATATTCATACAATGATAAAAAACAACTTGTAAGTGAATTGTGTTATGGAATTGATTGGTCTGTTAAGTGTGATTATTTATACGATAGCGTGGGCAGGTTGTCTAAAAAATATAAAAACAATTCATTAGAAATTATTTATGAGTACTCAGATTTGAATTTAGTTAAGGAAACTATTTTAAATAAAGAGCAAAAAACGATAATTACATACGAATATAACAACCTTGGATTATTGCTTTACAAAAAAATAAACAATCAAATAATTCAAAAAAATATTTATAAAAATGATAAGCTAACTGAAAAATGGGTGTATCCAATAAAACCAAACTCCGACCCATGTATTTTGGCTCCCTGTTGTGGAGAAGATGTTTTTAGGTATGAATACAATTAAAATTTTTAAATTTATGATGTAATTGTGGCTTAACGCTATTTTCGAGAAGGGGTTATATTTTGATGTTATTAAATAAATATGAAAAAAATTATATGTAAGCCATTTTTTATTTTATTATTTATTGGTTTCTCGTGCAATAAAACGAATACGATAAAAATAGAATTTGATAATATTGACGGGTTAGAGGAAAAATCGCCCGTGCTTATTAATGGATTAAAAATTGGAACTGTTACAAACTTTCATGTTTTGCAATCCTCTAAAATACTTGTTGAAACTGAAATAAACAGAGATGTTTTGATTACGGAGGACGCTTTATACATAATATCTTCACTTGATATTCTTGGTAGTAAGGGAATTGTTATTGAAAATGGAAAATCTAAATCGAGTATAGATAAACTGAAAATACAAAAAGGGCAAATTCAATCTCGTTTAATAAACGATTCAACAATTGTAAAAGCTATTACTAACATTATTACAAAATTTTCTACATCAACTAAGCTCGATTCAATAGAAAGTGAACTGAAAAGATTGAATAAAAAATTTGAGAAGTTGGAAGAAAAATAGTTTACAACATCTTCGTCCTCTTAACCAAATATGGAAGCAAAACTTGTTCAAAGCCTTGGTTAATATCCGCTTCCACAAAATCAATTTTATATTGTCCACATTTAAGTAGTAATTGTTTTTTGTAGGCAGCCATTTGTTTTAAGTAATTTTCTTTTACTTCATTTGGGTGTAGTTTTAATACTTCACCTGTTTCCATATCAATAAACTTATATGGCCGGTTTTCAAAATCAAAATCCAGTTCTTTTTGTTTGTCGGTTACATGAAAGAGTACTACTTCATGTTTATTATGTTTTAAATGTTGTAATGCCGAAAATAAGTCCTCATCATTTTCTTTGGATTCAAACATGTCGCTAAAAACAACAATTAATGAACGTTTGTGTACGCTTTCTGCTATTTGATGCAAAGCATTAACTGCTGAAGTTGCTTTGTGTTCTTTATTATCAAAAGGATGCAGCAATTGCTCCAAATGATTGTATAATATTTTATGGTGTAAAGTGCTTGATTTTGCAGGAGTGTGAACTTCTGTTTTTTCTGCAAAAATGGATAAACCAACAGCATCTCTTTGTCGTTTTAATAATTCAATTAATGCAGCAGCGCAATAAACAGAAAAAGTAATTTTATTGTGTTTTGATTTAGGCAAATCAGCCACCGGAAAATACATAGATGAAGATGAATCGATTACAATTTGACAACGCAGGTTGGTTTCTTCTTCAAAACGTTTTATAAAAAGTTTATCGGTTCGTCCAAAAAGTTTCCAATCGATATGTTTGGTTGATTCACCGGTATTGTAAAGTCTATGCTCAGCAAACTCCACACTAAAGCCATGAAAAGGGCTTTTGTGTAAACCTGTAATAAAACCTTCTACCACTTGTTTAGCAATAAGCTCCAGGTGAGAAAACTGTTGTATTTGTTGACGGTTTATTGTTGGCATGCTGAAACACGATAAATTAAAAAGTCAAAATTCAAAGAAGTATTTACTCTTTTGAATTTTGACTTTAATTTTTGAATTTTTAAAATTACATCAACGCTTTTAATTTAGCGTCTAATACCGATTTAGGAACGGCACCTACTTGTTTATCAACAACTTCGCCACCTTTAAAAAATAAGATAGTAGGGATATTACGGATGCCAAACATTGCAGAAACGTTTGCATTGTGGTCAACATTAACTTTACCAACTACTGCTTTTCCTTCGTAGTCTTTTGATAATTCTTCTACAACTGGTCCAACCATACGGCATGGTCCACACCATTCTGCCCAAAAGTCTAATAATACTGGTTTGTCTGATTTTGCTACTAATTCATCAAAATTAGCGTCTGTGATTTCTAAAGCCATTTTCTTTGATTTTAATTTATAAAATTTAATTATTTATTTTTTCCTTATTGACCCTAAAGGTAAATATTGTATTTCAATAATGTCAAATGATTTGCCAAAAAGTTATTAATGACATGTTGGCATTTGGTTGTGCTGGTTTGCGCGTTTGGTCATTCTGAGCGTGTTTAAGAGTGTGCGTAGTATTAGCAAAGCGCGCTGTCAGGTGAAGGCACAAAATGTCTAAGTCATGCTGAACTTGTTTCAGCATCTCATGAGACCCTGAAACAAGTTCAGGGTGACGGAACAATCTCAGTTCGTCCCGATTTTATCGGGAGTAGTCGAGAACGTGCGGTAGCTCTTAATTAAAATTTTTTGTGTTTTCTTTTTTCTTGATAAAAAAGAAACAAAAAATCAAGACGGCAAAATCTCTTCCCACAGTCGACTCGGCATCGTTTGCCGTCATTCCTTCCCGCTACTTCGAAAGATTATTTATAATTAAATAGTTGTTCAGTGCGTTGTCAGTCTGAACTTGTCGAAGACTTTGGGAAGCACATCCAACTTTTTTTCAATATATATGATCGAATAAGAGTGACCTAATAAAATTTTTCTTAAAAATTCATTTGTTATCAAAAGCGTGGAATGTGTGAAGATGCTTTAGTGTTTGAGTACTGATTTTGTAAAAATCAGTGCGAGTTTAAAGCATCGGCTTGATGGCAAATTGAATTTCAGAAAAATTTTATTCAGTCTTGACTTTTTCGTTCTTTTGCGTCAAGGCAAAAGGACAATAGAACAACACACCCCTAACTCCTCTCTCCGAAGGAGTCCTACGGACAAGAGGGGGATTTAGTGCGTCAGTCAGTCTGAGCTCAGCCTGCGCTGAGTTTATCGAAGTGTCGAAGACTTGGGGCTGAAATTAAAATATAAACGTTATTCACTCCCATGAGATTGCTTCGGGCGAAAAGCCCTCGCAATGACCAGGACGTCATTACGAGCGGAGCGTAGCAATCTCCAATTACTGTGCGTTAGTCACTTTGGGCTTGTCGAAGAGTGTGTAGATTAAGCAACGTGTGTTGTCAGTTCGTCCCGATAATTATTGGGAGTAGTTGAAAAGAAGAATTGGTTAACGCGCTTTTACATAAAATTAAACAGATTACTCAATAGCAGAGTTTTTCTCTGTTTAGAATTAATTTATCATTAAATGCTGTAATTTCGCATATATTCTTTTGAAAGAAAAAATATGAACAAAGAAGTTTTCGATTTATATAAAAAATTAAATAGCACCGAAAAATCTGAATTAAATTTTAGATTTAAAGATTCTCCTGTAGGTATAAAATATTTAAGCTTTTTAGAGAATACTACTAACCGAAGTTTTAAAAATACAGAGGTAGTTCAGTATGTTTATGGTAATCAAGGTCAAATAAAAGATAATGTTTTAGAAAATAGATATTTTAAACTACGAAAAAAGGTATACGATGAATTGAATAACATTACATCTTCCATTGAATCAGAAAAAACATTGTTGGCAGATGAAGAAAAAAAACTTTTTGAAGCCAGAAGTTCAGCACTTGCTAATAACAAAGAAAGTGCTTACAAACAGTTGATTGAATTAGAAAAGGAATGTTGGAAAAAAAACATATTTGAGTTGTTGCCAAGTATTATTGATTTGCTCATTTTTTTGAACCAAGCATTCAATAAAAATGAGAAAAATAGAATCCTTTATAATCGGTATGAGAAAGCAATGGATTTGTTGTATGATATTCAAAAGGTGTCATTAAACGCACGAATTATTTATGAAATCAATTTTTCGAAAGGAATAAAACATGCACAAAAACATTTAAACATTTTAAAAGAGTTAGCATTAAAACATAAAGAATATCCTCGATTTTCGATGTGTTATAATCATGTGTCATTATATTATAAATTGGGTTCGCCTCAATATTATGGAGAGATGCAAGTGGTAAGCAGGCACATGAGCCAATTTAAAAAGTTATATGCACAAAACCCTTTTGTGCCGCTTATTAATTATAGAGCAAATTATGTAAAATACCAGCATTTTCATTTTGCACAAAGCACTATGTTCTATCATTTTAATCGTTGTGAGTTTCAAGATGCACTGGCTTCAATACAAGAGGTATGGAATTTGGCTCATGATGCTGATTCTGTATTTAGAATGTATAAAACAGAATCGCTTTATAGCAATATGTTTACATTACAATGCATGGCTGAAAGATATGATGATGCAATAGTTACTACGGATTTATTTATAAAGTTTTTAAAAGAAAACAATCAAATAGACAAGCTAAATTTTGCTTATACCCAAAAGGCAAAAATTTATACAGATATTTTTCCGAATACTAAAAGGTTAAAAACAGATAAAGACTTTTTGATAAGTCAATTGGATGAATATATTAAAAAAGTAAAAAAAGAAAACAATTTACTTATGCCTTACGACCAATCCTTGGTTTTAAGAATGAGAGTGCACTTGATTGAAAAAAATTACAAAAAGGCAAAAGAGCTATTCAAAGAAAAAGCGGTGGTTGAATATTTTAATGAATTTAATTTGTACAGTTTGTATGAAGAGCTAATTGCCATTCTTGATGGCAATACTTATGAAATGAAACACCAATTGACTGTACTTATCAAAAAAGCTACGCAGCATAAATATAAAATTAAAACGCCAAGTGAATATTTGAATATAAATTGGTTGATTAATTTTTGTAATATTCACAAACAGTAATTTCTGTTTTTAACCTTTTTGTTTGTGCAAACTAAATTTAAATCAATTATTCAGTTTTTAAAATCAAAGAAAGGAATTGGATTTTCAATTGGATTGATTTTGCTTATCTGGTTTTGGTTTTGTTTGCCTTCTCCTTTATTTAAAAATGCTACAAGTACTGTATTAGAAGATAAAGATGGCAGATTACTTGCTGCAAAAATAGCGACTGATGGTCAATGGCGTTTTCCAAATTCAAAAACTATCCCTAAAAAATTTATTGCTTGTATTACACAATTTGAAGACAAAAATTTTTTTGCGCATCATGGTATTGATTTGCTGGCTTTTGCCAGAGCTATAAAACAAAATATTAGTTCAAAAAAAGTTGTAAGTGGAGGAAGTACTTTAACCATGCAAGTAATTCGGCTTTCTCGCAAAAATAAAGGACGTACTTTTTTTGAAAAGCTAATTGAAATAACAATGGCTATGCGTTTGGAGTTGACTTACTCGAAATTAGAAATACTTCTATTGTATTCTTCGAATGCGCCTTTTGGAAGTAATGTGGTTGGCATTGATGCAGCATCATGGCGGTACTTTGGTAGAAATTCAGACAAGCTTTCTTGGGCAGAAACAGCAACATTAGCAGTATTGCCAAATGCTCCAAGTTTAATTTATCCTGGAAAAAATCACCAACGTTTATTAAACAAACGAAATCGTTTGTTGGATAAATTATTAAAAGCAAAAATAATTGATGCCGAAACATGTGAATTGAGCAAGCAAGAACCCTTACCTGAAAAACCTTTTCCTCTTCCTCAAATTGCAGCTCATTTATTGCAACGCGCTTGTAAGGAAGGAATGGAAGGTAAACGCATTAAAACGACTATTGATATTGGTTTGCAAGAACGTTGTAATGCAATTGTAGAAAGTTATAATAAAGTTTATAAATCGAACCAAATTAATAATTTATGTGCTTTGGTATTGGATGTAAATACTGGAAATACATTGGCTTATATTGGAAATATTACAAGTAGCAATCCTGATTTTGAAAGTAATGTAGATATAATTAATGCACCTAGAAGTACTGGAAGTATTTTAAAACCTTTTTTGTTTGCGAGTATGTTAACGGATGGAGAACTACTTGCAAATACAATTATTCCTGATATTCCAACGCAAATTGCAGGTTATGCACCGCAAAATTATAATATGACTTATGATGGTGCTGTTCCTGCCAAAAAAGCATTGGCAAGAAGTTTAAATGTTCCAGCAGTGAGAATGTTGCAAAATTATGGAATTGAAAAATTTAATTTTAGTTTAAAGAAATTAGGAATCACTACTTTAAACAAACCACCATCACATTATGGACTCTCAATTATTTTAGGTGGAGCAGAAGGTAAGCTCTGGGATATAACTGGTGTTTACGCAAGCATGGGGCGTGTGTTAAATCATTTTACAAAATATAGTGGAAAGTATAATCAATTTGATATTCATCCACCAAATTATATTATTAACGAAGATGGAAAAAAGGAAGAGATTGTAAATGCAAGTGTGATTGATGCAGCATCCATTTTTTTAACGTTTGAAGCAATGGTTGAAGTTTCTCGGCCAGATGAGGAAGCGCAGTGGAGGCAATATATTTCTAATCAAAAAATAGCTTGGAAAACAGGAACCAGTTTTGGTTACCGAGATGGCTGGGCAGTGGGAGTAACTCCTAAATATACCGTAGGTGTTTGGGTTGGTAATGCAAATGGTGAAGGACGACCTGGTTTAGTGGGCGTACAAACGGCTGCTCCAGTTTTGTTCAGTATTTTTAATATTTTAAAACCAAGTAATTGGTTTGACAAGCCTTATGATGAAATGGAAAGAGTAAATGTTTGTAAGCAGAGTGGGTGTAGGGCAACAGAAATATGTGAACCTCTTGAAATGCAGTGGATACAGAAGAATGGATTAAAATCAGAGGCATGTAAATACCATAAAGTTATTCATACAGATTTAGATCAAAAGTATAGAGTAAACAGTAATTGCGAAAGTGTAAATAATATGAAACACATTTCTTGGTTTGTTCTACCTCCATCAATGGAATGGTATTATAAATCAAAAAATCCTTCTTACAAGGAGTTGCCTCCATACCGTTCAGATTGTGAAAATGTGGATATAAATAAAATGGAAATAATTTATCCAAAGCAGTTTAGTAAAATATATGTTCCTATTGAATTAAATGGGGAAATGGGAAAAACCATTTTTCAAGTTGCACATCGTAATGCATCAAAAAAAGTTTATTGGCATTTAGATGGTATTTTTGTAGCTGTTACTCAAAATAGTCACCAATTGGCATTAGCTCCAAATGAAGGAGAACATGTTTTAACACTTGTTGATGAGGATGGCGAAACACTTACACAAAAGTTTGAAATTATTGGTAAAAAATAATTCAATCAAATCTTTTAAAATTTATATATTTACTTCGTAAACACTTACTTATGAAGAGTATCGTCAGTAGATATTTTTTTCTTATTCTATCTTCATTATTAAGCTTTGTAGTTGCAAACTCACAAGAGCTTAAGTTTTCGCACATTACATCTGAACAAGGATTGTCAATGGGGGTTGTAAATTGTGTATTGCAAGATAGCAAAGGTTTTATGTGGTTTGGTACTCAAGATGGACTAAATAAATATGATGGGTATAATATGCTGGTTTTTAAGCATAATGCAACCGATACCAATTCTCTTTCCAATAATTTTATTTACTCTTTATATGAAGATAAAAGTGGTATTCTTTGGATTGGGACAAATGGAGGTGGAGTAGATGCTTATAATTTAAGCACAGGAAAGGTAAGGCATTTCAAAAATAAGTCAGATAATAAAAATTCCTTATCGAATAATAATGTTCGTTCCATTATTGAAGATAATGAAGGTTATATGTGGTTTGGAACAGATGAGGGATTGAATCGTTACGATAAAAAAACAAATTCATTCAAACATTATTTTAATCAGAAAAATAATCCCAAAAGTATTTCAAATAATTCAGCTTGGTGTTTAAAGCAAGGTAGTGACGGAAATATATGGATTGGCACTTACGGTGGTGGGTTAAACAAGTTTGATAAAAAAACAGAACTATTTACTTCTTATCCACAATTAGACGAAAGTGGAAAATTAAAATTTGAAAACTCCAATAAAGTAAGAACCATTTTTGAAGACAAAGAAGGAATTTTTTGGATAGGAACTTATGGTGAAGGAGTAGAAATATTTGATCCTAAATCGGGGAAGTTTTTAAAAAATTTAAAAAACAATCATGCTGATAATAATAGTTTAAAGAACGATAGAGTTACTAGTGTAACAGAAGATGCTTATGGTGTGATTTGGATTGGAACATATGGTGGCGGGATTGATTTGTATTACAAGAAAACAGGTCTGTTTCGTCACAATGCTTTTGATGATCAAAACCCAAGTGGTATAAATAGTAATCAAATTAAATATGTTTTTCATGATAATGTGGGGTCTGCTTGGGTTGGTACAGAAGGTGGGGGAGTGAATGTTTATTTTCGTTCAAGTTCTAAATTCAAACATTTTAAAAAACGTGACGAATCCGATAATAATTTAAGAAGTAATGTTGTTCTTGCTTTATTAGAAGATGTAGATGGTTTGCTTTGGATAGGAACTGGACAAGGTGGTTTATCTTCTTTAGATTTAGAAAAAAATATTTACACACATTATCCTCAATTATCTAATGCGAATAATAATTCGGTATTATCCCTCTACCAAAGCAAAGATGGAACAATTTGGGTTGGTACTTGGGGTGGTGGATTGAATTCTTACGATAAAAAGACAAAAAAAGTAACAAGCTATAAGTTATTTAAAGAATTTAATAATGCTACTATCATTTGTATTTTTGAAGATAAAGATGGAATAATGTGGATTGGCACTTACGGTGGTGGTTTATTTTCTTTTGATATTTCTAAAAATATTTTTACAAACTATACTGTAAATAATGGTTTGAGAAGCAATAATATTTATTGTATCTCACAAGATGCAAAAGGAAATATTTGGATTGGTACTGAAGGTGGTGGTGCAAATGTTTTAAATGTTAAAACAGGAAATGTAATTGTGTATGATAGAGATGAACGTTATAATAGTTTGAGTTCAAATACGGTGAATCATATTTATCAAGATGCAAAAGGAATTATTTGGATAGCTACTACAAATGGGCTTAATAAATTTAATCCTTCTACTGAACATTTTGATCATTATTACGAAAAAGATGGTTTACCAAATGATTACGTGTATTGTGTATTGCCTGATAGTAAAGGCAATTTATGGATGACCACCAATAAAGGTATTGCTAAATTTAATCCTCTTGTAGAAAATATAGATGGAAGTGCTTTTAGAAATTATGATGTAAATGATGGTTTGCAAGGGATGGAGCACAATCAGGGTGCGTTTTTTAAAAGTAAATCTGGAGATATGTATATTGGTGGTGTGAATGGTTTTAACCTTTTTAATCCACAAAAAATAGAAGATAATCCTAATCCTCCTCCTGTTAGAATTACTTCTTACAAACGATTTGGGGAGGAAGTAAAATTAGATACAATGATTTATGATAAGACAGTTTTGGAATTATCATGGAGACAAAATTTCTTTTCATTTGATTTTGTTGCTTTGGCTTTTCAAATGCCAACAAAAAATAAATATAGTTTTAAGTTAGAAGGAGTAGATGCTAATTGGTCGCCACCAAGCACTCAACGTTATGCTAGTTATACAGAGTTGAGAGGTGGTAATTATGTTTTTAGAGTGAGGGCAGCTAATAACGATGGAGTATGGAATGATGAGGGAGTTACATTATATATTAAAATTAATCCTCCTTTTTGGCAAACCACATGGTTCTATATATTATGTGGAGTGTTTGTAGTTGGAGCTTTTTGGGGATTTTTTAAATATAGAACAAGTGCGATAAAACGCGAAAATAAAATATTGGAAGAAAAAGTTGAGGCTAGAACAAAAGAGTTGGCAGAAAAAAACAAAGACATTACAAGTAGTATTCAGTATGCAAAACGTATTCAATTAGCTATTTTGCCAACATTAGATCAGATATATAAATATTTTCCTGAATCATTTGTTTTATACAAGCCCAAAGATATTGTAAGTGGAGATTTTTACTGGTTTGGAGTGAAAGGTGGAATTAAAATTATTGCAGCTGTGGATTGTACGGGGCATGGAGTTCCTGGAGCATTTATGAGTATGATAGGGCATAACTTATTGAATCAAATTATTTCTGAAAATGGAATTATTCAACCAGATCAAATTTTAAATGCTTTGCATAATGGTGTACAAGCAGCTTTAAAACAAGGGACAAACGTAGTTGATACGAGTGATGGTATGGATGTAGCATTGTGCGCGATTGATACTAAAAATAATGAAATAAAATATGCAGGAGCTTACCGTCCTATTTATATTTTAAATGATAATAAATTCGAAAAAATTGAAGCAAACAAATTTTCAATTGGAGGTTCACAATTAGACGTAGAACGAAAATTTACTTGCCATACAATTAAATATCAAAAAGGAGATACTCTTTATATGAGTAGCGATGGATATGCTGACCAATTTGGTGGAGATAAAGGAAAGAAATTTATGATTAAACGATACAATGAATTGTTATTATCCATTTATAAAAAAGATATGCAAGAACAGTCACAAATACTAGAAGAAACGATAGAAGGTTGGAGAGGAGACTATCAACAAGTAGATGACATTTTGGTGATAGGAATAAAACCTTAAATGTGTTAAATTAAAAAAAGCCTGAGTAACTTACTCAGGCTTTTTTATTCTGGTATAAGTTTATTTATTTTTTTGCATCAGCTAAAAACTGTGCTAAACCGCTATCAGTTAAAGGGTGTTTTAATAATGCTGTAATTGCACTTAGAGGACATGTAGCTACATCAGCACCAATCATAGCACAATCAATAATATGCATTGGATGACGAACACTTGCTGCTAGTATTTGTGTTTCATATCCATAATTATCATAGATTGTTCTAATGTCTTCTATTAATCTTAATCCATCTGTAGAAACGTCATCTAATCTCCCAATGAAAGGCGAAACATAAGTAGCACCGGCTTTTGCTGCTAACAATGCTTGTCCGGCAGAAAATACTAGTGTGCAATTTGTTTTAATTCCTTTTTCCGTAAAATATTTTATTGCTTTAATACCATCTTTTATCATTGGTACTTTCACAACTATTTGTTTGTGAAGTTTTGCCAAAGCTTCTCCTTCTTTCACAATGTTTTCATAGTCTGTAGCAATAACTTCTGCACTTACATCGCCAGTTACAATGTTACAAATATCAACATAGTGTTTTAAAATATTTGCTTCGCCTTTGATTCCTTCTTTTGCCATTAATGATGGATTAGTAGTAACTCCATCAAGTACTCCTAAGTCTTGTGCTTCTTTAATTTGCGAAAGATTTGCTGTATCAATAAAAAATTTCATGGTTTGTTTTTAGTTTAAAATTTTACGAGAACAAAAATAAAATATCGATTGACATGCTTACTACATTGTGGAAAAGTTATAATAAGTTAATTATTGAATTAGCGGATTAGATAATTTGATAATGGGCTAGTATTGTAAACCTTTCAATTTTAAACTTTGAAATTATTTTTTACCGCAAACCTGCCTGTCGGCAGACAGGGGCGCGAAGGCAATCATAACAAATCATAATCATCATAATAATCCGTGTTCTATTCTTTCAATTTTGAACTAACTAATTAGAAAGTGTAATCCTCAAGCTTAATCCCGCATTGGTATTAGTAGTAGGGAATGAAGTAGAAATAACAGGCTTGTTATAAATTCTATCGTAGAAAACACGAATGTTAATTCTATCATTTATGATATAATCGGCAGACACTTTTAATGAAATAATATTAGTACCACCAGTTGATTGACTTACTTGCTCAACAATACGTCTCATCACATTTTCGTTTTTACGGAAAGAAATATCGGCCTTTAAATTGACATCGCTTCTAATTGGTTTGTTGCCAATTTTTAATTTCCCTGCTTTAATATCACGTAGTCTATAACCTATACCCGCAACAATTTCTCGTCCTTGAACTTCATTTACTGTTTTACTTGTCAATCCTAAAGATACATTTCTATCTTTTTTGTATTCAAGATTTACCAATAAACTGTTTTGTAAAACCAAATCAAACTTAATTAATGGGCTCCATTGCTCAGAAATAGTAGCAGTATTCATTTGATATTGAGGAATAAAATTTCTGTTATTAGTAATACTTGAAACTTGTTCTTGAACAAATGCATACCCATCTTTTTCTCCATAAAGTAAGTTGTTCGTGTATCCTCCAATATTATATGAAGACCTGTAAGCGTGGCTTAAAGTAACTGATTTGAAATATTTTTTCAGACTTTCAATTTTTGATAAACCATCATATGTTAATCTCCAATTAGGCATAGGTAATTGTTTTAATGGGTCAAGTCTTGCTCTGGTAGAACCAGGGTTTTTTCCACTATACGCAGCAATAAATGCGGGAATTAAAACGTCTTGAGATTCTGCATTATACCCTTGAGCATAACCTCCGATGGTGCCTTGTGAATTTGGATTTTGTTCTCCTAATCGTGATGAAATTACTACCCTTGAATCAAGAAATTTTTGAAATATAGCATCTGCATTAGAAAAAGATGTTTTATAAGTTAATGTACTTATACTAAAGCTTCCTGTTTCCATTGGAGATTGTGATAAAAATTTAGCAGAATCTCTATTCCATCGGAAAAATTCACTATAACTTTTTGCTTGCGTTTTGGTTGCAGTAAGTTCTAATTTTAAATCACGCATTGGTTCTGCATTTACTCTGAAATTTAAATTTTCGGAATATGTACGCACATACATATTATTTATGGACTGAGTTTTTACAAGCCAATCATTATTTGGATCATCATCCGTTGATTTTGCAATTGCAATATTTCTAATATCTTTTTGACTACCAAATAAGAAACCTGGTGTTGGCCCATCAAAATGTTCATCCATTCCTATAAACTGAGAGTTCCCTTTATATCCTGGTAACAATGTTCCTTCAGTGGTAGAGTAGGTAACATTAATATTTTTAATACTCATAATAACACGAGCAATGTGTTCTAAAATTTCATATTGGTTATCTTTCTTTTTAGTTGTGTCAGCAGGGGTTTTGTTTCCGCTGTTTTGAATAGCAGATGTAATATTTCCTTTTTTAGCACTATTTCCTTTTTGATATTTTTGGTTTATTTTTTTGAAGTAAGGAATTTTGTTATAAAAGGTTGTCATATTAGCTTGTCCACTCCATTGAATGTTTCTTGAATTTTGGATGGTATTACCAAGTGTATCTTGGTTGTTTATTAATTCACCATTTGCATCACGTTTCATAACTCCAAAAATTGGAGAACGGGTCCAACTATATGTAGAACCATACCGTACAGAGGCTGTTGTAAAGTCAAACAATGGGATTTTGTTGATAGGAATATTGTAATTTAAGTTTGTATTGTGATTATAGCTTGTGGTTTTAATTCGTTGTTGAATTTCATTACGCAACAATTTTCTAGACTGTTCTGTTATATCTCCATCTTCTTCTAAAATACGTTCTTGGTTAATTGCATTAAAATCTAATTTCAATGCCTTGGTAATATCATATTTAACATCGTAATTTCGATTCATCACAAATCGTTTATTAAAGGTTGGTTGGATAATAACACCTTCTCCTGTAATATTTCTATTTTTTTGCGAGCTAAAATCACGTTGAACATCTGTTGAGAATCCTAATTTGTTTGGGAATAAATAAAAATTGGTTTCTCTAATCAAAGTCATGTATTTTGATTTCATGAATTTACTAGATGATTTAGCAAAAGGTTTAATGTTTTTTGGTTGTGGGCTAAAATTATACATTAAACCCCCTCTCTGGTTTACTTGAGAATTATATTCAATGTTTATATTTCGTTTAAACATATTGTTATATGCATATGAAGCTGCCCAATTTTCAATATCATAGATATGGCTTTTCTTAGAATTTTTTCCTTTATCTTTTTTTACATTACTAAAGTTTATACTGTTACGTTTTGTATAATCCTGCGTAATTTTTTTAATTTCTTTCCTATCTGCTTCGGGAATAGTTTTATCCTTTAAAACATTTGTTAATTCTATATCGGGGTCAAGTGGGTTAAATTGAGGTGTAATAAATGTTTCAGAATAATCTACATACATAGGAATATGGATATTGAGTTGTTCTGGAATAAACTTTCCTAATTCAAGATTTGAACTTACATTATATTGAATCAATCTTTCTCGTTTACGTTCACTTACTTTATTTTCAATCGAGCCAAAACCAGGAGTGTAAATATTACCAGATAATGATAATGTTCCTAAGTCTGCTAACTTAGCGGTAACTCGGGCATTAGCAGCCCAACCTCCTTCTTCATCAAAATCAGTTAGTCGCAACTCGTTTACCCAAACAGCTCCACATTTTGGTAATCCATCATCATTATCTGCTGTGCTATTATGTTTTGGATTTCGAATCCCAATCATAATTGTTTTGATTGCACTTAAATTTGGATTACCCTTTATTGTAATTATTTTTCCATCAACTGTTACACTGAACTCACTTGTAAGTGTTGAAGCACCACTATAAATAGCTGTATTTCTTTGTTGTTTAGCGGCTTGGAGTTTTGCAAATTCAATTACCATTTCATTTGCTTCTGGCCAAACTCTGTATCGATCATCATCACTACTTCCATTGTAAAGTCCTGGAGGTGTTACCTGAAGAGGAACTTCATATTCATAATAATTATCGGTGTAATCACTTCCTAAACGAATGAACGCATGTAAATCTCCATGATTAAGAGGATCTGCTGTATTAGGTGATGCCTCACAGTGAACATGCATTTTTAGTTTTTTATAAGAACGCACATCAAAATTTACATTTTTAAAAGCTGCTCTTGATTTGCCATCTTCTAAATTACATACGGTTAAGGATAGAGCTTGTTCATTCAAACGTATTAAATTAGCATTTCCAGCGTTTGTTTGACGCTCAATGCCTGGAGGCAACACATAGTTTACGGGTTGTTTGTTTCCGTTCTCTTCAATATTAACAGCTGCAATATCAAATAAAGTATTTGCATCATCGTTTGGAATATATAATCCTGGTTGTAATAAATCAAAACCATATTTTCTCCATTCTCCTCTAACAAGTTCTAGTCTGGCAAAGCGCAACACAATTGGTTTGTCAACATTTTTTAGAAACATACGAAAGAAACGAATTGATTGATAACCTTCAATATTTCCTACACGTTGTTCTGGAGTTTTAATTGGAATTTTAAACTGATACCATTTAATAGGTTTTGTAGAGCCATCTTTTACATTTTGTGCATTTGTTTCATAAACATTGGTTATATAGTTGTTTCCAACTCCCATAGCAAAATCGCTAGGTTTTAAACTAATGTGATATTGATAATAACTTTCAATTGTACTTAAGTTATTATCGCGATTTAAATCTTCAACATCTGGAAGTGTAGTTCCCTGTGTAGGATATGATTCTGGAGAATCTTCAGTAGTTCTTGAATTATTTTCAACACCATTAAATTCTTTATAACGTTTTAATATGCTTAAATTTTGTCCATCATAATCCGTGCCTCTAAAAAAATGAAAGTCATCACTTGCGGGGTCATTTTGAATTTTTTGTAGGGCAAGAGGATTTGCAGTTACTATTGAATTTATAATACCTAAAAAAGTAGAAAAACGACTTTGTTCGTCTACATTTTTTAATCCATCTAATCCAATATCTTGCTGCGGTCGTTCAGCAGGGTCGTTGTTAAATGCATTTACTAGAGGCTGTACAACAGGTACATTTCCCCATGGTGTTTGGATTGAGGATGCAGGATGTTGAGTAGTAGTTAAACCGTTTTCAGAACTTCTATAGCCATCTTTTAAAACATCTTCTGATACATTTCCTAAATTAAAATATAACTCACCAGTTGTATTCCAATCAGTAGTAGGGTTGTCTGAATTAAAAGGATCCATCACCCAAAACTGTATGTACTCCACATTTGCTGCCTCAAAATCGTTTGTACTTATGGAGCGCATAATTCCTCCCCATCTTGTTTCTGGGTTTTTTAAAGTTCCATCAGAATTAATTCCTTGGGAAACTCCTGGATATCCTAAAGCATCGTAGTTATATGGACCTCTTTCATTAGGATAGTATGCCATATCAAATGTTGCAAGTTGAATTGGTTGTCCTGTAGGAGATTGCTTATTAGGAAAAATTTCTGTTTCAATTACCTCACGTGTAAAGTGGTTCGACATATCTGTATTTGATATGTGACTTGGTGTAAGGCTAGGTGTTTTTCTCAAAAATAAAGGATCAATTGTGTACCATGCAAGTTTGGCTCTGTTGAAGCCAGATATTGTACTATCTGCAGTTGCTTCTACAAACAGACCAGTTTGTTGAGGAATACTAGATAATTTCCATGCAGAAGGAGAGCGCATATCAATTGTTGACTGACTACCTTCAAAATCATCAATGTAGGAATTACCATTTTTACCAATTGCTTTGCTATGTCCTGGAACTAAATATGCAAATTCAGCAGCAGTAGTAATGGTACTCATTTCCTTTGTTTCAAGTAAAGGAAGTTTGTCTAATAGCTTCGTAAGCAATGGAGCTTCTGTTCTGTGGTTTGCGTCTAATCCCCAGATAGTATTTGATACAGGCTCATCTCCTTGATTTATTTTTTGAGTTACAGGTCGTTCTGTTAAATTTAAAATAGTACCACCAATATTAAAATCTTTGTTTACACGATAATCTAAATGTGCTCCCATTAATGTTTTTGCTTGAATTGCAAACAATGCATTGCTTTCTAAAGAAACTTTAATAGGTGTTCCAGAATTTAAAATACCATCATTAATAATTTTTACACGACCTAAATTGTAATCAACAGTATAATCTTGGTTTTCTATAAGTTGAATTCCACCAGCAGATACTGTTACAGAGCCTTGTGGAACATTAGGCGCACCCAATGAAATTTCGGAACTAGAAGAAGATTGGTATTGACCTTTTATTTTAAATCGATTAAGGTTTGGAAACTGAGTAGTAGCTGCTGTTTTTGTAGAATCGTACAATGGGTCAAAAACATAAGCATTTGCTTCGGTGGAGGCGGGGAGAAATTGTGAGCGTAAATAATCTCCAAATGGTTCAACAACTGGAAAAAATACTCTTCCATTTGTAGCGTTGATAGTTACCCCATCAATAAAATCAAATAAACCATCAGAGCTTTGGTCATTTTGCTGGTTTAATCTATCCAATGCCAACACTTGGATTAATGGTTTTCCTTCAATATTTGTTTCTGCAGGAGTTACTGGTAAATAATTTATATCGGTTCCTGTTTGTGCATTATTATAAAATACTTGAAGCCTAAAATCTTTTGAGTTAATTTGATAAGCACCTAATGAATACACATTTTTCATCATTAAGTTCCACATTGGTACTCTTGTGTTTACAACGGTACTTTTTAACATTTTTAAAAACAATAATCTTGGCTCAGAAATACCATCTGTTGAGAATTCTCCAACTTGATAAACTTGTCCGTTGAGCGTGTATTGGTATGCAACACAAAGCACTTGATCTGGATTTAATTGTTGGTTTAATGAAATAAAACCTAAACGTGGATTTAAAGTATATTCAGATGGTTGTAATTTTCTAGCATTTAATTTTTCGTAAGCAATACCTTGTTGCATTGTATTACTAGATAAACTAGCAAGTGCGCCAACAACAGAACTTATACCACGATAAACAGAATCATTTTTAATAGTATCGTATAAATTATTTTGAGTATTATAAGGATAATTATCAGCCGCAACATCTGTAATAAATTGAGGTGAAGTAGTGGGTATATGGGGATTCCCTTCTCCAAGTTCTGCAAAAGCAATAGCATTTCTAATATCTACAGTGGTGTTATTAGTGTTGGAAACCCAAACTTCAATTCGGTTAACATTTATTGCAGAATTAATAAAGGGTAATCCTTGAAGCGATGAGGTATAGTTATCTCTAAAATATTGTGCAAGAAAATAGTGTTTGTTAGCTTCGTAATTATCCCCGTTTACTTCAAACTTGCTTGTTTGAGCTCCACCTGTAACTTCAACCTCTGATTTTTTCCCTTTTTGTTGCGACACAATTCCTGTTACAGTTAATCGTCCAAATTGCAATTGTGTTTTTACTCCAAATAATGTTTGACTACCTGTAATCAATGAGCCTGTAAGTGGCATATTTACGTTACCAGCTTCAATCTTTTTTATTATCTCATCTTCATAACCAGTATATTCTAATTTCATTTGATTTTCATAATCAAATGTAGCTTGTGTATTATAGCTTGTTGTTAATTTTAATTTATCTCCAATTTTACCAATCACATTCAATTGGATTTTCATATCAAAATCAAATGTGTTTACTTTACGCTGACGAACAGGAATTGCCGGATTTTCTGTTTTTGTTCCCTTGTAAGCAAATATCAATTCAGCAGAACCATTCGGACGAATATCAACTGTGTTCCCGCCAAAAATTCTATCAAATATTTCTCCTCCAACATGTAATTTTGGTATTGCGGTACTACTTTGTTGATTGTTTTGTGTTTCGGCATGAGATCGTGATTGCCAATAGCTTTTTGTTTGCTTTCTAAATAGATAGTTTTGATACTCTTCACTATCCATATACGTTGGTGGGCGGTAGTTCATTCCACCCATTGTTTGATTGATATTGTAATTTCCTGTAGTTGGATCGTATTCTACATTTGTATTAATGTTTGAAGGGTTATTCAACATTAAGCCGCCTCCATTGGGGTAATTTAAAGGATCACCTGTTGATTGGTCATTAAAATTGTAAGGTAAATTTGTGTCGGTATCGGGGGTGTCAATTGCAATTTTTTGAGTAACGGTATTGCTGTTTGATTCGTAATGTTTATAAGAAGATAGTTTCGCATCTGATGATACAATCACCGACATCAACGAAACAGAAATTCCTGAAATGGTTATATATTTTAATGCTTTGCTACTCACTATTTATTTCGGATACTATAAGTTTTTTAAAGCCGATTTTATCATTTGTTCTACTGTTATTCCTGCTCCTTCTGTTTTTATTACTTTATCTAAAACTTTATCAGCTCCGGCTTTATTAAAACCTAATGCCACAAGAGCAGATAACGCTTCTTCTTTCAAAGTATTGTTTGAGGTAACAAAAAAATTTGTGCTTAATTCATCCTTTCCTAATTTTCCTTTTAAATCAACAATTATTCGTTGTGCTGTTTTTTCTCCAATTCCCTTTACACTTTTGATTAAAGCAACATTTCCAGTGGCAATAGCAGCTTGTATTTCTGCAGCAGATAAGGATGATAACATTAATAAAGCACTTGTTCCTCCAACCCCTGAAACAGAAGTTAAATGTCTGAACAATGTGCGTTCAGCAACATCAAAAAATCCAAAAGAACGGGGCAAATCATCTCTTACATACATTTGTTCAACAAATAATTTACAATTTTCGCTTTCGCCAATTTTTGTAAAAGTATTTAATGAAATTTGCAAAATATATCCAATGCCATTTGCTTCTAATACAGCATATGTTGGTGTTTTTTCTACTAATTTTCCTTGAATGTGATTGAACATAAACCTCTCTCCATCTCTTCCCACAGGGCAGAGCGTTTGTTAATATTAATAAAATTTATTTTTCTTTTTCATTTGCTAATTTCAAGACGTGCTATTTTTTAATAGTTGCCTCTTTTTGTCCTCATCTTTCCCTCTCCTTTGGAGAGGGTTAGGGTGAGGTCTTATTTTTTTGTTTGAGCATCAATTACTGCAATAGTAACCATGTTTACAATTTCACGAACCGAACTTCCTAGCTGTAAAATATGCACAGGTTTTTTCATTCCAATTAAAACAGGTCCAATTGCTTCAGCTCCAGCTAACTCTTGAATAAGCTTGTATGCAATATTTCCAGAAGCTAGATTTGGAAAAATAAGTGTGTTCACTTTTTTGTCTACCAAATCAGAAAATGGAAACTGTTCTTTTAGCAACTCATTGTTTAATGCAAAATTTGCTTGTAACTCACCATCCACAATCATTCCTGGATAATTTTTATGTAGTATGTCCACCGCCTCACGAACTTTGTTAGGAACATCTCCTTCGGCAGAACCAAAATTACTATAAGATAACATTGCTATGCGCGGAACAATATTAAATTGCTTCACACTATTTGCTGTAAGTACAGTTATATCCACTAAATCTTGTGCTGTAGGATTTACATTCATAGTTGTGTCAGCAAAAAAGAATGGTCCTTGTTTGGTATTCATGATATACATACCAGCTACACGTTTAACACCTTCTTGTACTCCAATAATTTGCAATGCAGGTCGAATAGGATCGCTATACTTACGCGTAAGACCTGATATTAAAGCATCTGCAGCACCTGTCTCCACCATCATTGCACCAAAGTGATTACGTTCACGCATTATTTTTCTTGCTTCATAAAGCGTAAATCCTCTACGTTGACGTTTTTTAAAAAACAAATCACCAAATGCCATTCTGCGTTCTTCCTCATCTTTGCTTCTTGGGTCAATGATTGGAATATCGCCTAAGTCAAGATTATTTTCTGCAATTAGTTTGTTTATTTTTTCTACATCACCGAGTAATATTGGTTTTGCTATTCCTTCATCAGCTACTTGTTGAGCAGCTTTTAATATTTTGTAATGATCAGCTTCTGCAAATACCACGCGTTTAGGGTTTTGTTTGGCTTTATCAGAAACATTACGAATTAATTTATTATCCAAACCTAAACGGTTGATGAGCTCTTGAACATAAGCATCCCAATTAGTTATTTTTTTCTGAGCAACTCCAGATTCAATTGCTGCTTTCGCAACAGCAGGAGCAACAGTATAAATTAATCTTGGATCAATTGGTTTCGGAATAATATATTCAGGACCAAAAACAATATTTTTTGATGAGTAAGCAAGGTTAACAGAATCTGGAACTGCCTCTTTTGTGAGTTGTGCAATTGCGTAAACAGCAGCAAGTTTCATGGCTTCATTTATTTGTGTTGCTCTTACATCTAATGCACCACGGAAAATGAAAGGGAAACCTAATACATTATTAACTTGGTTAGGATGGTCACTTCTTCCAGTAGCCATAATAATATCTGGTCGAGCAGCCATTGCTTCATCATAAGCTATTTCTGGAGTTGGGTTTGCCAATGCAAAAACAATTGGGCGTTTTGCCATTGATTGTACCATTTTTTTATCAACCACATTTCCTTTTGAAAGACCAACAAATACATCTGCATCTTTCATCGCTTCTTCAAGCGTATTTAATTTTTTATTTGTAGTAGCAAATAATTTTTTCTGCTCATCTAAATCATCTCTGTCTGTTCTTAAAACACCTTTGCTATCAAGCATTATGATGTTTTCTTTTTTTGCTCCAACTGCAATGTAAAGTTTAGCACAAGATATAGCCGAAGCTCCAGCTCCATTTACTACAATTTTTACTTTTTCAATTTTCTTTTTTGCCAACTCGCATGCATTGATGAGTGCAGCAGCCGAAATAATTGCTGTCCCGTGCTGGTCGTCATGCATTAAAGGAATTTTTAACTCTTCTTTAAGCCTACGTTCAATTTCAAAACATTCAGGAGCTTTTATATCTTCTAGATTAATTCCACCAAAAGTAGGGGAGATGGCTTTAACAGTATTAACAAATGCGTCAACATCTGTAGCATCTACTTCAATATCAAAAACGTCAATATCTGCGAATATTTTGAAAAGTAGTCCTTTCCCTTCCATCACAGGTTTTGAAGCTAAAGCACCAATATTACCTAATCCCAAAACGGCAGTACCATTTGAAATTACGGCAACTAAATTGCCTTTTGCTGTATATTTATAGGCGTCTTCGGGGTTTTTCTCAATTTCTAAACATGGTTCGGCAACACCTGGAGAGTATGCCAACGACAAATCACGCTGCGAACTATGCGGTTTTGTTGGTACAACCTCTATTTTTCCTGGCTTTCCTTGCGAGTGGTAATCAAGCGCATCTTGCTTTCTAAATTTTGCCATTATTCATCAATTTTTTGTGAGTTGCGAATATAACAAATTATCCCAATTTATAAGCTTAAAAATTGGGTGGAAAGGCTTATTTTTTTAGGACTTTTTCTTGGATTTTTAGGTAATAATTTTAGGCGATTTATTAGAGTAAAAAAAGTCGGAGATAAACAACAAAACTACTAATTTATCTCCTTGATTTTGGTTTGCCAAACCATTTTTTATTGTTGTTACTTGTTGGTGATTTTGGTCGTTGATGCCCTGCGTTTCTTCTTCCTTGTTGTTTGGGTGCTTTCACTGGATTATTATCCATCAATGGGAAAGGGTGATTATCTACAACTGGAATTTTTTTGTTGATTAATTTTTCAATGTCACGTAAGTATGTTTTTTCTTCTGCATCACAAAAAGAAATTGCTGTCCCGTTTGCACCAGCTCTACCTGTTCTTCCTATACGGTGAACATAGGTTTCTGCTACGTTCGACATTTCATAATTGATTACGTACTCTAAATCATCTACATCAATTCCTCGCGCTGCAATATCTGTTGCAACCAATACTCTTGTTGTTTGTGCTTTAAAATTGGTTAGTGCGCGTTGTCTAGCATTTTGACCTTTATTACCGTGAATAGCTTCTGCTTTTATATTTTGTTTTAAAAGTACTTTAACAACTTTATCGGCACCATGCTTGGTACGAGTAAACACCAATGCTGTTTTTATTTTTGGATTTTTTAAAATTTCAATTAACAAAGCATTTTTGTTTCCTTTATCTACAAAATAAATACATTGATTTATTATTTCTACAGTGGATGAAATAGGAGTAACCGATACACTTTTAGGACTTTGTAAAATGGTACTCGATAGTTTCACAATTTCTGGAGGCATAGTTGCCGAAAAGAAAAGTGATTGTCTTTTCTTAGGAAGTAAGTTCAATATTTTTTTTACATCGTGAATAAAACCCATGTCTAACATTCTATCTGCTTCATCCAAAACAAAAATTTCAATGGTACTTAAACTTAAATGTCTTTGATTTATTAAGTCAAGTAAACGTCCTGGTGTTGCAATTACTACATCTACACCTGTTCGTAAGGCATTTATTTGTGGATTTTGATTTACACCACCAAAAATTACTGTATTGGTAATTCCTGTGTGTCGGCCATAAGCTTTAAAACTTTCCCCAATTTGTATGGCAAGCTCTCGGGTTGGTGTAAGTATTAAACTACGAACTTTCTTTTTTTTATCGTAGTTTTTTGTAGCATGTAAAAGCTGAAGAATTGGAATAGCAAATGCTGCTGTTTTTCCTGTACCTGTTTGAGCGCAGCCCAATAAATCAGTGCCTTGTAAAACTATTGGGATTGATTGTTCTTGTATTGGAGTAGGAGAGGTATAACCTTCTTCTTTGAGCGCTTTTAATATAGGCTCAATTAAATTTAAATTTTGAAACTGCATAAATGATTGTTAATTAATTTAGGAGAGAGGAAATACAAAACCTGTATCTTGAACTCAGAATTTTGGTACAAGATACAGGTTTTATTTTAGAATGAGTTTACTACTTTGTTTTGTTCTTATAATACTGCATTAAAATAAAGGTTATGATAAATCCAGAGCTTAATCCTTCTATGGTTAAGATGCCAGCCAACTCAAAGGCAGCTTGCTTGCTTGACGATTGAGGACTTAAGAATATATTGTCTTTTAAGAAAAGCAAAAATTCAGGATCAATTTTAGTTGTATAGATAACCATAAACATACTAAATAAAATTATGGATATTAATGATACTACAACTCCTGATTTTAAACCTTCAAAATATTTCATCTCACCAGCAATTCTGTTTGTGTTTTTAATTGCATAAAACAAACCAAGAGCAAGAAACAAAACATTAAAATAATGTAATTCTAAATGATGATGTAAATTAAATAATTTCATCATTATAAAATATAGGATTAATCCTACACCCGTGAAT
Source organism: uncultured Chitinophaga sp. (assembly GCA_964549315.1). Lineage (GTDB taxonomy): Bacteria > Bacteroidota > Bacteroidia > 2-12-FULL-35-15 > 2-12-FULL-35-15 > 2-12-FULL-35-15. Next base: position 17,413 of record CAZJUY010000010.1, on the reverse strand, counting down.
AGACCAACTTTAATTGGCATTGTATTCGATTGTTTTGAGATTGTTGTTTCCATGATTTCTAGTTTTAAAAGGTTAAACATAAGAAAACACTTAATCAAAGAGGTAAGTAAAGTATGTTGAACAGTGTTTAATAACTGTATTTGATTATAAATAGAACTATAATAATCTATCGTTAGTACAAGTTACGAAAAATAAATGGGGAATCAAAAAATTTGAAGATAAAATTTGTGTTTAATTTTTCTCAACAAAATTTTTAAAATCAGTTAGATGTTTATTCGAAGGCTTTTTAAGCGGCACAAGCAATTTATTTAGAATTGTTTCTTGTTGCTATTTTACCCGCAAAATAAGCCATAGGTAAATATGCTACAACTATATCTAAAACACTAAACCATACTGGAGATGGAAGCATAAAAACATTTATAATACCACCCAGAAGAAAAGCGTAACCAATACTCATTGCAAATCTTATTTTATATGTTATTGCAATAAACCCTGCCAATAAAGCACCAACAAAAGTACCAAGCGCATGAGCTAAAAAGGGAAAAATAAAATTTTTAGGAGTAAATAAATGCATTGATTCTTTTAATGCTTCCATAGTAGTTAAATCCGCTCCCTCTGGCGGTGGAATTATTGAACCACTAATGGTAATTAGTGTCATGTTTACTATGCTTCCAATAATAATACCCGTTAAAACAGCAAAAATATTTCTTAATACTTTATTCATGGTTTTTGTATTTATCGTTAAGTAAAGATAATTTTTTTAACGGTTTGCATATGGCTTGTGGCGGTTTCGAAGCACTTTCCTGTCCGCCCGAGACGAACTTGGCTACAAGGCGAAAACCTTGCTGGAAGCCGTTCACCCGCCATAAGCTATATGCTGTGTTGTAGTTCGTTTTTTTTTATTTTATTTATTCTCTTTTATGTCCACAAGCCATACAAATTTTAGCTTTTGGTGTCCTATATGGTTTACCACAGTTTTCGCAGTCAGGTCCAAACTGGTCAATTGAATGATGCATAATAGCATTCGGTTCAGTTTCTTTAAATTCTGTCAAGTCAAAGTAGTAATCCAATAACTCTTTAAATCTCTCTTTTCTGTCGGCTTTTATGTTTTTAAAACCTTTAGAGTATAAACCTGAGGCTTTTTCAAATTCTTGTTTGTCCAACATCGGAATGTCCATCTTATATCTCCAGCAATACTTAATTTCCATTTTTCTTTTCTAGGTTCTTCAAGTATTCAGATGTCTGTCCATTCCAACCACACTTTTTACAATTCCCGCTTTCAAACTCGTGTCGGCAATTTGGATAACCATAAAGTTTATGTGCACAGTCTGGACATAAACTTATCATTTCCGAACTGTCCATAAAGTATGGGGATTCACATTCGTTACAAGTCTTTTTTTCTCGGGTCATTCGGTTGTTTTAAATGCACTACAACTCTCTTATATCCCCCAGTTTTTAACTTTTAATAGTGGTGATATATCCATTTCTGGATATATTACCACTATTATTGCATGTTTTGTATTGGGGTTTATTTTTCAAGTTTTTTTTATCCTTTATTTTCGGCAGAAGTTTTAAATATTTAAAATCGCCCCCGATAATATTATAGCTAATGTATTAAAAAAACAAAACAGCCCAAAAATATTTTTGGCTGTTTTTAATTAATGTAGATAAAACGTATTAAAACATGTTTTTTTGTTTGAACAAAGCTCCTTTTAGCAAGTGATATTTTAAAGAAATTTCGGCACCACCATTCATTTTGCTTGCTTCTTTATAAGAAGAAACATTTAAGTCGTAAGAAATACCAATTGAAAAATCTTTCATTTGATACATTAATGATGGTATAATAGCATCATTTACTCGGTAATGCAAACCTATTGCAAATCCAGATTCGGAGTAAAATCCTGTAATTTTTGTCCCATTTTTTATTCGGTAACGTACTGCACAACCCACTGTAATTTCTGTATTTGGTCCTTGCATAAAATATATTGCCGAAGGAAGTATAGAAATTTTTGTTCCTGTTTTATCAAAATGTCCATTAACGTTTACAACCCATTTACCATATAATTTTTCTTCAACACTTAAAAATTTTAAAGTAGGTTGATTCAAATGAAAATATGCTACACCAACTGATAAGCGTTTTTCTTCATTTCTATCCAATGTTGTTTTTCCGTTTGAGTATTGGTAGAATAAACCCGCTCCAATATCGGCATACCAAAAAGCTGTTGTGCCTGTATTTTCACCAGAACCGAGATTAGTATCAAAGCCTTGCCCATTGTATTGTGTGCCCCATTGTAAGCTTGATAAGTTTGCTGTGCTTTGTGCACCACCAATTGATAATCCAACCGAAAATTTACTTTCTTTACTCACTGGTAATATACCGGCTAAGCATAAGTTTACTTGTGTAATTCCCATTTTAGAATCACCTGCTTTATCATTAAAAAAGTTTAGTCCTGCACCTAAATGTGCTTTACGTTCGTTGTAATCAAACATTGGAATATCAAATGAAGCAGCAATGGTGTTAAATGCATTTCCCATGGCAGCCCATTGGTTTTTATAATTGATAATGCCTCGCATATATCCATTGTAAACACCTGTAGCAGCAGGGTTTAATAGTTGTGGTGTTTCATTAAACTGAGAAAAATGAACATCTTGTGCTTTTGTATTATACATAAAAGCAATTAAGATTATAAAGCTGGCAATATAATTTTTCAATTTTTTATTAATTGTTTGTTTACTAATTCGCCATTAGGCATTTTTATTTGAATAAAATAAATCCCATTTTTCAATTGTGAAATATTTATGTTTTCAGTGTTGGTTAAGTTTTGTTTAAATAACATTGCTTGTCCAAGATTATTAAAAATAGTTATTGATTGAGGAATTAAATAATCTGACTTTAAATATAAAATAGTTGAAGCTGGGGAAGGGTATACGCTAATGCTGTTATATAGTTGTTTTTGGTTGATATCAGTTATTAATGAACATGTTGTTGAGTTATCAGGATAAACTACTTGTCCGCTTGCTGAAAAACAAATTAGGTTTCCAATTGTTTCAAACGGGCACATAGTTGAATGTAATAATCCATAATTACTTCCAACTCCTTCAATAAAATAAAGTTCAGATATGCTCACTCCACCATTGCAATTATCAATTTTAAATCTTTTATGAAACGTTCCATTTAGATTAATAGAGTCAATAGCTTGAACAACGTTAATATACGTTCCATTTGAATTTAAGTAAGTAGGTGGGACAGTATCCCCAACAATTAAGCTAAAATCATATAATAATTCTTCTGCTGTGGCACCTGTTGAACAAAAAAATATTTTTTTATTTAATGTATCTTCTCTAAAAGCTCCAACATAATTATTAAAATAATTAGAAATGGTTGATGTGCAATTTCCAACCATGTCTTCAGCATATCTAACACCTGAAGAATTAAGTTTATGATATGATTGCAGATTTATTATTGTATCACCCGTAATTGTAATTTGATAATCTGAACAGCATGTACATTGGAATCCTCCTTTGTTTTCTCGCCAATAAGCATTTGCAGCAGGAAATGTTTTGTAAGATTGCGAAAAGCTATTTACAAAGAACAGGAGTAATAACGATAGTAAAAAAAATTTTTTCATGTAAAAAATATTTTAAATTTATTATCTAACAAGTGTAATATTTCCTTTCCGTTGTATTGTTTCGCCATTTGGTAATTTTCCGCTTAAACGATAAGCAAATACTCCAGGGTTTAGTGCTTGTCCATTAAATGTTCCATCCCAACCAATAGAGCGATCGTTTGTTTGAAAAACAGTTTGTCCCCAACGGTTATAAACCATAAATTCTAAATTGGTAATACTACCTAAAACAAAAAGCACATCATTTACACCATCATTGTTTGGTGAGAATGCAGTAGGTACACCCACTTCGGAACCTCCAGGAGGTTCTGTTGGTCTACGAAATACTGCTACTACATCATCTGATGTTGTATAGCTAACATTTACAGAATCATTGGAAGTGCTGGGGCTAGGCGTGTGGTTATTGAATTCCCAATGATCAAAAATCCATCCTGTGTTTGCAGTTGCTTTTAGCAGTGTTTGTATTCCTCCAAAATAACTTCCAGTAAAGATATATGCTGATGGTGTGATTGAATTTATTTTTATGTTTCCAGCTCCAGCAGGTTGTACATCATAGGTGATAGCATAAGGTCCTGAAAGTGTATAACAATCAATCATCCCTTGAGTCATTGAATTACAACGTTGTTGTAATTGATTTCTAAAATTAGCTGCATTGCTTTGCCAACCAGCCAAAGAGCCTCCCCATTTGGCCGCTTGCCCTTGCATTTCGGGTTGCATTACTGCAATTACACTATCGTAAAGTGGCAATACAAAATTGCAATTAAGAGAAGTATTCATTAAATCAATGTATCGTGCTTGATAGTATTGTTTAAAACCATCATTAGCCATTAAAGCATTTAAAATTTGTGTATGACCTTGTCCGCCAGGGTTGGGTAGTCCTTCCACATTACATGGGTCAGCATTTGGTGATGGATCAGGTATGCCGGTATAGTTAATATAATGACCAAGTATGGCATCTAAATCCCAAAGTGTGTAGCGCCATTTCTTTTTATCGCCTGCAGGATCTAATCCTCTCCACCAAGCTGTATTCCAGTCTAGCCAATCGGCTGTAGCAAGCCAAGAATTGTAAACAAAATAATCAACAAAGCTTTTTACGTTAAATAAGCTGTCCACATAATCGTAATTTGATTGCACAGCCATGTTGTTAGAAGTAATATAGTTTCTCATTGCATTCCAATCGGTTTGTGCTTGTGCTCCACCATAAGCACTCCAAGTAGCACCCCAAGTTTGCAAAAATTGTACGTTGTTTTCATCTTGATTGTAATAATAATCTGTAAAGTCACTATCATCTACTTTTTCTCTACAATCGTAAACTCCCCAATATTGCGCATTTACATATACGATAACAAAAGCCATAGTACGTTCGTCTAGATTTAATTTTGCTCGTTGTGATAGCGTATGAGTAAATGCATCTCGAACGTGAGCCGGTAAACCTGGTGTTCCTTGTATATAATTATCGTTTGCTGCTGCTTTAAACATTATGCGCTGGAAAGACTGGCGAGTTTTACTATCAAATATTTTGTGATTTATAGCATAATTGTATCCCATTTCATCTTTTGAAATAAAATCAAATCCACGTTGATTATATGCCCAAGAATCGTTTCCATGTTCATTCGCTTCACCTTCTGTTTCTGCTCTTTGAACCTGATTTTTATCAAACCATTCTAATCCTGTTTGAGGGTTGATTTGTGTACCACCAAGCAAGGTTTGTATTTGATCTCCAAACACAGAAATAACAGGAATGGTATGTGTTGTATTGATAAAATAGGTGTTGCTATTTACGAAACTAGCAGGAATTAATGGATTAGAACTAAACGCTTTTGCCCTAATAACAGTATTAGCAGAAACATTTATGGGGCCTGAGTATAGCGTTGATGCTGTAGTGGGGGTGAAACCATTTGTTGTGTAATAAATAGTAACTCCTGCATCAGGTGATGTGATAGTAACAGATTGACTCCCTGAATAAAAACCAGCATTAACACTCATTATAGGTTTGGTGGCATATTCTTGTTTTGCTCCTGTGTTTGCAGCATTTGGAGTAGGAGTGGTGAATACACTCCATGTGCTTGCTCCATTTGTAGTTCTTCCACGTGAGTGATTGGATTGCGTTGGTCTTAATGTCATTGAATCAATAATAGAGCCTGAAGGGTCTGCAAATACAAGTGCTTCTGGTTGTGTTTGAACAAGTTTAAAACTTGCATGAACGTTTGTACCAACCACTGTATTACGACCAGAAGCCCAAATTAATTTGTACCCTCCAGCAGGAATGGTAACACCAGCAGGGATTGCCCATTTAGTAGGATTCGATTTTTTATCGCTTAAATAATATCCTGTTAGTGTTACAGTAGAGGTCCCAGCATTGTATAATTCAATCCAATCGGGTGTATCACCAAAATTATCTGGTAAAGTACTTACGTTAGAGCAAGAAAATTCATTTATCATAACTTGGCTGTATCCATTACTAACAATGGAAGCAAAGCAGAATAAAAATATAAATTTTGTAATTTTTTGTATCATTGATACCATGGATTAAATTTTTGGGTAGTACTAAATTAGAATATTAATATCTGATTTACAATTTATTCCAGTATAAAATAAAACATTTCTTACATGTTCAAAAAAAAAGGCGATTGTGAAAACAATCGCCTTTTGAATACTATAATTTAAATTGATTTAGAATTTTGCTATTAATCCAATACCAATATTTGCTCCATTTGCCTTTAATGAAACTTTTGCATTCCATGTTTTATTTAAATCGCTATCGGTATTGTTAGAATATTTTACATTAGAATAATTGTAACCCATGTAACCTAAATTAAAAAACATTCCAATGTGATCACCAAAATATATTCGCGGTAATAATGAGATGCCGTAGCCTAATCCGTTTGCTTTTGCTTTTGTTCCAAAACTATCGTTTGAATTTATTGAGAATCTTGAATATCCAAAAGTTACACTTATTGGCATATCAAATCGTTTTGACTTTACTAAATGAAAATTAGCAACTATTCCTGCATCAATACCTCTAGTTGTAGGTTTTATTTTAGTAATTGAGTCTGTTTCTTCAAAATAATTTGCAAATGCAAAACGAGCACCAACTCCAAGCCAGTTAGTAACACCGTATTCTGCTTTTAAAGGATAAATTGCAGAAGCAGCAGCATCTGTAGTATCTTTAGTTATGTTTCCAAATTTTTGATGAATCTTTGTTCCATATAATCCAAAACCAGCACCTAAGTCAACGGTAATGTTTCCTTTTTCAAATGCTTTGTCTTGAGCTTTTGCTGCCGTTAGCAAAACTGTGATAGCGGCAATTGTAAGAGTGATTTTTTTCATCGTTTATTTTTTATAAAACAAATATAGAATTTTATTCAATTATTAGTGTTTAAATAGTAAATCACAAAATTCTCGCACACAACCTTCGCCACCTTTTTTTTGTAATACGATGTGAGCATTGTTTTTTACAAGTTCAACTGCATCTGCTGGGCAGGCAGATAAACCAACTTTTTTTATTACTTCTAAATCATTTATATCATCACCAATAAATGCAACTTCAGAAAGTTCCAGTTTTAATTCTTTTAACCAACCTTCAAGTATGTTCATTTTATTTTCGGTGCCAATATAAACGTGTTTTATGCCTAGCATTTGTGAACGGCTCTCAACCATGTTTTTATAATGGCTATGAGAGATAATTCCAAATATAACTTCAGATTTCCCTAATTCTTTTATTATTAAGCCATCTTTAGTATTGTATTTTTTTAGTTGATCACCTTTTTCAGAAAAATACATTCCTCCATCTGTTAAAGTACCATCTACATCTAATACAATTAATTTTATTTTTTTATTGCTGATGATTTGAATATCACTTTTTATTAATGTATCGATAGAATAGTTGAAATAATTAGAAACTCTAATAAAATCAGTTGTAGTAGGTAAATCATAAAAATTAGGAGATAAGCCTAAATCTTGTTTAAGTTTATCAACAGTGATTGATTTTTTACTACAAAGTAAATCTATATTTTTTCTAAAAATCATTAAACTATTTTTTTACCTACTGCTGTTGCAATAGGTTGTAAAGTTTTTACCAATGCTTCAAATTCTGGATGCGTTAATTGTTGTGATGCATCTGATTTTGCCACTTTAGGATTTGGGTGTACTTCCACTAATAATCCATCAACTCCCATTGCAACACAAGCTCTGGATAAATCAGCAACACCATAAGCATAACCCATAGCATGCGAAGGATCTAAAATTACTGGCAAGTTAGTGTATTCTTTTAAATAGGATACACCGCATAAGTCCAAAGTAAAACGAGTTTTAGTTTCAAATGTTCTTATACCTCTTTCGCATAACATTACATTGTCATTACCGCCAGAAAGCACAAATTCTGCTGCTTGCACAAACTCTTGTAAAGTTGTTCCAAAGCCGCGTTTTATTAAAATAGGTTTATTTGTTTTTGCACAAGCACGTAAAATACCTTGGTCGTACATTGCTTTCGCACCAATTTGGATTACATCAGCATATTCAATTACTTCTTGAACTTGTGATGCGTCACGTACTTCGGTTACAATTGAATAACCATATTTTGTGCGCATTTTATCCAAAAGTTTTAATCCTTCTAAACCTAATCCTTGAAAGCTATAAGGAGAAGTTCTTGGTTTATAACAACCACCACGCAGAGATGTAAGTTTTAATGATTTTAATAATTCTGATGATTGAATGATTTGTTCTTCAGATTCAACAGAGCAAGGTCCAGCAATTAAAAGGGTATTGTTCGTATCTCCACCAATTTCTACCGAACCAATTTTTATTTTACGGGTTTTGTTAATGTATTTGCGCGATGCCAATTGAATGTCATCAGCAAAAACAAAATGCTCCGTACTTAATTTTTTTATTTCTTCTTCTAACTCTTTGTGTGATGATGAAGAAATTAAAACATATTTATCTTCTTTTTCAACTACAAAAGCATTGATTTTTTTAGAAATCTCTTGTACTTTTTCGTTGCCTATTGATTTATTAAAATGTATTATCATAATTCTCCTTTAATTAAATTCATAAATGTAAGTGTACCTACTGCTTGCTTTTTATCATTTACCACAGGAAGATACAAAACGGGTCTAGCTTGGTTCTTTATTATACTTAACAATTCATTCACCGTAATGTTTTCGTTTACCGTAATTGGGTTTTGATTAATCATTTCTGAGCAAGAAATATTATTTAAATTATCTAAATGGTTTAGTAACCCATAACGTAAGTCTGCATTGCCTATTATTCCTTTTAAAGTATTGTTTTCATCTGTAACCAAAGTAAAACCTAATTTTCCTTGATTGATTTTTTCTAAAACATTTTTTAAATCCAATTCATTTTCTTGTACAACAGGCGAATCTTCAATTCCACGCATAAAATCTTTTACAATAAAATGCGATTGTGTTTCATTGTGTTTTAGATTTAATAATGCAGTAGCAATGTTTTGTGAGTTAAATAAATAGGATCCCGATACAGAAGCATAAACACCCATGTTACGTAAAATAAAGCTTACTTCGGCATTCACACCTCCATCCACATGTACTTTTGCTTTTGGATATTTTTTTTGAAAATCAATTATCTTTTTAAAATTACTTCTGTCAAATTCTCCGCCACTTTTCCCTGGTATTGTAGCCATAAAAAGCATAAAATCAAACTCTCCTTCGTAATTATCAAAAATAGAAATTGAAGTATTGGTAGTTATTGCAATTCCTTTTAATCCTTTGTATTCTTTCGGAAAATGTAGGGTTTGTTTTAAATCTTCGTGTTGAAAAGTTACAAATTCGGGTTGGTGTTTTACTATTAAATCGTAATATTTTTCTGGAGTAGGAGTGATGATGTGTAAATCAACAGGAATAGTTGAGTGTTTTTTCATTAAAGCAATATCATCAAACACCGCAATATCATCATTGCAATCAACATGAATAAAATCTACATTGTTTTCATTCAGTAAATTTATTGTATCAATTACATTTTGATTTTTATTTGAGTATATCGATGCGGATATTTTCACCTTATTTTGTACGTTCTTTAAATCGGGTACAAAATTGCAAATTTATTATGGGATATAATAATTTATTGGGGATTAAATACTTCATAAAAAAATCCCATTTGTTTTTACAAATGGGATTTAATTCGATTTTATTTTTTAATTATTTCTTTTTAGGTTTCATTGCTTTTGCCATTGATGCCCCAACAACCTTACCTGCTTTCGCATAACATTCTTTTATTGCATTAGAAGGATCAAAATCCCAATCACTGCCTCCCATTAATACTCCTTGTGCAGTAATTAGACCTCTTGCCATTACTTTTTTAGTAGCAGTTTCAATATAAGTAATTTCATACTTACAAAATGGATTTTGTTTCATTACAACAGAGTTGAAACCAGGCTCCATTACTAAAGTTTTAACTACAATGGTGTATTTTGTATCTGCTGCACCTTTCACAGCAGTTGCATTGGTTTTTCCTTTAAATAATTGTTTGTTAATCAATTCATCAAACATTGGCTCATACAAATTTGTTTTGTTATTGTGCCATTTTTCTACCCAACGGTCACCTTTTCCAGGTTGTTTTTCATTCCCTTTTGCTTTTTTCTCATTTAAGTATTCAGCTTCTTCTTTTTTACCTACTAACATTCCATCGTAGTCATAAACGATATTCACTTTTGTTTCTCCAGAAAGGAAAGAAAGTGATTTGTCTCCTTCAATAATTTTTTGACCTTTTACTGAAAGACCTGCTACAGCTATAAATCCAGCTATCAATAATAATTTTGTTTTCATATAGTTTAGTTTTTTGGTTAGTTCTCGTACAAATATAAAAGAATATTTAAGTATTTAAAATGATTTGATATCCTATTTTAAATAAATCTTACCTTTTATCAAAAAATATAATTGGTTTACGGCTCAGCTCCGGAAATTGAATTTTATTAATCAAGTCAATAGCCTCAAATTTAATTTGTGGTGCCACACGCAATTTGGCTCTAAAGTGGTCTTTAATGTCTTTTTCAAAATTTTCAGGAATAGTTTCACAGCCTATTCTAATTAAAATTTCATCTGTACCAATTTCATTTGTAAATACTTCTACTACATAATTTTTTACGCCATCAATGTTGTTTAAAATATCATACAAAGCAGGAGGGTAGAGTGTAGTTCCTTTGTATTTTATCATTTGTTTTCTACGTCCTACAATTGGTCCTAAGCGGATGGTTTTTCTTCCACAGCTGCACGGTTCAGAATAATGATGGCACAAATCTCCTGTTTTAAAACGAAGCAAAGGCATTCCTTCTACACCTAGAGTTGTTATGGTTACTTCTCCTGCTTCACCATCTTTAACTGGCTTATTATCATCATCTAAAAATTCTACTATTACTAATTCCGGATGGTGGTGTCCGCCTTTTCCTGCAGAACATTCTGTAAATGCAGCACTCATTTCAGTGCTTGCATAAGTGGAATAAAGCTTAATATCTTTCCATTTGTCTTGTATTTTTTGACCTAATGTGGTAAGTGAAAAATCCTGATTTCTCAATGCTTCACCAATACAAATTGCTTTTTTTATTGAAGTATTTTTATAATCTATTCCATTAGCTTCGGCATATTCAATCAGTTTTAAAAGGAACGATGGAACGGTTACAAATGCTGTTGGATTAATTCTGTTGATTGTATCCCACTGTAATTCGGGTATTCCACCACCCACACGTACAACACCTGCACCTAATTTTCTAATGCCGAGAAAATATGCCAGTCCTGCCATAAAGCGTTTATCGAGCGTTGTCATTAGTTGGAATACATCGTCTTTAGTTGAGTCAGCACATTCAAAAGAGATACATTCATTATAAGCCAAACGGTCTAAATCTTTATCAGTCATTGGGAAAAGAACAGGGTCGCCAAGTGTCCCAGATGTGGTTATATAGTCTATTATTTTATTTTGTGGTACGCAAATAAAATCTTGGTTTTTATTTTGAATGTCGTCTTTTGTGGTAACAGGTATTTGAGCTAAATCTTCTAAGGTTTCAATTTTAGAAATATCAATTTTATTTTTTAGAAATAATTCGGAATAAAATTTCGAATGCTTTTGCAAATAATTTAGCAATTCAGGTAATTGGATTTCCTGATATTTTTTTTGTTCGGATAGTGATTTTTTGTCTAATTCAGTGAGCATAATGTTGGCTGACGAAGATACGAATTTAAGTCAAAAGGAAATAAGTTAAAGTTCAAAAGAAATAGTACACGGATTATTAAGGTTCTTATGATTTGTTATGATTGTCTTTGCGTCTTCGCGTCCCTGTCTGCCGACAGGCAGGTTTGCGGTAAAAAATAAAGAAGTAAGAGCTAAATCAAAAGTCAAAAAATGGTATACAAATTATTTTGATGATTATGATTTGTTAAGATTACTATGCGCCTTCGCGCCTTTGCGGTAAATAAGTTTAAAGTTGAAAAAATAGTACGCTGATTTTTTATGATTATTATGATTTTTTTAAAAAAAGTTTGCAGTTGGCAATTATTTAGTTAGCAAAATAGCAATGAATATGTTTGTTTAAAATAATATTCTTCTCTGCGCACTCTGCGTCTCTGCGAGAAAAAATAGCACACAGATTTTTATGATGGTTATGATTTTTTTAAAAAAGTTTGCAGTTGGCAATTATTTAGTTAGCAAAATAGCAATGTATATGTTTGTTTAAAATAATATTCTTCTCTCCGCACTCTGCGTCTCTGCGAGAAAAAATAGCACACGAATTTTTATGATGGTTATGATTTTTTAAAAGTTAAAAGTTTAAAGTTGAAAAGTTCAAGGTGGAGTTGTGTTATTAGAAAGTTGAAAAAATGACAAGAAACCTAACTAACCAATCAACCATCAACTAATTAACTAATTAACAAACTATCCCTCCAAAACAACCGTAGCCATTGCAACATCCTTAATGTGTGAAAGAGAAACATGAATAATTTTTATATTTTTTTCTTTTATCAATTCTGCTGTTTCTCCTAAAATATTTAAAGTAGGTTTACCTAGTTCGTCATTAATAACTTCTACTTCATTAAAAGACATTCCTCCGCGCCAACCTGTTCCTAGCGATTTAAAAAAAGCCTCTTTCGCAGCAAATCGTGCGGCATAGTTTTCTGCTTTATTTGTTTTTGTTTCGCAGTAAGCAATTTCGTTTTTAGAAAACACTCTTTCTTTAAAACTAATGTTTTCAATACTTTTTGCAATGCGTGTAACTTCTGCTATGTCGGTTCCTATTCCTATAATCATTTACGAATTACTAATTTTTACGAATATACGAATGTTGGTTTTATAATTTTTTAATCAATTTAATCTTTTTCTCAATTCCTTCTTTATCCTGAATGGTAGTTATTTCTTTTTCTAATGAAGCATAATAATATTTTAGAGCAGTTTCATTATTTTTTTGAGAGGAATAATAATCTCCAAGTAATACGTAGGTTTCAAAATATTCAGGATTACAGTTTATGAAGTTATTAATGGTTTTGTCATCGATATTGTATGTTAAATTATACTTTTTTATAAAGTTAAATAAAGTTCGCATTTGTTTGTATGCATTAAATTTTTTGAACTCATTAGAAAATAGAAAACTATCGGCAGGAATATTCAGTTCTTTTTTATACAATTCTTTTTTTGTTTTTAAACCTGGGGCTTCAGCAAAAAATGTGTTTAAATCGTAACAAACATATTGTCCTAATTGAAATGGATTAGTAGAAATCCAAACTTGCATTTTAGCAGGTTTAAAAATTACAGAATGATGTGCAATAAGTTGATTTAAGCTTTTTTCATTTCCTAAACCGATGTTTTTTTCATCTAATCCATTTCTATTCCGCATCATTGCTGCTGCATCGGTAACTGTTACTTTTGGGGTATTTTCAATCAATTGAGTTAAATGCATGAAACGATAATTGGAAGAAGATTTTTCGATGTTCTCGATATTAACTCTGTCATTCAAAAAACTTTTTCCTTGATAATGATTGGCACAAATAATATAATCGGGGTTGGGTGAAATAAATAGCTCTGTTTTAGAAGGTGTTTTTTCTATAGTTGCAGTTTTGTTGTCTTCCAAAGAACCAATTAATATAGATTCAGAAACAAATGTTTTTCGTTTTTGTGCAATTGCAAGAGCTTCATCAATATTTTTTGCGTATTGCAAAATTTCTCTTGCAACAAGTGAAATAGGAGTAGCGGCACCTGTTGGTATTTCAGATTTAGAAGCATTAATAGTAACGGTTAACCCTTTTTCATTCATTCCCGAAACAGTACCAATCATTCCAGCCCAGCTTACCATCATTAATTTATAACCTGTTTTTGGTTTTACAAAATTGATGAGTTTATCTTCGGCAAATGCATCTCCTACATAAAAATCAAAATTTCGCGCTATAAGTAATGTGCCATCATCTGTTTGATTATCCCAAGCACCAAAAGCAGTACAGCCAACGGTCATATTTTTGTCTTGCAAAGCATGTCCAATATCATGTGCTGCATGGTAGTTAAGCATGCGATAATATTTAGGTGCTACAAAATCAAACTGGTCGGAAGCAAAAAGAGATTCTCCGTAAATTTCTTCTTTGTATTCATCAATAATATGTTTATCGAGATTGCGATTAAAAAAAGCAATAAAGAACTTCAAATAATTAAGCATTGATTTGGAAGGAATCATTACCTGTATTTGATTGATAAAGGCTATTTCTTGCTTTTCTGCAAGCTCTTTGTTTAGTTTTCCTTCAATAACCCCACGCTCAAAACCATCGCCCTCCACATACATTTCCCATAATCCTGTTTCACTTTTTTTTATCCAATTGTTGTTTATAGTGTAAAAATCAGTATCGATTTGTTTCCGTTCAAGATTTAAAACTTCTTTGTTTGCAATAGTTGGAGTGTCTATAGTTACTGTAATTATAAACCAAACTAAAAAAAGAAAAACAAAATCTAGGAATGTAAAAAAGGAATAAAAAATTGTTTTGCCAATATATTTTGCAACTCTTAAAATCATTACTACAAAGATAATTAATTAGTAAGCTTTTCTGTTTTTATTTTTGATGATTAATTAAAAAATCATTAATAAATTGTATTTTTAGTTCCGAAAAAAAATAATTTATGCAGGAAGAATTTAATTTTGATGATATCAGACCTTATTACGACCATGAAACAAATGGTGTTTTGAAGGAAATGATGAAAGACCCACTTTTTATGAAGTTGGTAAATTATTTTTGGCCAAGTATGACCTTAGCTGATGTAGAAGGAAAAGCAAATAGAGTAAATTCTGCTTTGGATTTTCAGCGTGAATTTATGGATGATGCTATTCGTGAGATTGTTAAAAGAACTTCAACAGGATTAACATTTAGTGGGTTTGAAAACATAAATCCCAACCAAAAATATCTTTTCATTTCTAATCACAGAGATATTTTACTTGATTCAGCTATTCTTCAAGTGCTGTTATTTCAACATGGGCATAATACTTCTGAAATTACTTTTGGTAACAATTTAATGGAGCAGGGTTTTATTACTCATTTTGGTAAGATAAATAGGATGTTTACTGTTCAAAGAGAGGGAACTGCTCGTGAATTGTATGATATTTCTAAAAAACTTTCGGCATATATCCGGCACACTATTTTAAATAAACAGGTTTCTGTTTGGATTGCACAGCGAAATGGACGAGCAAAAGATGGAAATGATTTAACACAAACGGGTTTGCTAAAAATGTTAAACATTAGTGGCAAAAAAACATTTGCTGAAAATTTTAAAGAATTAAATGTTGTTCCACTTACTATATCTTATGAGTATGAACCTTGCGATTTGTTAAAAGTTCAAGAATTATATCTTTCTTCTCTTCATACTAAATATAAAAAAGCTCCAGGTGAAGATTTAAATAGCATTTTAACAGGTATAACGCAGCAAAAAGGAAGAATTCATTTGGCTGTAGGAACCCCAATAGTTAATGAGTTAGAGGACATTAGTAAATTGGAGAATGAGAATGAAAAAATTAAGCAACTTACTTCATTAATAGATTCTCAAATATATAACGATTATAAAATTTGGAATGTAAATTATATTTCGAATGATTTGTTAGAAAATTCAACCGAAAATTCTCAGTATTACACAAATGAGGAAAAAAATAATTTTATCAATTATATTAATAGCAACATAAAAAAAATAACTGGCGAAAAAGAAGTGCTATTCAATCTTTTCTTAAAAATGTATGCTGCCCCTTTAAAAAATAAGGTTTCTCAATCTGTAAACACTTAATATTCAGATATTTATTTTAATATTTATAGGGGCTAAAGCCCCTTTTTTGATATTTAGGATAAAATATATAAGTTTGCACCCCTTTTAAGGAGATTTTTAATATTAAAAGTATAATTAATTAAATAAGAACTATGAACGATTACGTAATTTATTTAGTACCCGCTTTAGGGATTTTAGGATTGTTGGTGATGGCAGTTAAATCTGCATGGGTAACCAAACAAGATGCTGGAGATAGCAATATGCAAGAATTAGCGGGTTATATAGCAGATGGAGCAATGGCTTTTTTGAAAGCAGAATGGAAAATACTTAGCATTTTTGTTGTTTTTGCAGCAGCATTATTAGCGTATTCAGGTACAATTCATGAAGTAAACGGAAAAGAAATCCATTCAAGTTGGATTATTTCTATCTCTTTTATTATTGGAGCTGTATTTTCTGCAACAGCAGGATATATTGGAATGAAAGTAGCTACTAAAGCAAATGTGCGTACTACACAAGCAGCTCGTACTAGTTTAAAACAAGCATTGAAAGTATCATTTACAGGTGGTACAGTAATGGGTTTAGGTGTTGCTGGTTTAGCTGTTTTAGGATTAGGTGGTTTGTTTATTGTTTTCCTTTCAATATTTGCTGATTTAGGTGAAGATACTGTTAAAACAGCTATTGAAGTTTTAACTGGTTTTTCTTTAGGAGCAGAATCAATTGCATTGTTTGCACGTGTTGGTGGTGGTATTTATACAAAAGCTGCTGACGTTGGAGCGGATTTAGTTGGTAAAGTTGAAGCAGGTATTCCAGAAGATGATGTTCGTAACCCAGCTACAATTGCTGATAACGTGGGTGATAACGTAGGTGATGTTGCAGGTATGGGAGCTGATTTATTTGGTTCTTATGTAGCTACAATTCTTGCAACCATGGTATTAGGACAAGAAATTATAGTTGTAGATAATTTTAATGGAATGTCGCCAATTTTATTACCAATGGTAATATGCGGATTGGGAATTGTTTTTTCAATTGTAGGTACTTGGTTTGTTACTATTAAAGATGAAAAATCAAATGTTCAAAATGCATTGAACATGGGTAACTGGGCTTCAATGCTATTAACAGTTGCTGCTTCTTATTTTGTTGTAATGTGGATGTTACCTGAAACATTAAGTTTACGTGGGTATGAATTTTCTAAATTAAATGTGTTTTTAGCAATTGTTGTTGGAACTGTTGTAGGTGCTATCATGAGTATTGTAACAGAATATTATACAGCAATGGGGAAAGCTCCAGTATTGTCAATTATTCAACAATCGTCTACAGGTCATGCTACTAATATTATTGGCGGTTTGTCAGTTGGTATGAAATCAACTGTTATCCCTATTTTAACATTAGCGGCTGGTATCATGGCTTCTTATTATTTTGCTGGATTATATGGTGTTGCCATAGCTGCAGCAGGTATGATGGCTACTACTGCTATGCAATTAGCGATTGATGCTTTTGGGCCTATTGCAGATAATGCAGGTGGAATTGTTGAGATGACTGGAATGGGT
>CAZJUY010000009.1:49601-106066 GCA_964549315.1 uncultured Chitinophaga sp. | reverse complement strand
AAAATAATTAACTTTACAATATGAGTTTAAAAAATGATTTAATATTAAGAGCTGCCAGAGGAGAAAAAACAGAAAGAACCCCTGTTTGGTTGATGCGTCAGGCTGGAAGAATTTTGCCTGAATACAGAGAAGTAAGAGCAAAAATGGGGGGATTCAAAGAATTAGTTGAAACACCTGAATTTGCATGTGAAGTTACTATACAGCCTGTTGATATATTAGGTGTGGACGCTGCAATTATTTTTTCTGATATTTTGGTAATTCCAGAAGCGATGGGACTACCTTATCAAATGATAGAAGCAAAAGGCCCTTGGTTTGAAAAAACAGTTCAATCACTTGAAGACATAAATCAATTACGTGTTGCACAAGCAGATGACTTACATTATGTAATAGATGCAATCAAATTGACAAAAAAAGAATTAAATAACCGCGTTCCTTTGATTGGATTTGCAGGTGCCCCATGGACAATTTTTGCTTACATGATTGAAGGAAGTGGAAGCAAAACATTTTCAAAAGCTAAAAAGTTTTTATACACACATCCTGATTTATCACATAAACTTTTACAAAAAATAACGGATAGTACTATCAATTACCTAAAGGGGCAGATAATTGCAGGAGCAGATATGCTTCAATTGTTTGACAGTTGGGCAGGCGTTCTTTCTCCTGAGCAATACAACCAATTTTCATTAAAATACATCTCTCAAATATGTGATGCAATCAATGAAGTTCCTTTAACTGTGTTTGCTAAAGATGCTCATTTTGCAAGACGTGATATGGCAAAATTAAATTGCAATACTATTGGCTTGGATTGGACAATGGATATAAAAGAATCAAGAGAAATGATTGGGTCAAATAAAGTACTTCAAGGAAATATGGATCCATGTTTGCTATATGCAGATAAAGAAACAATTAAAAAAGAAACAATTAAAATGCTAAAAGCATTTGGTCCAGAAAAACACATTGCAAACTTAGGGCATGGATTATATCCTGACATAGAAAAAGATAAAGTCAAGTTTTTTGTTGATACGATTAAAGAATTTCGATTTTAAATAATGATTGAAAACATTTTAAATAGCGAATGTATTAAGTATAAAATCAAAAAATATTTGTGTGTATTTTTTGTTTTGCTATTTTTAAGTACTACCGCACAAACCAAAAGCAAAAACCTTGTCCCTAATCCAAGCTTTGAACAACATAAAAACAAAGCAAATACTATCACCAATGCTATTCCTTGGAAAAATGTAGGCACAGTTGATTATTATATGAAACCCGAAAAGCGTGACACTGGAAGGTATAAAGGAGCCCACAGTGGCAGTTGTTATGCTGGATTACGTTTTCAATCGGAATACAAAGAATACATGTATGTTCCTCTAACTGAACCTCTCGAAAGAGGGCAAACATACAGATTCAGAATGTATGTTAGATTATTAGGAGCTAGCACAGTTACATTAAAACAATTAGGTGTCTATTTTTCACAAGAAGTATATAACAACAAAATGGAATTCACAAAAGAAAACCAAATTGATACGAGCTATTCAAAAGGTATTTCGGGAACTTTTGATTGGGTTGCTATAAAAGGAGACTATGTTGCAAAAGGTGGAGAAAAATATGTAATCATTGGAAATTTTAACCTAATGAAACAAGATATGGTCAGAGTTAATAAATGGAATTTATTTGAATTTAAAGAAGCCTATTATTACATTGATGATATTTCATTAAGAAAAAAAACAACAGTAGTGGATTCTTTAACTGCATACAAATATGCCATTGCTAATGCTATTCCTATTTTCCCCGAAAATTTAAACGAAGGTGATGCCGTAGAAATTTCGAATTTACAATTCGAATCAGGCAGTGCAGTAATCAAAACACAATCCTATAAAATTTTAGATAAAGTTGTAGAAATATTAAACAACCACCCTTTTGCAGAAATTCAAATTGTGGGGCATACAGATAATGACGGAAACGAATATGCAAACAGAAAACTTTCAAAAGAAAGAGCCAAAGCTGTTTACAATTATTTAAAAGGTAAAGATTGTATTAATCCTATGACGTATAAAGGAATGGGGCCTGCACAACCAATTGCGCCTAACGATACGGAAGCAAACAAAGCAAAAAATAGAAGAGTGGAATTTATTGTAATAAAAGAGTAAATTAGATAACCCTAACTAATAAACTGCATGAGCCAATCTACCAATTTACCAAAAGGAAGTAAGAAACTAATTAATGCTTGGGCTTTTTATGACTGGGCAAACTCTTCTTATCCACTTGTTATCACATCCGCAATTTTTCCAATTTTTTATGTAAATGTAACAAGTACAAAAGATGCTGCAGGAAATATTGTTAGCGACATGGTAAGTTTGTTTGGTATTAATTTTAAGAATACTGAACTTTATGATTATGTAGTAGCGCTTTCTTTTATTTTAGTTTCTATATTTTCACCTATTTTATCTGGAATTGCAGATTATAGCGGAAACAAGAAAAAATTTATGCAGTTTTTTTGTTTATTAGGTTCTCTTAGTTGTGCATCCTTATATTTTTTCAGTTTAGATAATCTTGGATTGGGTTTACTATCCATCTTATTTGCTAGTGTAGGTTTTTGGGGAAGTTTAGTTTTCTACAATGCATACCTACCAGAAATTGCAGAACCTGCAGATCACGATAAGGTAAGTGCAAAAGGCTTTGGAATGGGTTATTTTGGCAGTGCAATTTTATTAATCATCAATTTAGTACTAATAAAAGGATTTGACATGAATGCACGTTATTCATTTATATCTGTGGCTATTTGGTGGATTGGATTTGCTCAAATTACTTTTATGCGATTACCGAGTGGTACAAAAAACCAAAAAACATCTGGCAACATAATATTTAAAGGATTTAAAGAATTATTAAAAGTATGGAATGAACTAAAACATATTAAACAATTAAAACGCTATTTAATTGCATTTTTTATTTACAGTATGGGCGTTCAAACAGTAATGATAGTTGCTGTTATGTTTGCAAAAAAAGAAATAGTTGGTTTAGAAGATAGCAATTTAATAACAAGCGTTTTACTAATACAGTTTGTTGGAATCTTAGGCTCATTTTTATTTTCAAGAATTTCTAAAAAAATTGGAAATGTAAAAGCTTTGGGAATAACTTTATGTATTTGGATTATGATTTGTTTTGGAACTTACGCATATGTTTATACTCCAAATGCATTTTACGTGGTTGCATGTTCCGTTGGACTTGTAATGGGAGGAATTCAATCTTTATCTCGCTCAACATATTCAAAATTATTACCTGAAACTGAAGACAATGCCTCCTATTTTAGTTTTTATGATGTATGTGAAAAAATCGGAATTGTTATTGGTATGTTTTCTTTTGGAGCAATAGAAGGAATTACAGGAGGAATGAGAAATTCTATCCTTGCTTTAATTGGCTTTTTTCTATTTGGATTTGTAGTATTACTTACAATTCCAAAATCAAAAAATGTAGCCTAAAAATTAGTTTTCAACGACTGTCATAATTACTCCATTTCGTAATCATAATTTTGTAAATTCGTATCCAATTCGATATTAAAAATTAATGATTGTAGATATATTTATCCCCTGTTTTATTGACCAAGTTTATCCTGAAGTAGGATTTAATATGGTTAAAATTCTTGAAAAAGTTGGTTGTGGTGTAAATTACAATCCAGAACAAACTTGCTGCGGACAACCCGCTTTTAATGCTGGCTATAGAGACGATTGCAAAACTGTTGGCGAAAAATTTATTCGCGAATTTCAAAACGATAGATACATCGTTACACCTTCTGCTTCTTGTTCAGGTTT
Organism: uncultured Chitinophaga sp.; assembly: GCA_964549315.1. Classification (GTDB taxonomy): domain Bacteria; phylum Bacteroidota; class Bacteroidia; order 2-12-FULL-35-15; family 2-12-FULL-35-15; genus 2-12-FULL-35-15. The sequence goes on along the minus strand of CAZJUY010000009.1, from coordinate 102,260 downwards.
TGTAAAAAACTATTACCCAGAGATGTTTCACAATTCGGTTTTACATAATGAATACAAACAAATTCAGAAAAATATGTTTGAATTTTCTGACTTTATGGTAAATATTTTAAAAATTACCGACTTAGGTGCAAGGCTTGATGGTGTTGCTACTTATCACGATTCTTGTGCTGCTTTACGCGAATATGGTATTAAACGTGAACCACGAATTTTATTAGAAAAAGTAAGAGGGTTAGAATTACGTGAAATGAAAGATGTAGAAACCTGCTGTGGTTTTGGTGGTAATTTTTCTGTAAAATTTGAACCTATTGCAGTTGGAATGGGAGAACAGAAAATGAAAAACGTTTTAGATACAGGCGCTGAATATGTTATTTCTACTGACTCTTCCTGCTTGTTGCATTTGGATGCTTATTCCAAAAAACAAGGTAAAGAAATTAAAATGATGCATTTAGTGGATGTGTTAGCAAGTGGTTGGGATTAGTTATTTCCCTTTATTCGCATACACATTTACATCTTTATCAGAAATTGTTTTATCACAAAGAATTATTAAACGCTCCACCACATTTCTAAATTCTCTGATATTGCCTGTCCAGTTTATTTTTTGTAATTCTTTTATCGCCTCTTTAGTAAAACTCTTTTTTGCCATTCCATGCTCTTCACAAAGCTGATTTAAAAAATGCTCTGTAAGAATTGGAATATCATCTTTTCGTTCATTCAATGATGGAACATGAATTAAAATCACACTCAAGCGATGATATAAATCTTCTCTAAAATTTCCTTTCTCAATTTCTTTTTGCAAATCTTTATTGGTAGCAGCTACCACTCTTACATTCACTTTTATTTCTTTCTCCCCTCCTACTCTGGTAATTTTATTTTCCTGCAATGCCCGTAATACCTTAGCTTGAGCAGATAGACTCATATCTCCTATTTCATCCATAAACAAAGTTCCACCTTCTGCTTGTTCAAATTTTCCTTTTCGTTGACTAATCGCAGAAGTAAATGCTCCTTTTTCATGACCAAATAATTCACTTTCTATTAACTCACTGGGTATAGCAGCGCAATTTACTTCTATTAAAGGTGCATTTGCTCTATTGCTTTTTTCGTGCAACCAACGTGCTACTAATTCTTTACCGCTACCATTTCCTCCCGTTACTAAAACTCTCGCATCTGTTGGAGCAACGCGCTCAATCATTTCTTTTATTTGAATAATTGCTTTTGATTCTCCAATGATATCGTACGTTTTATTTACTTTCTTTTTCAATACTTTTGTTTCTGTTACCAATGTAGATTTATCCATTGCATTGCGAATGGTAACCAACAAACGATTTAAATCCAATGGTTTTGAAATAAAATCAAATGCACCTTTTTTAACCGCTTCCACAGCTGTTTCAATATTTCCATGTCCAGAAATCATCACAACTGGTGTGTCAATTGATTGTGCAATAATTTTATCCAACACTTCAATACCATCCATTTTTGGCATTTTAATATCACATAAAATTATGTCGTACTTATTTTTTTCAATTAATGACAAACCTTCCGCACCATCAGCAGCTTCATCCACTTGATATTTTTCATATTCTAAAATTTCTCGCAATGTTTTACGAATACTTTTTTCGTCATCAATAATTAAAATCTTTGCCATAATATCTTTCTTTTAGAAAATTATAATTAAAAATATAAAAAATTATGCATTCATCAATTCGTACAATACACCTTCTTTTAAAGAATAAGTGGATAGACGCATTTTTTCAATTGAAAAATTTGCAACAACAAAATGCACTAAAATTGCTGAAATTACCATCATATCTACACGCATTTTAACAAGGCCTTTCATATTTAATCTTTCTTGTCTGGTAGATTTAATAAGCATTTCATAAATTTCTAAACAATGAGGAATATGAAATTCAAAATCTGTTTTTCCATCAAATATATCTGGCGTAAAATGTTTGTGCGCTATCATTTCTGCCAATGAGTCAAATGAGCCAGAAGATCCAATTAATTCTGCTATAGGATATTTTTTAACAGCATCGAACAATGGTTTTAGCTCAGTTCTTAAATACAAATTTATTTCATAAATCTCTTTTTCTGTAATAGGGTCAGAAGGTTTAAACATTTCCAGCAATCGGGCAGCTCCTAATAAAAAACTTTGTTTCCAAAATATTTCATTACTATTTGCAATAATAAATTCCGTGCTGCCACCACCAATATCAATAATAAGTGACTTTTCTAAAGTATCCATCTCCACGGCTTTACGAACGCCATAATAAATTAACTCGGCTTCTTTATCACCTGATATTACATTGATATCAATATTCAATTTTTCTTTTGCTTCTTTTACAAAATCTTTCCCATTTGTTGCTTCACGCATTGCAGAGGTAGCAAAAGCCATCACTTTTTCGCAAGCATATTTTTCGGCACTAGCTAAATGTTCTTTCAATGCTGCAATTCCTCTTTCAAAAGCAGGAGCTGCAATAAAATTTTGTGTGATTCCTCCTTCACCTAATTTTACCGAAATTTTATTTTGAAATAATGGGGTATAACAGTTATCTGCGTGTAGTTCAACAATAAGAAGGTTAAAAGTATTTGTTCCTAGATCGATAATAGAAATTTTCATAAAATGCGTTCACGTTTATTGATAAAAGTATCAATTACAATCAAACAAAACAACATTAAATGAATAAATTATCCTTTATAAAAAAGCCATTTCCCAAGCTCTTTCCAAGTAACTTTTTTGCCATACATAAGAATTCCTGTACGGTAGATTCGGCCAGCCAACCAAGTTGTAAATAAAAAACCTAACACTAATAAAATCATTGACAATGCTAGTTCCCAACCTGGCACCCCAAAAGGCAATCGAACCATCATAATAATTGGAGATGTAAACGGAATGATTGAAAACCAAAATGCAACTGAACCATTAGGATTTTGTACAATAGTTTGAGCCATTACCAAGGCTAAAATAATTGGAATTGTGACGGGTAACATAAATTGCTGCGTATCTGCTTCATTATCTACTGCAGCACCCATAGCGGCAAACAAGGCACTATACAGTAAATACCCAGCTAAGAAATAAAATAGAAAACAGAAAATAATAGCTCCAAAATCTTTTTGTTTTAAAGCATCCCATATTTTTACTGCATCATCTAATTCTGGATTTTTTTGCATTTTCGTATAATCCATATCTGCCCCAATTTTTACTATTTGTTCTTTTTGTTGTATTTTCTTTAAGTCAAAATCTTTGAAAATAGTTACTGATGCTACACTATATAAAGTACCAGTTATAACTAGCCATAAAATAAATTGTGTTAGCCCAACCAATGCAACACCAATAATTTTTCCCATCATCAACTGAAAAGGTTTTACTGAAGATAGAATTACCTCAACTACACGATTTGTTTTTTCTTCCATTACACCGCGCATTACCTGTACACCATACAAAAAGATGAAAATATATATTAAAAACCCAGATCCAAAACCAATTGATATATCAACGGTTGAATTAGTGTTCTTTTTCTTGCCATTTTGCTCCAATTCAATTGTAAATACTTTAAAACTTGAAGCATCAACAGCAGTTTTTAAAGCATCCATATTAACCCTATTTTTTGCGAGCATGACATTATACATCATTTTACTTAACGTATTATTTATATACTGCTCAACCGAAACACCTAGCTGTTTTTTATAAAAAATAGTTACTGCTCCTTTGCCCTCTAAAATATTTTTCGAAATCCATAAAATAGCATCGTAATTGGTATCATAAAAACCTTCTTGTGCTTGCTCCAATGTAATTGGTGGATAATCAAAATGAACAAAATCTTTTTGCGGAATTAAATCTTCAAATAAATGGCTATCATCAATTACTTCAATTTTTTGCAAATCTGGTTTTTGCATCGCAAACCATATCGGAACAATCATAATACCTGCCATTAATATTGGTCCAAGTATAGTCATTAGAATAAAAGATTTCTTTTTTACTCTTGAAAGATATTCTCGTTTTATGATGAGAAAAATTTTATTCATTGCAATTGAATTTCAAATTTTAATATTGTTTTTTTATCTTCTCCACTCCCTTCTCCTTTGGAGAGGGGATTAAGGGGAGAGGTCTTACTCCGTAAAATTACTTTGCGTTCCTAATGTATTTTCTTGATTCACAGCTGCAATAAAAATATCGTTCATACTTGGCACAATTTCTCTAAACGATTGTATTTTAACAACAGGTAATAATGCTTGTAACAAATCATTCGGAGTAGTTTTTCCAATCAACTGCACACGTGCTTTATTAATATCATCTTCAAAATAATGGTCAACTAGCTTTGCATCTGTCCACAAGGCATTTGTAAAACCCATCATATTACCTGTAAAATGCAACTCAAAAATATTTGATTTGTATTGTTTGCGAATATCTTTTACTGTTCCATCCACAATCTTTTTTGATTTATTTATCAAAGCAATATTATCACATAACTCTTCTACTGAACCCATGTTATGAGTTGAAAACACAATAGTAGAACCTTTTGATTTTAAATCTAAAATTTCGTTTTTGATTATGTTTGCATTTATCGGATCAAATCCGCTGAAAGGTTCATCTAAAATTAAAAGTTTAGGCTCATGCAAAACAGTTACAATAAATTGTACTTTTTGTTGCATCCCTTTTGAAAGTTCTTCTACTTTTTTATTCCACCACGCATCAATCTCAAACTTTTCGAACCAAAATTTTAATTTCTTTTTGGCTTCTGCTTTTTTCATTCCTTTTAGTTGAGCCAAATACAAAGCTTGTTCGCCCACAGCCATTTTTTTATACAATCCACGCTCTTCGGGTAAATAGCCAATTTGTTCAACATGTTCTGGTGCTAATTTTTTTCCTTCAAAAAAAAGTTCACCACTGTCAGGACCAGTAATTTGATTGATAATTCGGATTAAAGAAGTTTTGCCAGCGCCATTAGGGCCAAGCAAACCGAATATCGATTGTTTTGGTATTTCAATAGAAACATCATCTAAAGCCGTGTGGCTAGCATAACGTTTAACAATATTTTTTACTTCTAAAATGTTACTCATTGCTTATTCAAAATATTGTTTCATGCGTTCGAAAAAACTTTTTTGATTTTTACCCGGTTTCGGTTTAAAATTTTCTGCGTCTTTTAGTCCTTCTAAAATTTTTCTTTCTTCTTTTGTTAAATCTTGAGGAGTCCACACATTAATATTCACAAGCAAATCACCTTTGTGATAACTGTTTATATCGGGTAATCCTTTATTTTTTAAACGCAATACTTTTCCGCTTTGTGTTCCTGCCTCTATTTTTACTTTTGCTTTTCCTTCTATCGTTGGTATTTCTATTTGCGTTCCTAAAGCTGCATCAATTAAACTAATGTAATGGTCGTAAAATAAATTAGCTCCATCACGTTTTAATTGTTCGTGCTCTATTTCTTCAATTACCACAATTAAATCTCCTGCCACACCTCCACGTGCTCCCATGTTTCCTCTTCCAGAAACAGAAAGCTGCATTCCTTCTGCAACACCTGCCGGAATATTAATATTGATTACTTCTTCTTCGCGCACTATTCCATCGCCATGGCAAGAAGGGCATTTTTCTGTAATGGTTTGTCCTTGACCACCACATGCTGGGCAAGTACTTGTAGTTTGCATTGCACCAAGTATGGTATTGGTTACACGTGATACTTGTCCGGAACCTTTACAAGTAGAACATGTGCTGTGTGCCGAGCCATTTTTTGCACCTGAACCTGAACAAGGTTTACAAGCAACATATTTTTGAACTTTTATTTTCTTTTCAACTCCGTTGGCAATTTCTTCTAAAGTAAGTTTTACTTTTACTCTTAAGTTGGAACCTCTATTTACACGTCTTCCACCTCTACTACCACCACCAAATCCACCTCCACCAAAATGGCCGCCAAAAATATCTCCAAACTGACTGAATATATCATCCATATTCATTCCGCCAAAACCTCCACCTTGTCCACCAAATCCGCCATTGCCTCCAACACCTGCATGACCATATTGATCGTAACGCTGTTTTTTTTCTGCGTTGCTTAATACTTCGTATGCTTCAGCTGCTTCTTTAAATTTTTCTTCAGCTGCTTTATCACCTGGATTTTTATCAGGATGGTACTTAATAGCCATTTTGCGATATGCCTTTTTTATTTCATCGGCACTCGCACTTTTTGATATTTCTAATATTTCGTAATAATCTCTTTTACTCATAATTTTTTTGTTTCTCGCAGAGACGCAGAGCTCGCAGAGTTATAAATCTGTTTATTGTCCTATTACTACTTTTGCAAAACGAATAATTTTTCCGTTTAAGGTATATCCTTTTTCTAATTCATCTACTACTTTTCCTTTTAAGTCCTCACTTGGAGCAGGAATATTTGTTATTGCTTCATGAATATCGGCATCAAATGTTTCTCCATGCGATTTCATTTCTTGTAATCCTTTTGCAGTAAGTACCGATTTAAATTTATTGAAAATTAAATTCACACCATCGTTTACCGCTTTTATGTCTTCTGTTTCTGCATTTGATTTTATGGCACGTTCAAAATCATCTAAAACAGGCAAAAGATTTTTAAAAATATCTTCTCCAGCAGTGTTTATTAGGTCGATTCTTTCTTTTGCAGTACGTTTTCTAAAATTATCAAACTCTGAGTACAAGCGCAAATATTTATCATTTAACTCATTTACTTTTGCTTCTAGTTCTGCTATTTTGGCGTCTTTTTCATCCACAGGCTGGGTAGTTTCATTGCTTTCAATATTCTCTTCGGCACCTGTGTTTTTTTCAGTTTCTTCGTTCATTGTTTCGTTCTCTTTTGCACTCATTTTTTTAAATATGTTTTTAATTTTCGACATCCGTTTTTTATTGCCCTTTCCTATTCAAATTACTTGCCAGCAAAGATAATAAGACATTTTGACATAATTTATTAAAATAAAAAAGACAGAACCGTAGATGTTCTGTCTTTTAGTGTTTTAAAATAATTTTTTTTATTTCCTCACCACTAATATATGTCCGTTTTCTTTAAACTCTTTCCCGTTTACTCCTACTGCATAAAACAAGTAAAAATAGGTTCCGTCCGACACCTCTACTCCGCTTGTTGTTCGCCCATCCCAACTTCCGTTTACTCCTTCAAATTCATACATCAATAATCCCCATCTATCAAAAATTGAAACTTTTACTTCTTTTAATCCATTGCTTATAATTGCAAATACATCATTGTTTCCATCGCCATTTGGTGTAAATACGTTTGGTACAGAATACGTAACATTTCCATCTGCAAAAATAGTAAGTGTAGCAGTATCGGTACAACCACTTTGGTTATCAATAATTACCAATGTAACAGTGTAATTTCCGCTATTGTTAAAAATATAGGTTGCATCATAGCTGTTTGCAAATGGAGAATTATTTATGCTCCAAATAAATGTATCGCTTGCATCTACACCTGTACTTCCATTTGTAAAGTTTACATTCAAAGGAATAAATCCTGTTGTAGGACTTGCAGATGCGCTTGCCAACACATTATAATTTAATGCGCTTACAGGAACCACCGTGCTTGTACATCCGTTTGCTGTTACTGTTACATAATACGTATTTGTTGTATTTGCTGGCACTGTAGGTGTGTAAGTAGAACTATTGCTTTGTACCAATGTGGTTAATGCAGCATCGCTATACCAATCAATTGTTCCTGTTCCTGCTGCTGTAAGTGTTAATGATCCTCCTACACAAGTGGTATCACCCATTACCAAAGCTGCATTTGGTGTTTGGTTTACAGTAATGGTTACACTTGCTGTATCAGAACAATTGGCTGCATTGGTAACTATAACAGTGTATGTTCCATCGTTTGCAACCACTGAATTTGTGATTGCAGGGTTTTGTGTGGTAGATGAAAAACTATTTGGCCCTGTCCAGCTGTATGTTCCGCCACCTGTAGAACTTAAACTAATTGTAGTTCCAGAACAAACCGTTGCAGTGCTTGTATTAGCTGTTGCAATTGGGTTTGCATTCACGGTTAAATTTACTGTTGCTGTTGCACTGTTGCATCCTAAACTTGTTGCATACACAGTGTATGTTCCTGTTTCTGCTGTTGTAGAATTACTAATGTTTGGGTTTTGTGTGCTAGATGAAAAACCATTTGGCCCCACCCAAGTATAACTTGTAGCACCTGTTGAGTTGGATGTTAAATTAATTGTTTGTCCTTCGCAATAGTTTGCTGCATTGGCATTTGCGGTAGGTGTTGGTGGTGTTTGGTTTACCAACACATTTGCTGTATCACTTGCTACGCAACCATTTGCATCGGTTACTACTACAGTATATGTTCCAGTCATTAAAACTGTTGAAGGTGTTAATGTTGGATTTTGTGTGGTAGATGAGAAACTATTTGGCCCTGTCCAAGCATAAGATGTTCCGCCAGATGCAACTAAATTAATTGTTGTGCCACTGCAATTTGTTCCACCACTATTTGTTGCGTTTGCCAATGGCAATGCATTTACAGCTATGTTTATTGTTTGTGGCGGGCTTGTACATCCGCTAGATGTTACAGTAACTGCATAGGTTCCAGCATCAGCCAAAGTAGCAGAAGGTATTATTAAATTAGAAGTTGAGCTGGATGAACTTGGCCCTGTCCAACTATAAGTTGGTGAAGGAGCAGTAGAACTTGCATTTAAAATTATTGCATCGCCTACACAAACACTTGTTGCACTTGCTGTAACCGTTGGTGCAGCAGGAGCTCCGGGATTATTAATATTATACGGACCAAAAACAGTACTACAACCATTTGCATCGGTAACTGTAATATTATATACTCCCGCTGGTTGATTGGTAAGGTTTGCTGTAGTTCCTACAACTGTGTTTGAACCATCTGTCCAACTGTATGTTAATGTTCCCACTCCACTTGCAGCAAATCCAGAAAAACCTCCCGTTGCCATTCCACAATTACTAGGATTTGATGTGGGTGCTGTAGTTAATGTTGGCGGTTGATTTACTGTTACAGTTGCTACAGCTGTGTTTACACAAGAATTTAAATTTGTTCCTGTAACGGTATATGTTATAGTAGATGTAGGACTAACACTAATAGATGGGCCAGATGCTCCGCTGCTCCATGAATAGGTGTTTGCTCCTCCTGCATTTAAAACAATATTTTGTCCGTTGCAAATTGTTCCTGAATTAACAGTTACAGTTGGTAAAGGATTTACAACAATTGTAGTAGTACCAACATTGCTGGTACAATTTGTTGTGGTATTTGTAATTGTTAAACTGTATGTTCCTGCCATACCTGCTGTAGCAGAAGGTATTGTAGGATTTTGATTAGTAGATGAAAATGCACTTGGCCCAGTCCAATTATAATTTACTCCAGAAACAGTTGCTGTACTTAAGTTGATTGGATTGCCAACACATATTGGTGTATTGCTACTTGCTGTTGGTGTAGCTGGCAATGCGTTTACAACTACTGTAGTGGTTGCCACAGGGCTTGTACAGCCTGTTGTAGTATTTGTAACTGTTAAACTATAGGTTCCACTCATTGCAACTGTTGCACTTGGTCGGCTTGGGTTTTGTGATGATGAGGTATAACCTCCTGATCCTGTCCAACTGTAGGTATAACCGCTTAATGTAGGTGTTGTTAAATTAATTGTTGCTCCCACACAAATTGGAGAATTACTATTTGCAGTTGGTGCCGGTGGTAAAGGATTTACTGTAACTGTAACTGTTCCTGTGTTCACACAACCGTTTACATCAGTACCTGTTACTGTATAAGTTGTATTTGATGTTGGGCTAACAGAAATACTAGCAGTGCTAGCTCCTGTGCTCCATGAATAGGTGTTTGCTCCTGATGCTGTGAGTGTAACACTTTGTCCGTTACACACCGCAACTGGATTTCCAGAATTAATTAAAACAGTAGGTAAAGGATTTACTACAATTGTTTTTGTTAATGTTTGTCGGTATCCACAAACACCATCTGCAAAAAGTGTGTAAGTGGTAGTTGTGCTTGGCGATACAGTAATGTTTTGTGTGGTTTGTCCACCCGGTTGCCACTCATAACCTGTAGCTCCTGCTGGCCCATTTAATGTAACTGGGCTACCATAACAAACTTGATTTGATGTTGAAGTAATTCCAGGAAATGCTACACCCGAATTAGCAGTAATAGTATAATTACAAATATCATTTGCATAACCATCTACCATTAAATAATAATCTTGGCCAACAGTTAAACCATTTGCAGTAATTGTAAATCCTGTTGAGTTTTCTTTAAAATCAGAAACGGGTACAAAACTACAACAGTTTGTTCCTGAGAATATTTGCATTTGTATTCCTCCTGAAGGATAACTACCTACCCAACAATTACTAATTGTAACACCCAATGTTGCAGTAGTAGCTGCCGCAGTAAATTTAATCCATGAATTATTATTTATTTGAACATCAAATGCTGGAGAGCCTGTTCCCCAAGGTCCAGCTTGTCCGAAAATACCACCAGTATTTGTTCCTGGCGTATATGCATACGTTCCCGCCACCTCTGCATTTCCACGCATATTACAAGGTCTATCAGGAGTATAAGCTGCACTTGTAGAAGAACTATATCCATTTAAATCACAAATGTAAAGTGCATTTGCACAAGCATCATTTGTTGGTGATGAAACACAAATTCCAAAATTACCTGCACTAGTCCCGTAACCCCAATAACGCAAATACACTGTTGTACCAGGTGTTAATCCTGTTGCAGCTATGTATGGTTTTAAATCATTTGCACTTCCCGGGTAATTGTAATCATCGCTACAAGCAATTTGTGTAAGTGCTGCACAAGTACCAGAATACAATGCCATTACAGCATCATTAATACCATAGCTTGGTTGTGGTGTAATGTATAAATTACCTGATGCCGGAACCACAATACTAAACCAAACATCTTTACTTGACGCAGAAAAACCTCCCATAAATGGTGAAGAACCTCCTGCACAAGAAGCCGGTGCGGGTGCTCCCATAGATGCTGTTGCACCTGTAGTTGTAAAATTCAAATAATTACAAGCTGCAGTTACAGCTGGCAATGCAATTGCTGAACAAGGTTCATCGTTTGTTGGTGTTGCCGTTGGTGTACCTGTTACACATATTGTAAATGGCGCTCCGCCAGTTGAACCATAATAATCATACACTCGAACCCAGTAAGTATTTCCCACAACTAATCCAACAGCATTAATTACTTCGTTGCCATTTGTAAAACCATTATCCATACAAGTGATTGATGTCAAAGAAGCGCATGTTCCAGAATATAACTGAACTACAGCATCCATATTTGTTGAAGGATCTACGGTTATTGTTTGTACCGAATTGGTTGCCACAAAAGAATACCAAACATCATCATCAGCATTTCCTGTACAACCTGGTAATGATTGGGTAGCACCAACAGATGTTCCTGCTGTAGCCACACAAGCTGCATTCACTGTAATTCCAATTGCAGCAGAACAATTATCATTAGATGGCGGTGGTGGCGGTGTGGTTAAACATATTGTAAATGTTGATGAACCAGAACCTGCGCCATAATGGTAAACTCTTATTCTGTAGGTTGCACCTATTGTAAGTCCAGTAGCAAAAATTGTTTCAGGAGTTCCATTTCCTCCAATATCTTGACAATTAATGGAAGTTAATGATGCACAAGCGCCAGAAAGTAATTGCACAACAGGATCAAAACTTGCTGATGGTGTAACTGTTATTTGATGGCTTGTAGCGGTAGCAACAAATTGATACCAAACATCATCATCTGCATTTCCAACACAACCAGGAATACTTAATGTTGCCCCGGCTGTGGTTCCTGCAACAGGAGATGCACAGCTTCCTGCAACAGAAAGAACGGTCGCAGAAGAACAATTGTCGGATTGTGAAAAGGATGCGGAATAAAAAAGTACGCAAATAAATAGTAAAAAGTAGTTAAGTAGTTTCATTGCAATAGGTGATATTAATTTTCTATAATAGTCTCTTCTTGAGTTAATTCATAAGGCGTTAAATTGTTTTTGATGATTGCCTCTTTTAATGTTTTAATATCAAATAACACATCTTTTTCACTAGAGCGTTGTTTTTCAATCACTACTACAATTACTTGCCCTCTTGCTTTTTCAAGTTTGTATTCTGATTTTACTTCAGATACCCCTCGCAAAGCATAAATATCATTTTTTAGATTTTCTATTTGAAAATCATTTACCACATTCTCGAAAGAATAGTAGAATGTTTTTTTAACTGTTTGAGGTTGAATATTATTTTGTGATTTTATTCCGTTTAAAAAAAATAGAAAACAAAATAGAAAAGCGAGTACGTTTTTCGGTTTCATGAAGTAGTAGTTTTTATGAATGACAAAAATAGCAAAAATCCCGTATGATTTTTGATAAAAACCAAGGATTTTTTTGCAATTAAAGAAGAGATTTATTTAGTGAATTTGAACTCTGTTCTGCGGTTTAGCTCGTGTTCTAGCTCAGAACAATCCACTCCATTTTTACAACGATTTTTTATCTGTGTTTCGCCATATCCTTTAGCTGATAAACGTTGAACAAGAATACCTTCGGCAATTAAATAATTTTGAACATTTTTAGCACGCTTTTCTGACAATGTCATATTGTAAGAATCTTCTCCTGTTGCATCTGTATGGCTACTAATAGCTAATTTCAAAGCTTGATTTTCTTTCATCGCACGAACTATTTTATCCAATTGTTTCATGGATTCTTCGCTAATCTCAGCCGAATTTGGAGCATAATAAATATCCTCTATCACAATTAATTCGCTTTGACTTGATTTACCAAAGTTCTTAATTTTTAATTCGGTGTCTTCAGCATCTGCTTTTGCTAATACATGCAATTCTGATGGTAAAACTTTATAAGAAAAAGAGTTCCCTGATTTTTCTAATGTTTTTAAAATAGTTCCATCCACTTTTGCTAAGTGAATTTGCATGTCTTTTATTTTAACATTGTCTTCAACAGGAATGCTAATTAAATAGTTCTCATCTGCTTTTAAATTTTTAAAAGTAAAATCTCCATAACTATTTGTATAAGTTGTTTGAATAACCGAATCTCTGCTATCTTTTAAGAATACCCTTTGGCGAACCAATGGAACATTTTTATCTTTTCCTGTTAAAAGCTTTCCGTTATATTCTAATACTAACAAACTATCGGAACCAAATTCACCACAAGTGAATCCGCTTCTTTTAGCAACGTTAATTACAATGGGCGCAACCGTAATTGCTTCTGTGGCTTTTGTTTTTCTGTTGTTAAATTGTACAACAATATCACTTAGAACAAAATTTTCACCTGGCATCAGTTTTTTTGCCATATCAAAACTTTGTGAATTCAACTCTAGCTCATTATTCGAAATTGTTTTTAATCCTTGTGGGTTTCTTCTTCCATCCATCATTGGAACAACATAATTATAAGATATTATTTTAATATCCACTTGAGGATTTGAATTGATAATAGTAAAAGTTGGATAATGCAGTATATCTTTTATAGAAGCGCTATCTCCATTTTTAAAACAAGAAAATTGTAATACCAAATCGTCTTGTGCTTGGGTATTTTTTTCATCACAATTATTAACGGCTTTTGCATTCAGAGTTAATTTAATTGGTTCTAAAACTTTTTCTTCATATTTATTTGTTTTAGAATTAAAGGCTGATACAGTAACATTTTGAATGGTAATGTATTCTGTACGTTTAAAATTTTTGAGTAACTCATCTCTCATTTGAGGAGTTATAAGAGAAGAATTTGCTTTAAAAGTATATGCTTTGCCTTTTTTTACCTGAATTACCAATTCCCATTTTTTTACTCCAGCACCGTTTGATGCAGTTCCAAGTATATGAATGCGTTTCGTTTTTTTTATTGTATTTAGGTTAATGGATTCTCCATTGTCAAAACAACCAAATAAAACTTTCAAATCGTTTTGACTATAAATAGAAAAGGAAGTAAATAGTAAAAAAAGGAATATTATTTTTTTCATTTTTATTTTATTTGTTAAAACCAAAGCTAATAAAAAAAGCAGTGCCAATGGCACTGCTTTTTAATAAAATTGAATCAATATCTATTTATTCATTAATTTTTTTAATTCATTTTCTAATCCTGGTCCACGCAATGCTTCTCCTTTTGCAACAATAATACCATTGCCATCTAACAAATAACCAGCAGGAATAGAATTAATACCGTAAGCAACTGCTCCAGCAGATTGCCATCCTCCTAAATCACTTACATGATTTTCCCAAATCAATCCATCTTTTGCAATTGCATTTACCCAACCATCTTTGTTTGAATCAAGAGATAAACTATAAACAGTAAATCCTTTTGCTCCTTTAAATTTTTCGTTTTTATATTTATTATAGGTTGCAACCACATTCGGATTTTCTTTTCTGCATGGACCGCACCAAGAAGCCCAAAAATCTAACAATACGATTTTGCCTTTTAAAGAAGAAAGAGCAATCTCTTTTCCTTCAGGGTTTTTGTATTTTAAATCAGGAGCTTTGTTTCCTACATTTGTTCCAACAACAGCACCAGAAGGTGCCTCTTGTTTTTTATCGTTTTGAATAAAACCAAATGCAATCATAGATACTGCTGCAATGGCTAATAAGATGTTTACTTTTTTCATGGTCTTACAAATTTACAATTTTTTTGGTTTACTTTCTAACAATTTGCGCGCCAAGTTTTTGTAAACGTAAATCAATATGCTGATAACCTCTGTCAATCTGCTCAATATTGTGAATTGTACTTTTTCCTGATGCAGATAATGCAGCAATTAATAAGGATACACCAGCACGGATATCTGGGGATGTCATAGATATTCCTTTTAATTGATGCTGACGATTTAAACCAATAACTGTAGCACGATGAGGATCACAAAGAATAATTTGTGCCCCCATATCAATTAATTTATCTACGAAAAACAAACGACTTTCAAACATTTTTTGATGTATCAAAGCTGTTCCTTTTGCTTGTGTTGCAACTACCAGCACAATACTTAATAAATCGGGAGTAAATCCAGGCCAAATAGCATCAGATATTGTTAAGATTGAACCATCAATAAATGTATCAATCTCATATACTTCCTGTTCAGGAATGAACAAATCATCTCCTCTGCGCTCCATTTTTATTCCCAATCGCTGAAATGTGTTTGGTATAATTCCTAACTCATCATACGCCACATTTTTAATTGTAATTTCTGATTGTGTCATTGCTGCCAAACCAATAAAACTACCTATTTCAATCATATCGGGCAACATACGGTGCGTGCAACCATGCATCTTTTCGACACCTTCAATCGTCAATAAGTTTGAACCAATACCAGTGATTTTTGCACCCATACTGTTCAACATTTTACACAATTGCTGAATATATGGTTCACAAGCTGCATTAAAAATTGTTGTTTTCCCTTCGGCTAAAACAGCCGCCATTATTATATTTGCAGTACCTGTTACCGATGCTTCATCCAGCAACATGTAACATCCTTTTAAATTTTTTGCTTCTACTTTATAAAATTCATTTGCATCATCATAAATAAATTTTGCTCCTAAATTTTGAAAGCCAATAAAGTGCGTATCCAATCTTCTTCTTCCTATTTTATCACCACCCGGCTTTGGAATATACCCTTTACCAAATCTTGAAAGCAAGGGACCAACTATCATAATTGATCCGCGTAAACTTCCACCTTTCTTTTTAAACTCAGGTGAGTTCAAATAATCTACGTTTACATCATCCGCTTGAAAAGTATATTCTTCATGACCAGTTTTTTCAACCTTAACACCTAAATCTTTCAGCAAATCAATCAATTTATTTACATCCACAATATCTGGGATATTTTGAATAACTACTTTTTCTGGAGTAAGCAATACAGCACACAATATTTGCAATGCTTCGTTTTTAGCACCTTGCGGAATAATTTCACCTTTTAATTTTTTTCCGCCAATAATTTCAAATACACTCATTTTATCAAGTTTAAAGTTTGAAAATTCAAAGTATTAAGTTCTTTAATCCTTTTTACGAAGTACGTTTTAAATTGGGGAAATTAAGACAGTTTATACCGTTTTTTACCAACTATTAATTGTTAATAGCTAAAAAATAAAAAGCACTTCCCTTATTTTAGGAAAGTGCTAGGCATTATACTTTTAAACTTTAAACTCTCTTTAAAAGGGTTTACGTTTGAAATTTTTATTGTTTTTATGGCGATGATGGTTGTTTTTCTTTTTATCGCGATGTTGGTTATTTGTATTGTTATTTCTCGGAACAAATGTTTGTGTACTTCGCAAAACAGAAGTATCTGCTTTTATAGAACCTTTTGATAATTCATCCAATTGTTTAATAATTACTTCATCATTAACAGAATCACGATTCCAGTTTAAATAAGAACGTTTCATCAAATTAGCAATTTGAGATACTAATTCATTACGCTCCTCACCTTCAGGGTATTTTTTTGCTTCTTTAATTAAATTTTCTACAATTTTTCCGTAATGCTTGTAACGAATATCATTACTTGGATATTTCAACAACTCCGGCTTGGTTTGAAATGTTTCTGGTGTAGGTTGGGGATAAGGAGAATCCACATCTAATTTAAAGTCAGAAATTATAAATAAATGATCCCAAAGTTTATGCTTAAAATCGGTTACATCACGCAAATGCGGATTTAACTGACCCATCACATCTATAATAGCACGAGCCACTTTATTGCGTTCTTCTTTATCAGCAACTGTGATAGCAAAGTCAATCATTTTTTGAATGTTTCTGCCATATTCGGGGATAATCATCTTTGGCAGACTTGTATTGTATTCCATCTAAGAATTTATTTTGTTTGGTAGTACCTTTTCTTTATAAATGTAAAAGTAGTGATATTATTGGAATTGGACAAAATGAAAAATAATAATTTGTACGTAAATTGATATTATCTAAATTCGTTTAATGAATAGTCTGTTTATTTTCGACACAAATATTTCTATTATTTTATGTATAGGTTTTCTATTTGTAATTGCCAGTATTCTTTCATTTGAAATAATCGAAAAACATAGGTTAAGTCTTTTTTTACTATTTATAGCTGGAATTTTTTTATGTTCAGCAATGGCAATGCTAGACCCCTTTTTAAATATTTGGGATGAACAATTTCATGCATTGGTTTCAAAAAATCTTCTTTCAAATCCTTTTAAACCCAGTTTATTTAAAACGCCACTAATTCCATTCGACCCACACAATTGGATTGGAAATCATATCTGGCTGCACAAACAGCCTTTGTTTTTATGGCAAATGGCTATCAGCCTGAAACTTTTTGGAATAAATGAATTTGCTGTAAGATTGCCATCAGTATTAATGATGAGTATTTTGCCATTACTTATTTTTAGAATTGGTAAAATATCTTTGAATCAAAGAATTGGCTTTTACGGCAGCTTGCTATTTTGCACTGCTTTTTATGTACATGAAATGCTCACGGGTTTCCCTCCAAGCGATCATAACGATATCGCTTTCCTATTTTATGTTACATGTAGCATTTGGGCTTGGATAGAATATGAAAAATCTCAAAAAAAATATTGGCTAATACTAATAGGAGTATTTAGTGGATTTGCCGTTTTAACAAAATGGCTAACTGGCTTACTTGTGTTTTCTGGTTGGAGTTTATCTATATTACTGGATAAAAAAAGAAAAGCAGATTTCAAAAATTATAAAAATATTTTCTTGAGTTTTTTTATTTCTCTTCTAACCTTTGTGCCTTGGCAAATATATACAACTATACATTTCCCAATTGAAAGTAAATATGAATATTCACTTAATACTAGACATTTTTTTGAAGTGATAGAAAACCATGGAGGTAATGCTTTTTATTATATCAATAATTTAAAAGACACTTATGGTGGAGGCGATTTAGTCCCATTTTTAATCTTGCTCTCTTTGTTTTTTTTATATAAAAGTTTAAATGAAAATAGATTTAAAATTGGCATTTTTTCATTTATAATAATCACTTATGCTTTTTTTACAATTGCAGCAACTAAAATGCAAGGATTTTGCTATATAGTAAGCCCTCTCATATTTCTATCACTTGCTGCGTTTTTAGATAGCATATTTACTTATTTTAAAAACAAGTTTTCTTTAAAAATTCCAATTGGTATTTTAGTGCTAATCGTTTTTGCTTGGTTGAATTTCGACTTGCATCAAATTGCTTATAAGCATACTATGAAAATTAGACCTGATGACAACGATAAGCGAATAGAAAAAATAAATGATGCTACTTTTATAAAATCTTTAAAAAGCATTTTGCCAACTGATGATTATGCTATTTTTAATTGTAAAAAAAACAAAAACATTGCAATTATGTTTTATACAAACAATGTTGCTTACGACCAACAATTGGATTACGATAATTACTTACAACTAAAAAATAAGAAAATAAAACTAGCTGTTATTGATGATTACAAGCTCCCAGATTATATAAAAAACGATATTGAGATAATAAAAATTACTGCTCCAGACAGTACTTGGCTTGGTGTGAAATAAATGCGGTAATTTTCATTTTTTTATGTGCCATATATTGTTAAATTTGCACTTCTTTAAAAATTAAATAAAATTCAATTTATATGAAAATATTAGTTTGTATAAGTAACGTTCCGGATACTACTACAAAAATTGCTTTTTCTGCTGATAACAGCAGTTTTAATTCGGCTGGTGTACAGTTTGTAATTAACCCTTATGACGAATGGTACGCACTAGTTCGTGCATTAGAATTAAAAGAAGCACAAGGTGGAAATGTAACCATTCTACATGTTGGAGCAGCAGATAGCGAAGCAACTATTCGAAAAGGTTTAGCAATTGGTGCTGATGATGCTGTTCGCATTGATGCAGAACCAAATGATGCTTTTGCAGTAGCAGAACAGATTGCTGCATTTGCAAAAGACAAAGGATATGATTTAATAATGGTTGGTAAAGAAACTATCAATTATAATGGTTCAATGGTTGGAGCTATGTTAGCTGAATTATTGAATTTACCATATGTTTCATTGGCTACTAAATTAGAAGTTGCAAATGGTGTTGCCACTCTTGAACATGATATTGATGGTGGTACAGAAGTACTTGAATGTACTTTGCCTCTTGTACTTTCTGCAAACAAAGGCATGGCAGAGCAACGTATCCCAAATATGAAAGGAATTATGAGTGCTCGTACAAAACCGTTGCAAGTAGTTCCTGCAGTAGCAGCAGACAAGTTAACAAACATTACAACGTATGAATTAGCAAAAGGTCGCACAGAATGTAAATACATTGATGCTGCTACTCCTGAAAAATTAATTGAATTGTTGCATAACGAAGCAAAAGCAATATAATTATAAATTTTATTTCGAATCCAGAGGCAGAGAACCTCTTTTAAAATAAGATTTCTCTCGGTACTCGAAATGACAAAAAGAACTAAATAAAAAATATAGATATGTCAGTTTTAGTATATACAGAAATAGCAAAAGGCAAAGTAAAAAAATCATCTTTAGAAGCTGTAAATTATGGTAGCCGAATTGCAAAACAATTAAACACTACGGTTACTGCTGTAATTGTAGGCACTACAGATGTAAGTGATTTAGGAAAAGCAGGAGCAAATAAAGTATTAAATCTTAAAAATGATAAGTTAGCTGCACATGATGGCATTTATTTAACTGCTGCTATTGAACAAGCTGCAAGTGCAGAAAATGCTAACGTAATTATTTTTTCTCATGACTTTACAGGAAAAGAAATTGCTCCTCGTTTGGCTGCTAAATTAAAAGCGGGAATTGTTGCTGGTGCCGTTGATAACCCAATTATAAATGGTGATTCATTTGCTGTTAAGAAAAATGTGTTCTCTGGAAAAGCAACAGCTATTTACGCAATCAACTCGGCAAAAAAAATAATTTCATTATTACCAAATTCGTTTCAAGTTGAATTAGGAAGTGGTACAGCCGAAGTTTCTGATTTTGCAGTAAACTTAGATTCTGTTTCTTCCCCAATAAAAATTAAAGAAGTTAAAAAAGTTACTACCGAATTAAATTTACCTGATGCTGAACTTGTTGTTTCTGCAGGACGTGGATTAAAAGGACCAGAAAACTGGGGAATGGTAGAAGAATTAGCAAAGGAATTAGGAGCAGCTACAGCTTGCTCTCGACCAGTTGCTGATATGCACTGGCGCCCACACCACGAACATGTTGGACAAACAGGAGTTGCTATTCGCCCTAATTTATATATTGCTATTGGTATTTCTGGTGCAATACAACATTTGGCTGGTGTAAACGGAAGTAAAACAATTGTAGTTATCAATTCTGATAAAGATGCTCCATTCTTTAAATCTGCTGATTATGGTATTGTGGGTGATGCTTTTGAGATTGTTCCAAAATTAGTTGCTGCTGTAAAAAACTTTAAAGCAAATCACAATTAATTTTAAAATTTTCAGTAAATTTAAATTGTAGTGAAAAAATTAAAGTTAGAAATCGTAGGATTGTCATACAGCCAAACTCAAACAGGTGCTTATGCGCTTGTACTTGGTGAGGCAAAAGGCAAACGCAGGCTACCAATAATTATTGGAGGTTTTGAAGCACAAGCAATTGCTATTGAGCTAGAAAAAATGACTCCCAGTCGTCCACTTACTCACGATTTATTTAAAAGTTTTGCCGAAGGATTTTCAATTGATGTGAAAGAAGTTTTGATTTACAATTTGGTAGAAGGAATTTTTTATGCAAAAATTATGTGCAGCGATGGAAGCAAAGAAGTAGAAATTGATGCACGTACTTCTGATGCTATTGCAATTGCTGTAAGGTTTAATTGTCCTATAAATACTTACGAATTTATTTTATCACAAGCAGGAATTATTTTAGATGATGAAGCAATTAATGCTCCTAATTTAGATAACGATGATGATACGGATTTGGTTGAAGCAGATTTAAACGACTTCCTAAAAAAATCTACTGAAGAACTAAAACAATTACTCGAAACGGCTTTAAGCGAAGAAGATTACGAACGAGCTTCTAAAATCAGAGATGAATTAAATAATAGAAAGAAATCTTAATTCTTCAAAAAAGATTTATTGAACAGCCCTTCTTTGTTTTTTATTTGAATATAATAGCATCCTTTGTTCAAATTTTCTATTTCTATTTCTGTAATACTTCCTGTTACTTTAGTTTCCATAATTACTTTTCCAAGCACATCAATAACTTTTAATTCAGATCCAGAATATTTTTTTTCATTCAGTTCAATTTTTAAAACACTATTGACAGGATTAGGGAAAAGTTTTATCTCATCTAAAAAATCTTCTGAAGCAATACTTGTAGCAGCGACTCTATTCTTTAAAAATATTTTATATTGAGAACCAACTTTTTTATGATAGTATAACTTAGTTTTGTCAGTTGTAATTGTAGCCGCTTCCACAAATGAGCCTGGCGCAGAAATTAACACAGAAGGGACTCCAAAAGCGGATGAGGAGTCTGCCCTCACAGACACGCATACTTCGGTATCATATGAACCTATAAGTAATCTTGTATAATACAATTCTAAACCATCTTTTGAAAGTTGAGGTGCATAAACAAGGTAATTGCTTGTATCATTTACATTAGCAAGCAAAGTTCCTGAGTTTGAAATTTTGTTAAAGGTAGAATCATTTACTTTTTTTGCAATACCAATAGCTGAACGGCAAGGAGCTCCGCCTCCATAACAACTACTATTAAACCTTGCATTACAATAATATAACTGGTCGCCTGAATAATTAATTGCTGCATCCATTATTAACCAACCAGGAGCATAGATATAAAAATTGCCGTGTACCCTTCCAAAATTGGTATAGCCACTCGTTAAAAAACGAATGCGATGTACATTATCAAAATCAGCAGGGTAATTGCGAGTAGAAATCCAATAAAAATTATTTGCTGTATCAAGAGATGCTACAGCATCTAAATGTGGTGGGGATGGCTGATTAACAATTGGAACAGCACCAACCAAATTGAATGTGCTATCATTTACCTTTCCTGCATAATACAAACTAGTATTAATTCCATCATTTAAACTATTAAAAAAGAGAGCATTCCCATCAGCTGAAATAAATGGCTCCATTGCATCAAAAGTTAAACCGTTAATTGTTACTGGAATATCATTCACATAAACGGGAATTTGTGCAACAGATAAAAACTGAATACACGTTAGATAAATTAATATTAGTTTTTTCATTTTTTAAATTAATTTTTTAATATTCTCAGGAGTGTATTTTAAATCTGAATCGTTGTAGCGCAAACGAACAGAATCATCAATTACTTCATTTGTTCTAATTTTTTTGGTTTCCCCATTTTCATTTTTCACTAATCTAAACTCTTTGCTTACCTCTCTTCTTTTGGGCGCCCAAAATAATTTATAGTACCAAGCCATTGAATCCCTTAGAACTCCTTTATAACTTGGATTAAATTTATAATGCTCCGTGTTACAAACCGTAGGTTCATTTACATTCAAACCACATTCTTTTGCTTTTTGAATCAACCAATCCAATGCTAAATCACTTAAACCTGTTTCTTTATAACTTCCTCCTACATTACAATGCACACCAGCAAACCAGCGTTGTTCCACCTTTTGTCCTTTATTAATTCCGTTATCGGAAATTTCCCACAAAGTAGGTTCAAATAATTTTCTTCTTTCATCAATTGCTACAGCATGGTATGCATTTTCGATTGTACTACTCAATTTCACATCATGAAATTTATATTTTTCCATGTTGTATTTCTTTTTATAGTCAAATGGTAAGCCAAGACTACCAACAGTATCCCACACACCAATAAATTTTATTTTGGTAATATTTTCTACACAATAGTTTTTTCTAAAAGAAACCATTAAATCTGAATCGGGGCTTGAATAATCATTTCTATCACGATACAAATCATAAGCATAATCTAATAAATGAATATTTTCAGTTTTTAAAATTCCGCAATTACGAATAAAACCAGAAATACTACGAGCAGTATAAGCCCCTCTACTAAATCCAAAAAGGTAAATTTCATCGCCCTGTTCGTAATTAAAAACAATAAAAGAATAAATGTCTTTTATTTTTTTGTCAATACCTGCTCCACTCATCCCTCCCATTATCTGGTCCTCTTTATCAAACGTGCTAGTCCCTACTCCTGTTTCATAAAATTTTAGTTGTGGAACTTCTTTACCATCTTTTGTTCCTGTTTTTGAAATACATTCAAAAATCAATTGAACATTTGTTTTTACCGGAACACCATCATCAAGTGTTCCTGGACGATTCCAAGTGCCATCACAACAAGCAACTATTCTTTTCATTATAAACTATTTTTATTTAAGATTAATAAAACTGTTTTGCCCATTGGCGATAAGTACCAATAGGTCCGTCACCTTTTGCTAAAGCAGGATAATCCATATATACTTTGTTCTCCCAAATTTTGAAATCCTGGCTCACATCATTTACATATCCTTTAAATGCTTTGTTTAAAATAATTTTTGTAATTACCTTTTTGGGTAATACCACTAAAGCAGGATGAATATTTTTGGGGTTAAAATCTTTGTGCACACTCATCCCAATTTTTAGATTGATTTTGTTTTCATCAATAGGTGTAGGAAAAACATACTGACGTGTTTTTAATTTCATTTCCGGTAAAAAAACTTCTACAAACGAATAACCTAACCCATGAACATGAATATCTATCTCTGCTTTTATGCCATCTGTTCCCTTTCCTATAAATCCTTCAGGAGCACGATTAAAACCATAAGAAGCATTTAAATACGATTCAGTTGTATTTAGTTCTCTGATGGTATAAATATTACTGTACTTATGAACTACAGAAAAATGACCGACATCCACACTATTTTCAGTTGTTTCTTGTGGGTGAGAATTTAAAATAAAATCGGTGGTCAATATTTCTGTCCAGTTGGAATTACTTGTAATTGGCACATCCCAAGTATATGACTCATTGTTTTGATGATGCCAATACAAAATAAATCCATTTTTTTCTTGAATGGCATATGTTTTTAAAATTGCTTTAGGAGGTGGTTTTGTCCCATAACCTGTTTTTGTACATGTACCTTTGGTATCAAAACAGAAATAATGAAAAGGACAAACAATGTTTTCTCCTTCCACATGCCCACCATGCGCAAAATGCCCACCCAAGTGCGGACAAAATGCATCCACCAAACATGCTTCACCATTTTTAGTCCGAAATAAAACCATTTCTTTTCCTGCTATTTTTTTAGAAATAAGTTGTAATGGTTTTAAATTTTCTGAGTTTTCGATTACATACCACGAATTAGGATAAGGAAATAATTTTTGTGGAGTTGGTAATTGTTCCATACTTGATTATATGTTTTTGCTAAATAAAATTACAAAAATTACATGATGCTTTATTTGTTTTTATTCGCTTTTTTCAACGCCTGTGCAATATATCTTTCAGAAGGCAAAATGGAGTTTTGTAGTCTTTTAGCATAAGTAATTGAGTCGATAATTTCTTTCTGTTTTTCTTCTACAAGCATTTTTTGAAAAACAATCATTTGATTGTCTTTTTGTTTTTGCTTATTTGATTTAATTAAAATATAAGCTACAAACAACATAATAATAAATGCAAAAATTCCAGCATACGTAAAAATGCGTTGTTCTGTAATTTCCTTTTCATGCTTTAAAGTTTCCATATTAATAAGTTCAGCAGCTT
This sequence comes from uncultured Chitinophaga sp., assembly GCA_964549315.1. GTDB lineage: Bacteria > Bacteroidota > Bacteroidia > 2-12-FULL-35-15 > 2-12-FULL-35-15 > 2-12-FULL-35-15. The sequence continues at coordinate 77,625 of CAZJUY010000009.1, read as the reverse complement.
TGATACTATCAGCTAACGTTTTTTTACTGAACTCGTATTGCAAGGATTTTGTTGTCAAAGATTTTTTTTGTTGATCACCATTTAAACTATCACTTATTATTTTCCACTTTTCAATGTATTCAATTGTTTCTTTATTTTTTCCTAAAGCTTTATTGGCAACATATAAATTGCGATAGATTTCAGACAAGGCAAACATATTTCCAGTTTGCTCTGCAATTTGTTTTGCCTGTAAACCATAAACAATAGCTTGTTGCCAATTTTTAAGGGAATTATATACAAGAGCAATATCACCAAGTGCAGCACCCATATCTGAAGGCATTTCTAATTGTTTGTATATTTCATAACACTTTTTTTCATAATCTAAAGCTGCTTCATATTTGCCAATTTTATTATACCACAACCCTAAATTACCATATACTGCAGCCACTCCCATTTGGATATCGTTCTTTTGAAATACATCTAAAGCATCGGCAAAATATTTTTCTACTAACTCAGCTCTTTTGTTCAATGAAATATTAATTACATTCAAAACTGTATCGTGCATATTCGTGAGGTCATAAGCTAAATTTGTTTTAATAATTGCCACCTGTATTTTTTGTCCCAGTTTTTCGTAACCGTTTAATGATTTAATTCTGAAATCATACGATTTTTTATAATCTCCTAAATCTTTGTAAATATTACCAATATTGTTGTACAATAAAGCCAATCCCTTTTCATCTTTCAAACGTTCACGAATAGCCAATGCTTTCAAATAATTATCAATAGAGCTACCATAAATAGTTTGATTATAATAAACAGAACCTATGATAGAATAACTATCTGCCTTTTTTGATTCTAAATTTAAACGAGTATTTATTTCTAAAGCTTGTTGACCATAAAAAAGGGCGCTATCATATTTAGCTATATCGTCATACACATTTGCAATCCTAAAAAATGTTTCGGACAAGAATTTTTCATCCTCGCTTTTTTTACACAAATCAATTAATTGCAGTCCGAGTTCAATTCCTTTTCGGTATTCACCTTCTGTGCGGTAATCCCAAAGCAATGTTAAACCCGATTCAATTTTTTTTATGGGATTATTGGTTTTATGATAATAATTTAAAAGAGAGTCATTCGCAATACATGAAACAGAACACAAGAGTATAAGGCAAATAAAATATAGGTGCTTTATATGTTTCAAAATTATACTTGTTTAGTTCTTAAACAAATATAATAAAAGTTTTGAGCAAAAAATTTGAATCTTTTAGGGCTTTGGTACATTAAAAATAAAGCCAATCCCAAATACGTTTTCAATACTTAACGAGGAATCATCCTTTAAATATTTTCGAATTTTGCTGATAAACACATCGAGGCTTCTACCTAAAAAATAATCATTTTCTCCCCACACCTCTTTCAATAATTCTTCGCGCTTTACAACTAAGTTTCTATGTTTATATAAATAATTCAACACCTCACTTTCTTTTGCTGTTATACGCTTTATTTCATTGCCTAATACTATTGAATGATTTCTGTAATCAAAAGCATAGTTCCCAATCAATACAATTTGTTCTTCATTTTTTACTTCGGGAACTCTTCTAATTACCGCTTTTATTTTCCACAACAATTCCTCTTCATCAAACGGTTTTGTAATGTAATCATCAGCACCTAAATCATAGCCTATTAGCTTATCTTCTTTTAATGATTTAGCTGTAATAAAAATGATGGGTATTTGTTTGTTTTTTAATCGAATAAATTTAGCCAAAGAAAAACCATCCAGCTTTGGCAACATCACATCCAATAAGCACAAATCAAATGCTCCCTCCTGAAATGCTTTCCATCCTAATTCACCGTCCTTGCACAACTTTACATTAAACTCTTCTGCTTCTAAATAATCAACTAAAAGAATTCCTAAATTAAGGTCATCTTCCACTAATAATATTTTTATTTTTTGTTTAAACATTTGGAAGTATAATAGTAAATATTGTTCCCTTCCCTTCTTCGCTATACAAGTCGATTGTACCTTCGTGTAATTCAATTATTTTTTTAACATAAGCCAACCCTAAACCAAAACCTTTGACGTCATGCATATTTCCCTTTGGAATTCTAAAATATTTTTCAAAAACTTTTTTCAAATATTTTTTTTGTATTCCAATACCTTTATCAGAAAATTGAACAATTAAATATTGTTCTTTATTAAACGTTTTAACTAATAATTCCGGTTTTTCTTTTGAATACTTAATTGCATTGTCTATCAAGTTTGACAATACATTCATAAGATGTGTTTTGTCTCCCATTACCACAAATCTTTCCGCATTCAGTTCAAGTGTAAGCAATCCATTTTTTTGCTCGATTTGAATATTAATGTATTTTATCGCATCAGTAATTAGTTGATGGAAGTTTAACTCCGTTTTTTGAATAGGAATCTCTCCTTTTTCAAGTGCCGTCATACTTAAAACTTGTTCTACCTGCAAGCGTAGTTTTTCATTTTCTTCTAATATAATAGCGGAATAATCTTTTATTTTATTTTCTTTTTGTGCAACAGCATCTTTTACAATCATTTTAGTTGCTAAAGCAATATTGGTTAATGGTGTTTTAAATTCATGTGTTATATTATTTAAAAAGTCCGTTGTATGTTCCGATATTTTTTTCTCGTTAATAAGTGATTTTACACTTCGCCAAAATAAAACAATAACAACTATTAAAAGAATTATAGAAGCAATGAATAGTGTTCCAATTTCTTCGAAAACAAAATATTTTTTTTCTGTGCTTAACCTTAATTCCCATTTGTTTTTAAGAGCCGCTTCATGTAAACTAACATCGTAACAAGCTCCATTAGAAGGGATCTCTGAGGTATCCATAAAAAAATCATGATGAACTATTGAAAAAGTATAGTTGACATGAAAATTGTAATAATTCATATAATAAATGAGCAAAGAATCTATTTTATGTTTCTCTAAATTTTCATTCCCCAACGCAATATGCATCGTTGCTTCTCTATCGACAGATAAAACTTCTGTTGTTCTAGCCCGTACAATATTCAATTTTTCATTAAATAAATCTTCTTTTATTTGAGCTGTTTTTACAATCCAATTTATTTGAATCAGTACTACTGATAATAGCGCAATAGATGAAATTATGATGAATAAATATGTTCTATTTGAATGCATTCTACTTCCAAAAATAGCCAATTAAAATGGCATGAAATAAATTTTAACAAGTCATTAACAAGTCAATAACTAATCAATAACAATATTATATTTACAGAAGAACGAACTTTGTAAAAACAAATACAATATGAAAACAATTCTTTTTATAATGCTTTTAAGCATTGGTTTCGTTTACTACGACAAACAAGGTAAAACAAAACCATGTCATAAAAACACCCATTTAAAAAATGAAAACAAGCAAGGGAAAAATTTTATTCCAATGGATTTGATGATATACGTTCCCTGGGTAGATCCCAAAATAGTGAAAAAGGAAGAAAACTGCTAAACCAAAATTAAGATGAACAGAAATAAAATAGTTGTGCTGGCAATTTCTACAATATTTATTTTAGCTTGTCATACAGCTAAAAAAGCGAATATAAGTTCTTCAGAAGGCTCTTCCTCTCCTCCTGTTGTAAACGAACAGCAAAATACTTCAATACCCTTTGTGCTTATTAAAGCAGATTATACAGAACCAGGGAATGAGGAGCTAGCTGCCATACAAAAACAATATAGGGATGTAACATTGGAACAATTAAAAGAAGGACATGAAATTTATACGAAGGGTGCATGTATTAACTGCCATGGGCCACAAAATATTTACCAATATGGGCTAGAAAAATGGGAAACCATTATAGAAGATATGACAAAACGCGCTTCTTTAACTGGCGAACAAAAAAATTCTGTTCATAAATATGTTTTAAGCATAAAAGCAAAACATCTGTAAAAAATTTAGAGTCTTACTTATTAACTAGAACTATGGCAAGAGGATGCTATGCGCCAATAGTCGGTACTAATAAGCCTTAACTTTTCTCAGAAGATTCATCAGTTTTTGCTGGAGGAGCCTGATTCTGTCCATTACTCCCACTTTTACTTTTGCCCAAAATATAACCTGCAATACCAGAAAGGATAGCTGCAAGTTCGCGCCCTTCTAATATTTTTAAAATGCCAAATAGTATAATAGCAATGATTAATACGAAAAGTGTAATAAATTGCAATCCAGTATCACTAAAAAAGTAGTCGGCAATATTTTTAGGTGACCGAATTACCACTGCTATAAAAATTAATAACAACCCACCTAAAAGGTATGCAAAACCAATGCTTATTTTTTTTCTAAATTCTTGGTCTTGGTACTCTGGCATTAATGCTGTGTCAATTTGCTCTTGGCACAATGCAAAATCTTTTTTTACCACATTAAGATTTGCTTTTAATGCACTGAGTTCTTCCTGACGTTTTAATTCTTGGGCCTTACATTGTTTTAATTGCTCTTTTATTTCATTTAAACGTGCAATACTTGTCATTGTAGTTCCATACACATCTATATTGCAATTAGGAAAATAAATATCTATGCTTGTTTCTTTCAAATTTTTTTTAGTAGCATCTTCTAAAACAGATTTTAATTCAGCTTCTTTTTTAGTTAGAGCATCTAAATTTCGTTGTAAATCAGAATAGTAACTTAATGCTTCTTGTATTAGGGAAATTGCATTTTGTTTTTTTTGCAAATACCTTCTTAACTTTTTAAAATCAGTTCTTTCTTCAACAGAATTGAATGTTGCTTCAAAGTCAGATGCAAGTGTATCTTTTTTAAAATCATCAATATTGTTTAAATCAATATCTGAAGAATTTTTCACTTGTATTTGCTCTTGGGCAACAATAATTGCAGAGTTTATTAAAAACAAACCAATTAGTAAAAGACAGATTTTTTTCATAGAGTTTTTAATTATGTGATTATTTATTCTGAATAAATTTTACGATTAGAACCAAAGGCAACTACATAATTTAGTGTTGCTATTAGATTTCCACCAAAGCTGGGTTTGGTGCTACCAAAATTTTTACCAACGGATAAAGTAATTGCTTGATTTTTTTTAACCTGATAGCTTGTATTAAAGGTGTAACGGTAAATACTTGTATCTGAAACAAAGCGGGCAATAGCCTCACCTGCCAAGCTAAATTTTTTATCTTTTGTAACAAATTCTATTTTCCCACCAATATCAAAACTTGTTTGATCTGAGAATTTTCCTGTACTATCTATCTGTGATTTTACATTGTTATTATATCTTGCTAGTGCTAAAAAATCAAACCCTTGTTTTGTAGAATAACCCCCATTCAGCCAAAAAGCATATTGCTGAACGATGCTATTTTGAAAATCATCATTTCTATATCCAATTGCCATTGCTCCAGCCAAATCCAACATTGGCCCATAGCGTCTAAATTTTATTTTTTCTATTTGTGCTTTTAAATGAGCTGCTGCATCCATTACAGCTTTTTCTTTTGCAATTTGGTTGTCTTTTACTTCTTGCTCTCTAGCTTCCATACTTTTGTGAATGGCATCCAAAATAGTTTCTTGTGCTTTAAACAATTCCTCTTTCTGTTCATTTGTTTTTGTAGTATCTCTAGCTATCTTAAGTCTTTCATCTACAATTGATTTTTCTTTCTCTTTAAGCAACAAATAAACTAAATCAGCATCACGAAACTTAGCTAACTCTTTTAAATTTGCTTCATGTAGAGTAGTTAATTTTTTTCTTACATCCACCAAAGATGTTTTGTATTCTTCAAAAGTAGTATCAATATTTCCTCTTAAAAACGAAACTTTAAACCCAATTCCCGTTTTTGTTTTTATATAATTGGGCAATGCAGTCGATACGGTATCATTGGTTGTAAATGCAGAAGAAATAGAAAATGTTTGTGCTAATGTATTTGCCATCCCTTTACCATATAAATCTTTTCCAGCTTTATTTTTAGAAAATAAAAGTGGGACAGGCAAAAATTCAATTGCATAATTTTTGGGTAGCTGCGAAAAATTATTTGAAGCATTTGCTATTGAAAATGCAAAATCTGTTGGTGTGGATGGCTTATCAATTACAGTCGGACTGATTCCTAATAAATTAAATGCAGGAGAGGCTGGTGCTACCATAACATCTAAAGAAATACTATCAATCACTTCTTGCCCTTTTGTTTTTTGTGTAATAAATATTAACAAAAAAAATAAAAAGCTGCCTTTTAAAAATAATGTTTTCATCTAGTTGTTGTTAAGGAATTAAAGTTATTTCAGCTGTATATAAAACATATCCACCAGCTACAACAGATTGTTCACGTTTGTTAAAATAAGGAGCTTTACCTCCAGTTAACTCCAAACTAAAGCTTGTTTTGTTTGAGTCAGGGTCCACATCCGTTTCTGTAGTATCCACGTATAAAGTTACCCCCCACAAGTCTTTTGCTTTTCCTAATTCTATTTCAAAAGAATCATCATATTCACCAAGAAGTTTTTTATTTAATCGAACAGTTGTTTTTGAAATTTGAGCGTGCTCAATAGTTACCTTAAGCTTTATGTTACCATTTGCCATTCCTACCATGTAAGAATCAATTATTGTAGTTGATGCCATTTTGTTTTTTTATTTTAAACAAGAATACATTAAAAATGTAATACGAGTCAAGTTATTATTATTGGAAATTTTAAAAATTTCATTTTTGAAAAATACTTTATTTTTCAAAGTTCGGCTGGTTTATGAATAATTTTAGGGACAAATTAGGATTTTGTTCGCACAGGGCTATATAATTGAAAATAAGATGAGTGGCTTTAAAAATACATCTCGATACGCTTCGGTGCTAAATGTAATTACAGTGTCAGTTCGAGTAGCGAAGTATGAGCATATCGAGAACTGTTTAATAAAGAAAGACAAAAAAACGCCTACACCCTTTCTCGGCTACTCCCGATAGCTATCGGGACGAACTGACAACGCGCAGTTATGAGATTTCTCTCAGCCATCTGGCGGATTGAAATGACAGAGCGCTAGGAAAAACATTCTTTCGAAGCAGCGGGTAGGAATGACGGCAAACGATGCCGAGTCGCTTTGCGGGAAGCGATTTTGCCGTCTTGATTTTTTGTTTCTTTTTTATCAAGAAAAAAGAAAACATAAAGAAATTCAATTAAATCCTGTCACATGTTCTCGACTACTCCCGATAGCTATCGGGACGAAATGACTGCCCACGGTATTTACTTTTGAAGAATACAAGAATAAAAAAATTTAACCCAACCCCTCCAAGGAGGGGAGTAAAAATTATTTACACTTTGCTTTATTATAATCCGCTTTTACATTTGGACTATCAAACACCTGAAAAGTTAAAAATGGCGCACCAAACAATTTGCAATATCTGTCATGATTTGCTTGTTCGGCTTTTTGTAATGCTATTACAAACAATCTTGATTTAATTAGCTCTGGAACTTGCGCACAATAGCTTGCATAGGCAAACAAAACATTTTCATCAACTTTATCTTGTTTCACATAATCTGCCAATAAATTAGACGCATATTTAAAATCTTTAAATCGGGCAAATATGTATGAAAGCTTCAAATTGTTCTGCCAACTCGATTCTTTGATATTATAAAACGATTTTATTTTTTCGATTGAAGCTTGAATAATTGGTTCTGCTCCATCTACCGTATCATACGTTTCAATAATTCTGAATTGCAATTCAATATTTAAAGCATCAACATTTTTTTTAGGGACGTTAGACGTATATAACGCATCTATTCGTTTTTGTATGTCGTCTTGAACTTTTTTATCAGAAATGGAGCTATCAACTTTTACAGCACAATATAGGTTGTTAAATGCAATGTAGTTGTTTGAAGGGTCTAATGCAGCTAATTTTTTCATTTGTGCATAATCATCTTCATCGGCAATATTATTGTTTGCCATATAGCCTATAACTACCTGATTGTTCAACAAACCAGAATATTTTGCTTCAAAAGGAATTTGCATTTTGTTCTGAATATCCGGACTATATTTTTGAGATTTTAATTGTTTACCAATATAATATTGAATTTTATACGCCTGCTTGAAATCGGATTTTTTTACTGCCTGATTAAATTTGCTAGACGAAAATTTTTCTTCTTTTGGGCCTGTAATATCATACGTTACATCCAAAATAATTTGTGCGAATCGCTCTTTTGATAAAATTGGCTCCAACTCAGTTGCTAAACCTTTTGAATTAATTTCTTTGATTGCCTTTTCTTTTGGCATTTTTGCCAAATAATCATATTTACCATCTTCGGTTTCCATTTGAAACAAATTCCAAGAATCGCTTGTTTTTACATTGGTAACAACTCCTTGTTTTTGCAATTTACTCATTGCTTTAATAATACTTTCTGCACGTTTTTTTTGCAATTTAGAATTTGCTACTGCATCACCCTCAATGGATGAATATGCTGTAATATATAATCCTTCAATAAAAAAATCAGGCTCTTGCAATGCTTCTAAAAATGGTTGCATATCCGTTTCTTTATAATCCGATTTGTTTTTTTCGAAAGGAACAGTAAAACTTAATAATGTAGATTCTGATTTTGGTTCAAAAGGCGGTTTTGTATATGCTGCATCTTCGGGCATTAGCAGCATCGACAATGGTGTATTTGAATCTTGATCACCCTGTTCTATGTATGATTTAATAACCGTTTTACAAACTCTACCATCTTGTATTACTATTAAATTTATTTCATAATCTCCAGTAATTCCTTTAGGCAATTTACCCAATTCAACATCTAGCTTATTAACTTTTTTCCCTTTTTTTTCGGGTACAATTAAATTTTTGCTCAGTAATTTTTCTCTTGTAACTGTCTTCAACAGAACTCCCTTACTCATCAAATTGTTATCCATGATATTGTAATCAGGATTTTCATATTGTGAACGTTGAACAATATCTAGTGCTAACCCATCTTTTGGTTTTTTAATTAGTTTCAAAAAATATTTCAGGTTGCTATACTTCAAATAAATTTTTCCATCTTTTTCATAAATCCCTTTTGATAACCCTTCGTAATCTTTCCATTTTGCACAATTACTACAATAACGTGCCAACTCAGGTGCTTTAATTTTTTTGTTTTTAGTAGTGTATTTTACTTTTAGTTCTTTATTCTTTTTTGCGCCAGTATTAAAACTGTTGTAACTACCAAATACCACAGAGATGTACGCTTTTTTACCTGTTTCATCAATTGTAACTTTGGGGCTAGCAAAAATATAGTTGCCATTTTTGATAATCACTATTGCTTTTTTATCCATTTTCCATTTTGCAATAGCAGCATCAGCCATTTCTTGAGGTTTTAAATCCATTTTGCCTTTTGTAGTTGCTGCAGCAAATACTATTTCTTCTGCATTTACAGTTCCTCCAACAGCAACTACCCGCTTAGCAGTAGTCTTATATTTTCCTTTGCTATTTTCTAATGAAGCTTTGTTTTTGCCTGCCATATCCATCGACTGAATTTCAGCAGCTTGCCCTAACACATCATTATATTCTAGTGTATCAATACTATTTTCAATTCTAAATTGATTTAGGCCTTGAAGAATCATCCGAGCTACTTGATCGGTATTAACCTCATTGCGAGTTGGTGCAGGTTTTTTGGTATCCTTTTTTTGTGCAAAAGAAAAAGTTGAGAAAAGTAATATGATTAAAATGCTAGTAATTCTTTGTATCATTATTTCACTCTTTTAATTAAAAATTGTAATCGAAAAATATTAGGGGTAATTCTATTTTTTTAGTAGGTTTGTATGCATTACAAATATATTTTTTGAGAGATAACAATATCAATTTATTAATCAACATTTTATGAACAAAATACTAGTTGCCAACCGAGGAGAGATAGCATTACGTGTGATGCGCTCATGCAGAGAAATGGGTATTAAAACAGTTGCAGTATATTCCGAAGCAGATCGCAATGCCCCTTTTGTAAAATATGCTGATGAGGCTGTATGTATTGGCCCTCCGCCAAGTAATCAATCTTATTTATTAGGTGATAAAATAATTGAAGTATGTAAAAAATTAAAGGTGGATGGTATTCATCCTGGCTATGGTTTTTTGTCAGAAAACGCTGAATTTGCTGCTAAAGTAAAAAAGGCAGGAATTACCTTTATTGGACCTTCACCTGATTCAATGAATATTATGGGAGATAAATTATCTGCCAAAGCAGCTGTGAAAAAATATAAAATTCCAATGGTACCTGGTTCGGATGGTGCTATTTCTAGTGTTGAAGAAGGAAAAAAAGTTGCGTTAGAAACTGGATTTCCATTATTAGTAAAAGCAAGTGCAGGTGGTGGTGGAAAAGGAATGCGCATCGTTGAACGTATCGAAGATTTTGAAGAACAAATGAAACTTGCTGTAAGTGAAGCTACATCAGCTTTTGGTGATGGCTCTGTTTTTATCGAACGTTATGTTGCTGGACCAAGACATATTGAAATTCAAATTCTGGGAGATACACACGGAAATATTGTTTATTTATTTGAACGTGAATGTTCTATACAAAGACGTCATCAAAAGGTAATTGAAGAAGCTCCTTCAAGTGTATTAACTCCTGAGATTAGAAAAGCAATGGGAGAATGCGCTGTAAATGTTGGAAAAGCATGTGATTATGTTGGAGCTGGGACAGTTGAATTTTTATTGGACGAAAATAAAAACTTCTACTTTTTAGAAATGAATACACGTTTGCAAGTAGAACATCCCGTTACGGAAATGATAACAGGACTTGATTTAGTGAAGGAACAAATAAAAGTAGCACGTGGGGAAAAATTATCTTTTAAACAAGAAGATTTAAAAATTCATGGACACAGTGTAGAAGTTCGTGTGTATGCAGAAGACCCAACAAATAATTTTTTACCTGATATTGGAAAATTAGTAACCTATAAACGTCCACAAGGATTAGGAGTAAGAGTGGATGATGGTTTTGAAGAAGGAATGGATATCCCTATTTATTACGATCCTATGATTTCCAAATTGGTTTCTTACGGAAAAGATAGAGAAGAGGCAATCAACAGAATGATTCGTGCAATTGATGATTATGAAATTGTAGGAGTAGAAACAACTTTAAAGTTTTGCAAATTTGTTTTAAAACACCAAGCATTTACTTCAGGTAATTTTGATACGCATTTTATTAAACATTATTTTAAACCTGAAATGCTAATAGAAGAAAATGAAGAAGAACAAGAAATAGCTTCTCTTTTATCAGCTTCATTGATGAGCAATAAAAAGACTTCTGTTATTAAATCAGAGGAAAAATCAACTGTGTCAAAATGGAAAACAAATAGATTAAACTAGTTTTTCGATATTGTTATATAAGTGTAAAGCCTAGGTCATATTGAGCTTGTCGAAATATGTGCGTTGGCTTCCCAGACTCTTCGACAAGCTCAGAGTGACCAACACACATCTGCAATTTACTTTCTTACAAAAAAATAAAAATGATTTTAATAGCTATTTTATTTACTCAACAACTCTTTAACAATCGTAGAAATAATTTTCCCATCCGCTTTTCCAGATAATTGTTTAGAAGCAACTCCCATTACTTTTCCCATATCTGCTGGCGATGATGCACCTGAAGCTGTAATGATTTTTTGAACTTCTGCTCTAATTTCATCTTCACTCATTTGTTTTGGCAAATACACCTCAATAATTGAGGCTTGTGCCAATTCAACAGCAGCTAAATCCTCGCGCCCTTGGCCTTTATAAACATCTGCAGTTTCTTTACGTTGCTTCACCATTTTTTGCAAAGCCTTCATTTCTGTTTCATCTGAATAACCTTCTGGAGAAGTTTTTAATAATAATATTGCAGATTTAACTGCACGTAGTGCTTCTAATTTTGCAGATTCTTTAGCTAACATTGCCGCTTTTATATCTGCATTTATTTTTTCTTCTAATGCCATTTTTGTTTTTATTTAATGATTACTAATTTATTATTTTTTTGACTCCGAATAAAAAAATTCAGCCTTATGTATTAATTCCATTGCTTTGGCACGCTGTTGAATCAAACCCTCAATTATTTCTCTATCCTTACGAACCATTTTTAAAAGTTTTAATCTTCCTATGATTTTTTTCATGACAGAAAAATAGTATAATGAATAAAATCCAAGCAAGGGCACAAGAACAGAATAAATGCCCAACAAAATCCAACTTTTAAACACTAACGCAACAATTAAAAGCTGAATAGGATAATAGAGTAACCATATTATCATTCCCAAGTTAGAATGAACAGATGCATAAAACTCAATATTTTTTACATTCTTATCAGCATATTTTTTTGCCAATAAAAATGGCGGGACATTCAAAATAAAGCCAAAAGCATAAATTGGGAAACCTAACCATAAAATAAAAAAATCTGCAAAAAATCTTCCGAAATTCATTTTATTAATATTGTCTGCTCTTAATAAATGATCACGTAATTCATTTCCTTTCACTCTTCTGTTATAGTCAACAGCAATATCTTTTAACTCCTTTAATAACAATTCATTTTTTTCGGCAATACAATTAATTACTTCGGCAAAATATTTACTTGCCTCATATTGATTTTCTAATTTTTTGGGGTGAAGATTTTTACGAGATAAATATTCAGCAGTATAAAGTTCTTCAATTGCTTCAAGTAGTTTTTCATTATCGTTATCATTAACAATAACCATATACTTTGCCATTTCAACTTCAAGCGCTTTTGTAAATTCATTAATTGCTCTTACTTTATCTGCTTTATATCTTTCTTCATAATCAATTATTGACATTGGTTTTCCGAAGTCAACAAACACTTTACTTCTAAATTTATCTGCAGCTGTATAGTTCACTCCGGCAGGAACAATCCAAACATTTTTTTTAAAATCATTTGCTTCTTCGGCTTGAAAAACAATTCGAGATAATCCTTTTTTAAGAGGACGCAATTTGCGTTCAAGAATACAAATTGCTTCTGGATATAAAAGCAAAGATTTATTATCAGCTAAAAGCTGACGGCATTGTTCAAATGTTTTGTCGTTTTTTTTAATTTCTCCATACCCTTCCATCATTCGGTACATAGGGCTAATATTCATACTTTCCAATGCCCATCTTAAAAATTTACCTTTAAACACATCGCCTCTTGCAAAAAATCGAATTTTATTGGGAACCAAAATTCCAACAATACAGGGGTCGATAAAAGCATTTGCATGATTGGTAGCAATTACCACCGCTTGATTTTTAGGAATGTTTTCTACACCCCTGTAATCAAATTTGTAAAAAACTCTAAGAAATATATTTTGAAGTATGTTTAAAACCCAGTATAACACTATTAAATAATTTTATCGTTCAAATGTAATACGTTCTCCTTTTTTTGATTCATCAAATACACCATTTTCATAAACCAAATTCCCACTTACAAATGTATGTGTAATTTTCGAGTGAAATGTAGTTCCTTCAAAGGGGCTCCATCCACACTTATACAATATGTTTGATTTTTCTACCTTGTAAGAATCATTTATATCTACCAAAACTAAATCGGCAAAATATCCTTTGCGGATATACCCTCGTTTTTCAATTTGAAAACAATCCGCAACAGCGTGTGCCATTTTTTCTGCAATTCGTTCCAAAGAAATTTTTCCTTGCTTGTAGAATTCCAACATTGCATTTAAAGAATGCTGAACCAATGGCCCACCAGATGGCGCTTTAAAATAGGTTTGATTTTTTTCTTCAAGCGTATGCGGAGCATGGTCTGTTGCAATTACATCAATTTTATTATCTAAAACTGCTTGAAAAATCGCATCTCTATCACTTGATTTTTTAACCGCTGGATTCCATTTGATAAAATTACCCTTAGTACTATAATCTTTGTCACTAAACCACAAATGATGAATACATGCCTCTGCAGTTATTCTTTTTTCTTTTAATGGTTTTGTATTATCAAACAGTTCTAATTCTTTAGCTGTAGAAATATGTAATATATGTAAACGTGTGTTGTATTTTTTTGCTAACTCAACAGCCATTGAAGATGATTTATAACACGCTTCCTCACTTCTTATCTCAGGATGACAAGCTAAAGGAACATCTTCACCATACTTTTCTTTATACACTTGCATATTATTTCTAACTGTTGCCTCATCTTCGCAATGTGTTGCAATAAGCATTTTACATTTCGAAAAAAGATTTTCTAATGTCTGTTTATTATCCACCAACATATTTCCTGTTGAAGAGCCCATAAAAATTTTTAATCCGCAAACATTTTTCGGATTCGTTTTTAAAACTTCATCAATATTGTCGTTGGATGCTCCCATAAAAAAGGAATAGTTAGCCAAAGAAACTTCCGATGCACGTTTATATTTATCTTCTAATAATTCTTGCGTAAAAACATTAGGAACAGTATTGGGCATTTCCATATAAGTAGTTATACCGCCAGCTACAGCAGCTTTTGCTTCGGTATAAATTTCACCTTTATGGGTTAGCCCTGGCTCACGAAAATGAACTTGATCATCAATACAACCTGGGAATAAATATTTATTTGTAGCATCAATAATTTTATCTGCATTAGTAGAAATTTCATTTTGAGAAATCTCTTCTATCATATTATCTTGAATTAAAACATTGCCTTTAATGATTTTACCTTCATTAACAATGTTTGCATTTTTTATAATTATTTTCATTTTTATCTCAAAATTTAAATTCAGGTGCTAATTCTGTTTCCTCTATAAATTTTATAATATATTCTAGAATTAAAATTTCGCCATCAAAATTAATCTTTTTATCATCATCAATATCGGAATTTTTGCCTGTACTGAAAACCAATCCAGGTATTTTAATTTGATAAAATGATTGGCAGTCTGAATCAAGAGGAATTGCAAGTTTTTTTTCTACACTAATATTCGACTGAATTTTTGTTAAAATTTTATCCCATTCCGACAATGTTTCTAGTCCGAATATATCTAGAACATTTTTCTCATTTAATCTTCCTATTGCATCCATATTAATTGCATAGCTGACATTTGCTAAATCGATAGTTGATTTTTCACAAAAAACCTTCGAGCCTTTTAAGCCCTGCTCATTTCCAGAAAAACAAACAAATAAAACATTAAATTTTTCTCTTTTTTTATTCCCAGAAAAATATCTTGCCAATTCAATTAAGCCAGCCACTCCTGATGCGTTATCATTTGCCCCATAAAATATTTTTTCTCCATCTGTGCCTAAATGATCATAATGTGCAGAAATAATAATTGTTTTTTCACGATGATTATCTAAAAACCCTACTACATTAATTCCAGAAACACTTTTCCCACCAATACTATCGGCTGCGTAACGAGGCATCTTAAATTTAAACGAATAAAAATAACTTGAAATATTGCCCTTAGGAGTCAAACCCAAATTTTTAAAATTTTTAGCAATGTAGTTAGCTGCTGTGAGTTCTTGCTGAGTGCCTGTTAGCCTACCCTTTAATTTTTGAGAAGATAAAAATTTGATGTGCGTTTTTAGTTTTTGTACGTTGAGTTTTGGTTGGGCAGTGATTAGTAATGAAATTAGAAAAAGAGAGATGAATAAAAATTTTTTCTTATTCATTTTTATTTTATTGTCATAAACTTCATTTTCAAAACACCTAAAATAGCTTCTTTAAAAATACCCTTGCTCATTTTAGATGCTCCTTCTACTCTATCTGTAAATGTTATTGGCACTTCTACTACTTTAAATCCTAATTTGTAAGCTAAGTATTTCATCTCAATTTGAAAGGCATAACCAATAAATTTTATGCTATCAAAATTAATTCTTTCTAAAACTGATCTTTTATAACATTTAAATCCTGCAGTAGTATCTTTAAATGGCACCCATAAAATTATCCGAACATAAATGGATGCGCAATAGGACATCAAGACTCTTCCCATCGGCCAGTTTTCAATTTTTCCACCTTTGACATAACGTGAACCTATTGCAACATCACCGCCATTTACACATGCTTCGCGCAAACGAACTAAATCATCTGGGTTGTGAGAAAAATCACAATCCATTTCGAAAATAAATTGATAAGAACGAGCCAAAGCCCATTTAAAACCATGAATGTAAGCAGTACCTAAACCTAATTTCCCTTTTCGTTCTTCTATAAATAATTTCCCGTTAAATTCTTGCATCAATGATTTAACAATAGCTGCAGTACCATCTGGCGAACCATCATCAATAATTAAAAGATGAAACGAAAAAGGTAGTGAAAACACTTTACGAATCATTCGCTCAATATTTTCCTTTTCGTTGTAGGTGGGTATAATTACTAAACTATCAGACACTGTTTGTTTTTTGCCCTACGAAGATAGTTCAAAATAAGAAAGTATAAAAGTTTTAACAAAAATTAAGTACCATTTTTTAGGCTTCGGACAACCTACGGTGGTAATTGATTTGACCTAAATGATAATTTAAGTGTATTAATAACTGTGTAAGTAAGTAATCAATAGTAACTGTTTTGCCTAAAAATGCTATTGGATATTCAGAACCCAAATCTTTATTCTTATCTTTTTTAAGAGTTTCAGAAATTACTTGAATAACCATATCAATGCTTTTATTTATTTCAACGACAGGAATATTTTTATCAGAAAACTCCTTCTCTCTATCTCTTATATATCTAGTTTCTCCTAAAACAGAACCAATAAAATGATTCAAATTCCCTACAATGTGCAATGCTAAATTTCCTGCCGAGTTGCTTATTCCATTCTTTACAAACCACAATTGTTCTTCTGTTTTATACAAAGCAATTTCTTCTTTTAAATTTAATAAATCACGTTTGTAAAATTCAATGTATATTTCTGTTTTCATTATATCGCTCCTTTTTTTATTTCTTCAACAACAGCAGGATCAAGTAAGGTAGAAATATCTCCTAAATTATTTACATCTCCTTCTGCTACTTTACGCAAAATTCTGCGCATAATTTTTCCACTACGAGTTTTTGGCAAACCATTTACTATTTGAATTTTATCAGGTTTAGCAATAGGACCAATTACTTTTGTTACTTCAGCTAAAATTTCTTTTCGCAACAAATCATTATCTCGTTCTTTATTAATAGAAATAACATAGGCATAAATTCCTTGTCCTTTGATATCATGCGGATAACCCACCACAGCACTTTCTACAATATCTGGATGCATATTAATTGCACTTTCAACTTCCGCAGTTCCTATTCGGTGCCCACTCACATTCATTACATCATCTACTCTACCTGTAATTCTGTAATAACCATCTTCATCTCGTTTACATCCATCACCTGTAAAATATAAATTTGGATAGGTAGCAAAATAATTTTGTCGGCAACGTTCATGATCGCCATAGGTAGTACGAATAATTGATGGCCAAGGAAATTTAATGCATAAATTCCCTTCTACTCCATTCCCTTTTATTTCATTTCCTTTATCATCCACCAAAATGGGTTGAATACCAGGCAAAGGCAAGGTTGCAAAACCAGGTTTTGTTTTTGTAACACCTGCAATTGGAGAAATCAAAATTCCTCCCGTTTCTGTTTGCCACCATGTATCTACTATCGGACATTTTTCTTTTCCAATATGTGTATTATACCAATTCCAGGCTTCTTCGTTTATAGGTTCACCAACACTTCCCAACACTTTTAATGAATCTAATTTATAAGGCTTTACATAATCCAAACCTGCTGCTTCTAAAGCACGAATAGCTGTTGGGGCAGTATAAAAAATATTTACTTTGTACTTATCAATTACTTGCCAAAATCTTCCAGCATCAGGAAAAGTAGGCACTCCTTCAAACATAACAGAACTTGCTCCTGCCAACAAAGGAGCATAAACAATATATGAATGTCCTGTTATCCAACCGATATCGGCAGTACACCAATAAATAGCCCCCTCTGACTCCCCCAAAGGGAGAGAATTTTTCGGCAATCCTCCCCTCTCCTTTGGAGAGGGGTTGGGGGTGAGGCCAAAAACATTTTCGAACGAATAGTGTGTATAAACCATATAACCACCGCAAGTATGAACAACTCCTTTAGGTTTACCAGTAGATCCAGATGTATAAAGAATAAATAACATATCCTCTGCATCCATCATTTCTGCTGGACAATAAGCACTTGCATTTTGCATTTCCGATTTCCAATCTACATCACGTCCTTCTACTTTTTTTATTTTGCATTTTGTATGTTCTAATACGATTACTTTTTTAATCGATGGGCAAGTTTCCAAAGCTTCATCAACAGTATCTTTCATTGGAATATCTTTTGCTCCACGGTAAGCACCATCTGTAGTTAGTACAATGGAACACTCACTATCTTGTATTCTACCCGAAAGCGCAGAAGCTGAAAACCCACCAAACACAACCGAATGAATTGCACCAATTCGAGCACATGCTAAAACAGCAATTGCCAATTCAGGAACCATAGGCATATAAATACAAATTCTATCTCCTTTTTTTGCCCCATTATTTTTTAACACATTCGCAAATTTGCAAACCTGTTCGAACAACTGCTTATATGTTAGTGTAATAGTTTTATCAGTAGGATTATTTGGCTCCCAATAATAAGCAACTTGATTACCTCTTGTCGCTAAATGTCTATCGAGGCAATTTTCGGTGATATTTAATTTTCCTCCAACAAACCATTCTATTTTAGGTTCTTTAAAATTCCAATCCAATACTTTATCCCACTTTTTTTTCCAAACAAATTGTTCTGCTTGCTCTGCCCAAAATTTTTCCGGGTTTTCTAAGCTTTTTTTATATTGCTGGTGGTATTCTTCAATAGTTGTAATTCTTGCCATAACAATTGTATTGATTGATATTTTCAAAGTTAAAAAAAGAAATTTACAATGAAAATACTAATTTTATCTATCTTTAATCTGTTAAATAAAAAGCGGATTCCGCCTTGCAGATATTTCGACAAGCTCAATATGACGCTCGCACAAATACGAAGGCAAACTTTAAAATAAAATTGAAATCATGAAAAACTACTTATTCATTTTAAGCATCTTCGCTTCCGTATTATTTTTTTCTTGTAAAAACGACAAGGGAGACACGGATAATACAATCCCTACTAACCCAGGCGTAGGAACTATTGATGCAAACACTAACGTAATGGGTTATGGTATTTTAAATCGTTTGCCGGGCATTTGGAATGGGCCTGTAACTTCTTCAACTGCATTAGGAAGCTATCCGGAGTGGATTGTAGATTTTCGTCCAATATCAGCAGCACAAGTTTCATCAAAAAATGAATTAGATTCTGTAAACAATATTTTAATGGGATTTTTTATTGTAAAACATAACAACTCCTACAAAATGGCTTTTAGAAATGGTGGTGGTTTTGCTGGCTTACAACGTATTGCTTATGCAGTAATTGATAGTGTTTCTGAAACGCCCAACAACTATTTTTATCGCTTTGCTGATTTTAAAGCAGGTAAAAATAGAGTGTATGTGGATGTAAAATTTAAAGATGATAGTTTGATTATGCACACCTATACAAATGTGTATAACTCACAACCAACAGCTATTTCTCACATGCTATGGAAATCAAAATTACAAGACACTACTTCTACTCAAAATGCAAAAACTCATTTTTCTTTTCCTCAAAAACAAATGGTAAAAGATTTTTCTACCACTTTTGACGGACTTTCAGAAGCAATTTATTACGGAGCAAGTGGCGACCCATATAATGAGACTTCACAACCTTATTTAGGCAAAACAATTGTAAATATTAATTTTGGAAGTGGCTATACGCCCAATCCAAGCAAAAAAGTTTTTTTAATGATTACTACTCAACCTTTGTTTAGTGGCTTTACTTATAATCCTGCTCAATTAAAATACCGCTCCCGTTATGTTTTTTTAGCTTCTGACGACAATCAGTTTACATTTAATTACATGCATCCTGGAAATTATTATTTGTATTCTCTTTACGATGCAAATGGTGATGGAACATTTTCCACAGGAGATTGGATGAGTTCCAACTTAACAAATACGTTTACATTAGCTGAACTTGGGACACAAACTGTAAATACCACAATTGATTTTACGATACCGTAATGAGTGAAAATTCACATTTAATCAATAAGATATCAGAGTTATCATCGACTCCAATTGAAAATTTTGGAATTGAAGATTTAAGAATTATGATTGGGCAAAACCAAAAACTTGAGTCCCTCATTCCAAAAGCAATAGAAGAATTAGATAAAAACATTTTAGCGGAAGGAGATTTTTATCCGGGCGATTTATTAAAAAATATTTTAGACTCTGAACATAACTATTGGAAAAGGCATAAAGAATTCTGGTTAGCTATTATCGATTTATATCAAAAAAATGAGGCAATAATTTCCACTTCAACTTCTTATAAAGAACTAAAAAACAGTTTTGAGATTTTTTCTAATATTTTTGATTCATATTAAGCCAAACAATGACCATCCTCTTCATCGATAGTAATCATTTTATTTTACATTCCACGCTTGAAAAAGCTGGACATGTTTGCCATTTGAATTACAACTGGACAAAAGAAGAAATAATTTCTAACATTCATTTGTACGATGGAATTGTAATCAGAAGTAAAATAAAAATTACGGAAGAAATAATTGACAAAGCAATTAAATTAAAATTTATTGCTCGTGCTGGTGCAGGAATGGAAAACATTGATGTGGCTTATGCCGAAAGCAAAGGAATAAAATGTTTACACGCCCCAGAAGGAAACAAAGATGCTGTAGCAGAACATGCATTAGGAATGCTATTAGCATTGTTCAATAATTTGTGTCGGGCAAACATAGAAGTACGTGAAGGCAAATGGATACGTGAAGGAAACAGAGGAATAGAATTGATGGGTAAAACTGTTGGAATAATTGGTTATGGAAATATGGGAAGTGCTTTTGCAGAAAGGCTAAAAGGTTTCGGTGTAAAAATATTGGTTCACGATAAATACAAAAAAAACTTTGGTACTGATTTAATACAAGAAACTACACTTAACACCATTTTTAAGGAATGTGATATTGTTAGTTTGCACACACCTCTAACGGAAGAAACAAACTATTTAATTAATAATGCTTTTATTAATTCATTTCAAAAAAATATTTTTATCATTAATACTGCCAGAGGAAAATGCCTGAACACAAACGATTTGGTAAAAAATATTAAATCCGGAAAAGTGCTTGGTGTTTGTTTGGATGTATTGGAGTATGAAGCTACATCTTTTGAAAATATTGAACTAAAAAACATCCCTGATGCATTGCAATATTTATTCAAGAGCGAAAAAGTAATTTTATCTTCTCACATTGCTGGATGGACTTTTGAAAGCAATGAAAAAATCGGAAAAATTTTAGCAGAAAAGATTTTGGCTTTATAAAAACAGTTCGCTATCAGGCGAAAGAGAGAAAATGCCTAGGTGCGCAAAATCATTCTGAACCTGCCTTCTGGTAGGCAGGCTTGTTTCAGAATCTGTGGCTGTCAGTTCGTCCCGATAGCTATCGGGAGTAGTCGAGAACGCGCGTGAGCTTATATTCAATATTACAAACTTTGTGTTTTCTTTTTTCTTGATAAAAAAGAAACAAAAAATCAAGACGGCAAAATCGCTTCCCGCAAAGCGACTCGGCATCGGTTGCCGTCATTCCTTCCCGCTGCTTCGTAATAAAACAAAAATTATAAATTATGCTTTGCAAGGCGAAAAGTTAAAATGTTTAAGTCTGCAAGGTCACTCTGAGCTTGTCGAAGAGTATGCGAAAGCTAACCCAAATATTTCGACAGGCTCAATATGACAACACACAAAACCACAATTCGATTGAATCATTTCATCTCAATTTCTATCGGCAACAGACGAAAATCTATGTAAGCATTTTTGTTTTAAAGCAAACTAGAAAAAGAACTTGTGAAAAAATATTATTTTTCATACAAAGCCTTACGCATTTTTTCATCTCTTCTATAAACATCAATAAAGAAATATAGAGCACCCATTTCGTTAGATTCTGCAGTAAAATAATTTATGTAAATGGCAGGCGGTTTTTTCACATAAACATATTTTTGTTTTGGCTTATCCAAATCGGCTATTAATGAGTCGTAAGGATATTTTAGTGTGTCTTCACGAATTAAAAATTTTGCAAAATCCACAAATTTTTCAAGCCGAACACAACCGTGACTCAATGCCCGCATCTCACGATTAAATAATTTTCTGTTATCAGTATCGTGCATATAAACGCCATATTTATTATGAAAATTAAACTTTAAAATGCCCAACGAATTTTCATTTCCAATCCTTTGCCTTATTTTAAAAGGGAAATAATTTTTACTATATTTTTTCCAATTAATTTTTGATGCATCCAGTACTTTATTATTACCATCTAACACTTCAAAATTTTTCCTGCGCAAATAAGAAGTATCCCTTTTAAGTATCGGTAAAGTTTCTTTTACTATAATACTAAATGGAACAGTCCAATAGGGATAAATGATAAAATAACCTATTGAGCTTTTTAACAAAGGAGTTTGTGTTTTTGGCGCTCCAGTTATTACTCTAGATTTCATAACAATCGTATCATCTTCCACAACTTGCATTTCATACTTGGGGATATTTACCCAAACATATCTTTTCTCTTTGGGTTCTTCATACAATCGCCAACGCTCCATATTCAATTCAATATCTTTAATATAATCTTGCTTTGTTCTTTGTAATGCTTTAAAAGTAAGCTTTCCAATTTTTCCATCTTCTGTTAAATAATGCCTACACTGAAAATTCTTAACTGCTTTCAATAATTTAATAGAATCATTCCCACTGTATTCATCAAAATAATCATGGCTTTTAATCAAACGTTGCTTAAGTCTTTCTTTAAATGTTATTGAATCTGATTCTCTACTCGCAAGACTATCCCAATCAGTATCTTTAAATTCATACTTGAAATTTTTGAGTGCAAGTTTTAAAAATTGATATTGTTTTTTTTGAGGTTCAAAAGAAGAAATAACTTCTTTGATTTTATTGTTTTCAAAAGCATAATTAAAAACATCAATCAAATTTGTATCTAATTTTTCTGGATGCCATTCAGCTGTTAAACTATCTACACTCAATCGTCCTTTGTTAAGATGAACTACATATTTAAAGAATGCGTCTGTAAGCAATAAGTTTAAAGAATATATTTTTACAGCATCGTATTTTTTAGTAACGGAATCTTTTTTCGTTCTTAATAATGTTTTGATTTTATCATAATGATAATTTTCAGCTATCAAACCGTTTACATCTGCAAATTCTAATACACTTAATAATGAATCTGCTTGAGGCAAAAGATTTGCAGTATCTGTCCAAATGTGCTTATAGTTTTTGTTCTTAAAAACTGCTATAACAAACTTAGACGCAACTAAACTATCTTTTTCTGATACAACAAAATCATTTGTATCTAAATTGCTTAGTTGTTTTTCAAGTAAATTATCTACTTCTTCATTAATTTTTTCTGGCGGTTCTAATAAAACAATAGGAATAGTAGGCTCTTTTGAGCATTTATTACATGCAACCAAAATAACGGACAATAACAAAAAAAATACGAAGTGTTTTTTAATTAGGCTTTTCATGTGATATTATCAAAATTATGAAAACAATTCTATATAAGCTTTACAAACATTGAGGAAAAACGATTTAAGGCAAATTTAAGTTATTAACAATTTAATGGAGTTTTTAACGAGGGGTTTTATTTTAATAATAATTCTTTTTACTTTGAGCCTCATTAAATTTTTGCACGAATTTATATATGAAAATTAAAAACATTTCTTTAATAACATTGGTGGTGGTAACTTTTGTTATTTCTTTGTGTTCTAACGCTATTGCACAAGCAAAATATTACCCTGGTTATGTAATTTTACTCAATGGTGATACATTAAAAGGTGAAATCAAAAAAAATCCAAAAAGAGAATACGACAGCTTTGTAAAAGCTCAGTACCGCAAAAAAGAAAATGTGGATATGAAAACGTATAATGCCACAAAAATAAAAGAATATTGTGTTGATGGTGTTACTTATGTTTCTCGTAACGTTGATGGGGAACAAGTTTTTGTGAAACGTCTTTCGAAAGGAACTGTTAATTTATACGAATCACAAGTTGAGGTAATGCAGATGAACGAAATAAGAGTAAAAAGTGATTATTACATGGAAAAAGGTAATGGTGAATTTGTAAAAATTAAATCTGGAAAATTCAAAAAGCAAGTTACCGATGCAATGGCAGACAATGAAGAAATTGTAAAAGCTGTTGAAGATAAAAAATACGAATACGAAAATATTGTTGAACTATTTGAAGCATATAATAAAGAAACAAAAAATTAAAAAATACTATTGGTTGGTAGAGAAACGCCTTGTAAATTTATTTGCAAGGCGTTTTTTTAATTCAATTATTGTTTGTTAATTAATTATTAACCCAACGTTACAACAAATTAACCTAAAGTAAATATCCTTAACTGTATTTTAATTTACGATTAACAACCTATTGATATTTCAGCGCTTACTTTGCAATAGAAAAAAACAAAGTAAAATGAAATTTAAAATAGTTATTCTTTCAGCAATTATATTTATTAGCAACTTCTGCTTTGCACAACTATCAAGTATAAAAGGAAAAGTTATTGATGAAAAAACAGGTGAAACTCTTCCTGGTGCTGCTGTACTAATAAAAGGAACAACAATAGGTTCCCAAACAGACTTTGATGGAAATTTTAGCATCAATAATATTACTCCTGGCAAATACATTTTAGAGTGTAGGTTAATTTCCTATGTCATTAAAAACATTGAAGGTGTTATAGTAAAAGAATCGGAACCTACCGTTTTAACAATTAGCATTGGTTCATCTGCAAATGAATTAGGAGTTGTAGAAGTTACAACTACAGTTAGCAAAGAAAGCAATGTAGGTTTGTTGCTAATGCAAAAAAATAGTGCATCTGTCCAGGATGGAGTTTCATCAGAAAGCATAAAAAGAACACCAGACAAAAGCACAAGCGATGTATTAAAAAGAGTTAGTGGCGCAAGTATTCAAGATAATAAATTTGCAATCATTAGAGGGCTGAATGATAGATATAATGCTGCTTATATAAATGGAGCACCCTTACCTAGTTCTGAATCAGACAGGAAAGCATTTGCATTTGATATTTTCCCATCAAACATGCTCGATAATTTGGTAATAATTAAAACAGCAACTCCTGATCTACCAGCAGATTTTGCAGGAGGTGTTATACAAATAAACACAAAGAATATCCCAGAGAATAATTTTCAATCTTTTTCTATTGGTTGTGGATATAACACAATTAGTACATTCAAAGATCAAATGTATTACAAAGGTGGAAAAACAGATTTTTTAGGTTTTGATGATGGAACAAGGGCTATGCCTAAAGGAATTCCTGACTACAATAACTTTCCATCAAAAATGGATGACCAAGCTGAATTGGCAAAAAATGTAAGCACAGATTGGGGTTTATACAACAAAAATTTTTCTCCAAATATTAATTTGCAATATTCAATGGGGCTAACAGATAACTTGTTAAAACGACCGATGGGAGTTATTTTTGCTCTCACATACAGCAAGTCAAACAATTATAATGAAACTATAAGACGTGGTTACACTGCTAATGGCAGAGGTGGTAATGATAACCTTCCTTCTCAACTTGATTTTGATTATCTCGATAAAAATTATTCTGAACAAATTTTAACAGGTGTATTAGCTAATCTTTCTTACAAGTTAAATAATAACAACTCGATAAGTTTTAAAAACATTTATAGTATAAACTCTGATGACAGGGTAATATCAAGAAATGGCGCCACCAATCCACTTGAATCAAATCCAACAATCTTACAATCAAATGCACGCTGGTTTACAAGCAATAAAGTTTATTCAGGTCAATTAATTGGCGATCATTATTTATCAAAATCTAAAATAAAAATAAATTGGACTGGATCATACAGTGATATTAATAGAGAAATTCCAAACTTAAGAAGAAGCGTTTATACTAAATATCAAAATTTAATAGATCCTTCAGAACCTAACGCCAAAGATACTATGTACACTGCAAATATTGCATATGCAAATGTAGGACCTAGTTATGGAGGTGGAATGTTTTTTTCAAAAAACAAAGAAAACATTTATAGCTTTAAAGCAGATGCCTCTCACAACTTTGATATAGGAAACTCACTAAAAACTGAAATAAAAATTGGAGGTTTTTTCCAAGAAAGAAATCGAACATTTTTTGCTCGCCAGCTAGGATACACAAGGTATGCAAAAGTAGGTGGTGGAGTTACCTTTAGCGATTCATTATTGTACCTAGGTGAAAATGAAATTTTTGCCCAACAAAACATGGGTTTAATTGAACCTGGTGTTGGTGGTTTTAAATTAAGTGATGGAACAAAATATTCTGATTCTTATACCGCTTCTTCATCTTTAAAAGCTGGTTACATAATGTTTGACAATAGGATTAAATCGAGTGTTCGGCTAATTTGGGGCGCAAGAGTTGAAAGCTTTAATCAAAAATTACAATCATTAAAATCGGATAAATCAATTTTAGATTTATCTGTAACAACGATAGATATATTACCATCAGCAAATCTTGTTGTTTCCTTAAACGAAAAACAAAATGTACGTTTAAGTTATTCTCAAACATTAAACCGTCCTGAATATAGAGAGTTGGCTCCATTCGCATTCTATGATTTTAATACTCAATTTGTAATATCTGGAAATGATTCTTTAAAACGTGCAAAAATTCACAACTATGACATTCGTTATGAATTATACCAAGGACGAGGACAACTTGTTTCTGTTTCTGGATTTTACAAAAAGTTTATTAATCCAATCGAACAAGTTTCTAGACCAGATGTAATAAGTGAAATTTCATTTCAAAATGTGAGCAAAGCATCCAATTATGGCATTGAATTTGAGTTTAGACAATTACTTGGTGCATTGTTTAAATGCGATTCATCTCAATTTTTAAATAACCTAACGGTTTATTCCAATCTTGCAATAATTAGGTCAAGCGTAAATGTGGAAAAAGTGGTTGGAACAGAATCCCCTAACAGACCTTTGCAAGGGCAGTCGCCATATGTTTGGAATGCAGGAATTCAATATAATGACTCTAAATTAGGAATGTCCTTTTCCGCTAGCTTCAATAAGGTTGGTCCTCGCATTGCTATTGTTGGGAATGTTAACGAACCTAGTATTTGGGAAAACAGTAGATCATTTATTGATTTACAAATAACAAAATCATTTTTAAAAAATCGTTTAGATATAAAATTAAATGCGCAAAATATACTAGCCCAAAAACAAATATTTTATCAAAACAGAAATCTGGACGACTCGAAAACAACTGGTACAAATGCATTTTTTAATCAATTAATTGTTGGTGATTCAGAAAACAAAAATGGATTAAACAAAAAAGAAGACGATATTATCTGGAATACAAAATTTGGTCAAGTATTTTCTTTGACAGCAACCTATAAGTTTTAGATTTATAAAAAACGAACAAAATATTTTTGTTCGTTTTTTATATCCCTCTATTAATTTTACATTAACTACAGAGTAAATCATTAATATTAAATTAATCAATCTATAAGCTAAGCATAATTTCACTTTAATAATTTAAAAAGATTAGATGTTCACTTTTGTATCAGAAAATTAATCTAAATACAAAATAAAAAAATGAAAAAAATTTACAAAACAGCAATCTTCGCTCTAATGAGTAATTTTGCATTGGCTCAAGGTTTTTTTGTGGCAACAACTTACAAAGGAGCTTTTGCTCCATCACCCACTCCAATGTGGACCGACAACTGGGCAAACTGGGATCCTCAAAATACTGTTTATCCTTCTCCGACTGTAAATGTCACAACTAATATTACTGCAAATACAACTTGGACTTCAGGAAATGTATATTATTTACGTGGACAAATATTTGTAAAAAATGGAGCTACTTTAACAATACAACCAGGCACTGTTATTTTAGGAGATAAAACAGCATCGGGTGCTGGATTACTTATTTGCAAAGGTTCAAAAATTAATGCGGTAGGCACTGCTGCACAACCAATTGTATTTACATCTGATCAAACCCCTGGAAACAGAGGATTGGGAGATTGGGGAGGAATTGTGTTAATGGGGCAAGCCGAAAACAATCAACCTGGAGGAATTGAATA
>CAZJUY010000009.1:0-49591 GCA_964549315.1 uncultured Chitinophaga sp. | reverse complement strand
GAAGGCTTTGCTCCTTCTACTGATACTGAGTTTGGGGGGGGAGTATCTCCAAACAACAATGACGATTCAGGAGTTATGCAATACGTACGAATAGAATTTGGAGGGTATGTGTATCAGCCTAATAAAGAAATTAATGGGCTGACATTTGGTTCTGTTGGCAAATCTACAACTATCGATCATATACAGGTTTCTTTTACTAATGATGATGCTTTTGAATGGTTTGGAGGGAATGTAAATTGTAAATACTTAGTTTCCTATAGGAATTTAGATGATGATTTTGATACTGACTTTGGCTATAATGGCTTGATCCAATTTGGTTTGTCTGTTCGCGACCCACAAATAGCAGATAATCCTAGTGTATCAACATCAGAAGGGTTTGAATCTGATAATGATGCTAGTGGCTCAACTGCGACCCCTCAAACATCTGCAATTTTTTCGAACATGACTTTAATAGGACCATTTCGTGGAAATACTGCATCACCAATTGCTGCAGGTTACAGAAGAGGAGCCAGAATAAGAAGAAATTCAGGATTAAAAATTTTTAATTCTATTTTCATGGATCACGATAGAGGAATACATATTGATGGGGCATTATGTGAAGCTAATGCAAGTAGTGGAAATTTAAAATTCATGAACAACTTAATGGCAGGAAATACAACAGGAAAAGTTTGTGAGAAAAATTCAGGCAGTACATTTAATATTTGGTCTTGGTTTGCTTCAAGCTCAAACGATTCATTGGTTTCTACTTCTGGTATCTTAATTACTCCTTACAATTATACAGCACCAGATTATAGACCAATAGGAATAGCAGCAACAAGTGGTGCAAGTTTTTCTGACACAACATTTACCGGATTATTATTATCTATTGGAAATCTCGAACAATCAACTATTATTTCTAACATCGTCATATTTCCAAACCCAACAAATGATATTGCAACAGTAAATATAACCCTATCAGAAAGCGCAAAAATTTCTGTAAATATTGTTGACATTACTGGTAAATTGATTAACGATATTTACAATGAACAAATGTCTTCAGGCTCAAACAATATCACAATCGAAACAAAAGGGCTGCCTTCTGGAATATATTTTACAACAATAAACTCTGGAAAGCATAGCAAAACATTAAAATTGATTGTAATAAAATAAAAATCAATTATTCGAACAAAAGGAAAATGCCCACAAATATTGTGGGCATTTTCCTTTTTAATAAATAAACTAAATTTCTAATCTATATCCAACTCCCTTTATTGTACGGATATAATTATCTCCTATTTTTTCTCTTATTTTTCTGATGTGCACATCAATAGTTCTATTACTAGAAAAAATTTCGTACCCCCAAATAGTTTCGGAGATTTCTTTTCGAGTAAATACTTTTTTGGGAGATGCTAATAGCAATTCGAGTAGTTCAAATTCTTTACGGGGCAATATTATTTCTTCTCCATCCTTATAAATCAAAAATCTTTCTCTATCCACGATCAAATTTCTTCTGCTAGCTAATTGTTTTAATTCTGTTTTTTGAATCCCTCTTCTCAAAAGAGCATTTATCCTCGAAATCAAAACTCTTGGTTTTGCTGGTTTTATAATATAATCGTCAGCACCAGCATTAAATGCAGCTATTTGTGAATAGTCATCGCCTCTTTTTGTGTAAAAAATAATAAGTGTTTTGCTTAATTTTTTATTTTTTTTAAGTTCATAACAAAGTTCAACACCATCCATGTCTGGCATTAACAGTTCTATTATAATTAAATCTGGGCTTTCTTCATTAGACTTTAATAATGCTTCTTTAGAGTTTTTTGATATAAAAACATCATATTTTTCTAGGATAAAAGCTTTTGATATAATTTCTATATCTTCATGTTCTGAATCTACAATTAGTATTTTAGCTTTTGTTTTCATTTCTGCTAAAATATTACTGTAATTGAATATTCATCTTAAGTTAAGATTAAGTTTATATTTCCTAATTCTGGCATATGTTAAATTTAATGTTGTTGATTTGTATTTTTTAACATAAAAGCCAAATTATGATTTGTATATTTGCCTTCGAATGAAAAAATCATTCTTACATATCTTTAAAAACATAATATTTGTTTCTTTTGCAATAATGTTTGCTGGAGCGGTTATCTCATTCTGTATTTTACAAAAACAAAATGCTGAAAAAGTATATCTTGAAGAGGAGAGTTCAGAAAAAGACATGGACGAAGAATCAAAACCAGAAAAATCTTATTTAAAATATTTACCTTCTTTTGCATTTGCAGAGTTACATCATAAAATTTCTTTTAAAAGCCAATACACTTTAACAAAACATAATTACTATTATTACAATGATATTTTAAAAATAGAAAGTGGTTATCCATGTTCTATTTATTCTCCCCCCGAAATTTTATAATTTATCATTAATACTAGCATCATTAATTTTAATTCTTTTGAAATAATTATTTCATTATTTATAATATTTACATTTTATGACAGATTCAGATAAAAACAAAAAAATAACACTTAAATATATTAAAAATGACTTGCCAGCAGGTTTAGTCGTTTTTTTAGTCGCCCTTCCCCTATGTTTAGGTATCGCTTTAGCTTCAGGCGCTCCTTTATTTTCTGGAATAATAGCAGGAATTGTAGGAGGGATTGTGGTCGGAATTTTTAGCGGTTCAGCACTTGGAGTGAGTGGGCCCGCTGCTGGTTTAACAGTAATTGTATTAAGTGCAATTGCAAGTTTAGGTTCATACGAAACATTTTTACTAACTGTTGTACTTGCTGGTATATTACAGGTTGTATTAGGCATAGTAAAAGCAGGTATAGTTGGACATTACTTTCCATCTTCCGTTATCAAAGGAATGTTAGCAGCAATTGGATTAATATTAATTCTCAAACAAATTCCACATGCATTGGGATTTGATAAAGATTTGATTGGCGATGATGAATTTATGCAAACGGATAATCATAATACTTTTTCTGAAATATATTATGCTATTAAATATAGCAGTACAGGTGCTATCATAATTAGCTTAATTTCATTGGGTATGCTTATTTTTTTCGAAACAAAAATAATGAAACGAATTAAGCTATTTAATTTTATTCCGGGAGCATTAGTTGTTGTTGTGTTAGGAATAGCCCTAAATAAATTATTTTTACTTTATATGCCAAACTACACACTTACAAGCGAACACCTTGTAGTATTACCAGTAGCAAATAATCTTAATGAATTTGCAAGCTTTTTCACATTCCCTGACTGGGCACAAATTGTAAATCCAAAAGTTTATATTACAGCTGTTACAATTGCAATAGTAGCTAGTTTAGAAACATTACTTTGTGTAGAAGCTACAGACAAACTGGATCCACAAAAAAGAAATACATCTACAAATAAAGAACTTTTAGCACAAGGGGCAGGAAATATTGTTTCAGGATTAATTGGTGGATTACCCGTTACACAAGTAATTGTAAGAAGCTCAGCAAACATTAGCTCTGGTGGAAAAACAAAGTTATCTGCTATATTCCACGGTCTGCTTTTACTTACATGTGCATTACTAATTCCAAATATTCTTAATTTTATTCCACTAGCAAGTTTAGCAGCTGTACTTCTAGTTGTAGGTTACAAACTAACCAAAATATCACTTTTCAAAGAAATGTATAAATTGGGATGGGAACAATTTATTCCTTTTGTTATTACAATTCTTGCTATTCTTTTTACTGATTTATTAAAAGGAATTAGTGTTGGAATGGCAGTATCTATATTTTTTATTATTCGAAACAACTATAAACAACCCTATTTTTATATCGAAAGTGTACACGATGGTAAAAAAATTATCACATTAGAACTACCTAGAGATGTGACTTTTATAAACAAAGGCAGTATCATTCTAGCTCTTGATAAACTACCAGAAGAATCTATCGTTATTATAGATGGAACGCAATCTAATAACATAGATTTAGATGTATTGGAAATTTTAAATAACTTTAAGGAATCAGCAAAAGCAAAAAATATTCAGTTAGAATTAAAATCAATACCTGAATTTAAAGCAAACTATTCGCATTAAAATACAAAAGCATGGACAGCTACAATAAATTATTTCACAACAACCAAAAATGGGTTCAAAAAAAATTACAAGAGAATAAAGATTATTTCTCTAACCATTTAAAAGGACAAAAACCTGAATATCTTTGGATTGGCTGTTCTGACAGCCGTGTACCTGCAAACGAGATTACAGGAACAGAACCAGGAGAAATGTTTGTACATAGAAATATCGCTAATATGGTAGTACATTCTGATATGAATTTATTAAGCGTTTTATCTTATGCAGTAGAAGTACTAAAAGTGAAACACGTAATTGTTTGTGGACATTATGGATGTGGTGGCGTATTAGCCGCTATGGGTAATAAACAGTTTGGTTTAATCGATAATTGGTTGCGCCATATCAAAGATGTTTATAAAATGCATCATGCAGAGCTTGATAAAATTACTGACGAGGAGAAAAGAGGAAGAAGGTTTGTTGAACTAAATGTTATTGAACAAGTTTATGATTTATGTAAAACGTCTATTGTTCAAAATGCTTGGGCTAATAAACAAGAGCTACATATTCATGGTTGGGTTTATGATTTAGGTGATGGTCTAATTAATGACTTAAAAGTATCATTAAGCAATAATGAAGAACTGCCAGCGGTTTTTCAGTTTGATAACTAGTTACAACAATATTTTTAAAACTTAAGAATAGCCGATGATTGAATAACATCGGCTATTCTTATTTAAAATAACACAACACTTACTTAACATTAGCATAACATTGAAAAAAAAATGTTAGGATACATTTGCCTCAGATAATAATTAATTAACAAACCTAATGCAAATGAAACAAACAAGAAACATTTTTTTAACAATACTTGCTATCTTTTCATACTATAGCATAGCTGCCCAAACCGATTCTTTGGTAAGTAAAACAGAAAGCATAGTTGTTGAGAAAGTAAAACATCAAGAAACTTCAGAACCAAAAAAACACTGGTATGAAAGTATTTCGATTAGGGGCTACGGACAAATGAGATACAACCGTTTTTTAGAAACAAACCCCGACTTAAATTGTGAACAATGTGATAAATCATGGGGAAAAAACGGAGGCTTGTTTTTAAGACGTTTGCGCGTTATTATTTTTGGTAATGTTCATGAAAGAGTATATATATATATTCAACCAGATTTTGCTTCTTCTGCTTCGAGTACAGGATTACATTTTGGACAATTGAGAGATGCTTATTTTGATTTGTCGTTAGATAAAAACAAAGAATTTCGTTTTCGTGTAGGTCAAAGTAAAATACCTTATGGGTTCGAAAATATGCAATCAAGCCAAAACAGGTTGGCATTAGATCGAAATGATGCATTAAATAGTGCAGTTGCTAATGAGCGAGATTTAGGCGTGTTTTTTTACTGGGCACCAAAAAAAATAAGAAAAAGGTTTTCAGACCTGGTAAGTAGCGGATTAAAAGGTTCTGGAGATTATGGAGTTTTTGGCCTAGGTGTATTTAACGGCCAAACAGCTAATAAACCTGAAGCAAATGAGAATCAGCATGTTGTTGCCAGACTGACTTACCCATTTCAATTCAAAAATGGACAAATCTTAGAAGCTGGAATCCAGGGTTATTCAGGGAAATATGTTGTTACAAGTATAACAAAAAATGTAAGAACCCTAAACACAAAAGCAGAATACCTTGATCAACGTGCAGCTGCAAGTGTTATTTTATATCCCCAACCATTTGGCTTTCAAGCTGAATACAATGTAGGAACAGGGCCTGAATACAGCCCAGATAGCAATCGAATAGATCAAAAGGATTTGTATGGTGGTTATGCAATGATAAACTATATGATAAAGATGAAAAATCAATTATTGTTTCCTTTTGTTAAATACCA
Source organism: uncultured Chitinophaga sp. (assembly GCA_964549315.1). Taxonomy (GTDB): domain Bacteria; phylum Bacteroidota; class Bacteroidia; order 2-12-FULL-35-15; family 2-12-FULL-35-15; genus 2-12-FULL-35-15. The sequence continues at coordinate 43,695 of CAZJUY010000009.1, read as the reverse complement.
AACATATCAAGGTGGGAAAAAACACGAATTAGACGCAAGAAGCTATACTGTAAACGATTTAGAAATTGGAATAGAATGGCAACCCATCAAAAATTTCGAATTTGTTGCCATATACACCATTTCAGATAGAAGATTTGAAGACGGGGTTCTAAAAGATAATAAACAAAAGGGAAGCTTATTACGATTACAGGCTCAATTCAATTTTTAGTTAACATTAACTTAACATTGAATTAATAGAAACATAACCCTCTATTAGTTAGCCAAATTGTTCTTAAAAATACTTTTACAGTACAGTTATACACATATATAAAAACACAAATCATGAGCTTAAACATTTTTCAATACTTTACACCTAGAGACAAAAATTTCTTCCCGCTTTTTGAAAGAGCAACTGCAAACTTAGTTGAAACCTCAAAGGCATTAGTTGAACTAGTAAACACATCTTCTCCTGACAGAAGAAGAGAATTATTTAAAGAAATAGAACGATTAGAACACGTAGGTGATAGTATAACACATGAAACATTTTTTGAATTAAGTTCAAATTTTATCACTCCTTTTGATAGAGAAGACATTCATGCTCTAGTAACAGCTATAGATGATATAGTAGATTATATACATGGTTCTACTAAAAGAATTGAACTCTACAAGGTAGAAACAATGACTCCAGCAATTATCAAGTTGTCTGAATTGATTTTAAAGTGCGCTGAAGAGCTGAATTCTGCTGTAAAAGAATTGAGAGATTTAAAAAACATTACAAAAATCAAAGAAGCAACTGTTCGCATAAATAGTATCGAGAATCATGCCGATGATATTTTTGATAATGCTTTAGCTAGATTGTTTGAAGATGAAAAAAATGCAATTGAGGTAATCAAAATGAAAGATGTATTATCAGCACTTGAAACAGCTACCGATAAAGCTGAAGATGCAGCTGATGTAATCAATTCAATCTTGGTAAAAAATGCTTAGTCTTTTACTTAAATGAAATTTGATAAAATAATCTCTCAAACAAAAAGAACAAAATGACTTTACTTGTAATATTAATTATACTTGCCTTAATCTTTGACCTTATAAATGGTTTTCATGATGCAGCAAACTCCATAGCTACAATTGTTTCCACAAAAGTACTAACTCCGTTTCAAGCTGTTTTATGGGCAGCTTTTTTTAATGTTGTTGCATTTGCAATTTTTGATTTAAAAGTAGCAGATACTGTTGCTAAAATTGTACACAGCGAGGCCATTAACTTTACAGTAATATGCGCAGGGCTAGTAGCAGCAATTTTTTGGAATTTGCTGACTTGGTGGTTTGGAATTCCTTCTAGTTCATCTCATACATTAATGGGAGGTTTTGCAGGAGCGGCAATTGCTTATGCTGGATTTGGAGTTGTTAACCAAGAAAAAATGTGGAAAACATTCGCATTTATTTTTTTAGCTCCTCTAATAGGTATGTTAATGGCAGCCATCATTTCTTTAATAATTATGCAAATTTGCAGAAAGGCAAATCCAACTCGAGCCGACAGGTGGTTTAGGCGACTTCAACTTGTTTCATCTGCTATGTTTAGTATTGGACATGGAGGAAATGATGCACAAAAGGTGATGGGTATTATTGCAGCTGGGTTGGTAGTTTATGCTACACAACTTCACGCTGGTGGGATGGATGTTCCTGATTGGGCAAATGTAATTCAAGAAGTTGACTCAAAAGGCAAAATGGCTATCAAACATATTCCTAATTGGGTACCAATGGCTTGTTATAGTGCAATAGGCATTGGAACAATGATGGGAGGTTGGAAAATTGTGAAAACAATGGGTAGTAGAATTACAAAGGTTACCCCTTTTGAAGGTGTTGGAGCTGAAACAGCAGGTGCAATTACTTTATTTATGACTGAAAAATTAGGGATCCCCGTTAGTACAACTCACACAATAACTGGTTCTATCATTGGTGTTGGTATTACAAAACGTATTTCTGCCGTTCGTTGGGGAGTTACAATTAACTTACTTTGGGCTTGGATTCTAACAATTCCAGTAAGTGCTCTTTTGGGAGCACTCTTCTTCTGGATTATGACTTTTTTAGGAGTAAAATAACCTAGTTATCATCAGGGTCTGGAGCTATTTCTGGACCCGCTTTTTTAGGCTTAATCTTTTTGATAAATAAAACATTTATCAATTCATCATCTAATGTTAAAACAGTTTTAGACATTCCGTTGGTGATGGTAACAGGAAAATCATAACGTAATTTTTTCTTCACTTGCTCGTATGTTCCATTTTCGAGCTTAATAAACATCGAAATTATTTTCCCTTCTTTTACCTCACATTTACCATTATAACACTGCGCATCACTCCCATTTCTGAAGGAAATAATAACATCAGTATAAATACCATCTGCTACATCTTCTGCTCCTCGCTCTTCAAATTTTTGAGCCCATTTTAAATAACAATTTGTTTCAGAATCATTAGATGATGATCCTTTTTTATTTGTTTGTGCACTACCAAAAGAAGCAATGCAAAATAATAAAACCAGAGAAGTAATAATTTTTTTCATATAAATTGTAAATGTTTGTTGCAAATTAATAAATAATATTTGATAAATGTAAAATTTACTTTCCAATTTTCAAATGCCATGCCAAACATATTTTATTCAAAGTTTTTATTAATTTGTATATTCGTTTCCTGTAAAATATGCCACAAAATGAGTAAAAGCATTATAGAACAAAATTTACGTGAAGCACAACAGGTGTTGGAGCAATTTGTTTCGAACAAACAAAACATTGACCTTATTGAAAATGCTGCGCAAATGATGACTGATGCTATAAAAAATGGCAATAAAATTATCTCTTGTGGGAATGGTGGCTCAATGTGTGATGCAATGCATTTCGCAGAAGAGTTAAGCGGTAGATTCAGAGAAGACAGAAAAGCATTACCAGCTATTTCAATTTCAGATGCATCTCACATTACTTGTGTAGGAAACGACTATGGTTTTGATAAAATATTTTCACGATATATTCAAGGATTAGGAAACAAAGGAGATGTTTTATTGGCAATAAGTACAAGCGGGAATTCAACAAATATCATAAACGCAATAAATGCTGCAAAAGAAAAGGGAATGTTGGTTATTGGATTAACAGGAAAAGACGGGGGAAAAATGGCAAGTTTATGTGATGTAGAAATTAGAGCGCCACACAGCAAATTTGCTGATAGGGCTCAAGAAATTCATATTAAAGTAATTCATTCATTCATTCATAGTATCGAAAATAATTTATAATAAATCAGGGCAATTGATTTACCAAAAAATCAATTGATTATATTTTAATTTTTATGTTAGTTAAAACTTACGGAAGTGCCGTATATGGCATAAACGCAACTACTGTTACAGTAGAAACAAATATCAATGCAGGTGTTAATTTTTTTCTGGTGGGTTTGCCAGATAGTGCAGTAAAAGAAAGTCAACAACGCATTGATGCTGCGCTAAAAAATAATGGCTACAAAATTCCAGGAAAAAGTATTGTAATCAACATGGCACCAGCAGATATCCGAAAAGAAGGTTCTGCTTATGATTTGACAATTGCAGTAGGAATTTTAGCTGCATCCGAACAAATAAAATCCGATAAAGTTGGAGATTATATTATTATGGGCGAACTATCCCTAGATGGAGGATTACAATCTATCAAGGGCGTTTTACCTATAGCAATTAAAGCAAGAGAAGAAAAATTCAAAGGCATTATTCTTCCTAAACAAAATGCCAAAGAAGCAGCAATTGTAAGTGAGTTAGAGGTTTACGGAGTAGAATCTATAAAAGAAGTAATTGATTTTTTTAATGATAAAATAGAATTAGAAAAAACAATAGTTAATACACGTGATGAATTTTATTTAAAATTAAATGAAACAGAATTCGATTTTGCAGATGTAAAAGGACAAGAAAATATAAAACGAGCATTAGAAATTGCAGCTGCGGGTGGGCACAATGTAATTTTAATCGGCCCTCCAGGTGCTGGAAAAACAATGCTTGCCAAACGCTTACCTACTGTTTTGCCACCAATGAATTTGCATGAAGCTTTAGAAACAACAAAAATTCACAGCGTTGCCGGTAAAATGGGTAAAAATACAGGCCTGGTTTCCATTCGTCCGTTCCGCTCACCTCATCATACTATCAGTGATGTGGCACTTGTTGGTGGTGGTGGTGTTCCACAACCAGGAGAAATTTCATTAGCACATAACGGGGTTTTATTTTTGGATGAATTACCTGAATTCAAACGAACTGTTTTAGAAGTAATGCGCCAACCATTAGAAGATAGAATAGTTACTATTTCACGTGCAAAATTTTCGGTAGAATACCCTGCTAGTTTTATGTTGGTGGCATCTATGAATCCATGCCCTTGTGGATTTTACAACCATCCAGAAAAAGATTGTGTTTGTCCTCCGGGCGTAGTACAAAAATATTTGAACAAAATTTCTGGGCCATTACTAGATAGGATTGATATTCATGTAGAAGTTACTCCTGTTTCATACAACGAATTGGCAGCGGAACGAATTTCTGAAAAAAGTATTTCGGTAAGAGAAAGAGTTGTACAAGCACGATTAATACAAGAGAAACGTTACGAAGAGAAAGAAGGAGTGCATTGCAATGCGCAAATTAGTTCAAAACAATTACGTGAATATTGCAAAATAGATGAAGCTGGAAATCAACTTTTAAAAACTGCAATGGAAAAATTAGGATTATCTGCTCGTGCTTATGATAGAATTTTAAAAGTAGCACGTACCATTGCTGATTTAGATAATAGTGAAAATATTGAAACTTCCCACCTTGCCGAAGCCATTCAGTATCGCAGCTTAGACCGTGAAGGCTGGGCAGGATAATAATTGTAACAAAGGTTTAATTTTTTCGTTTCACAGTATAATTGTTAAAATTGTATTGTTGAAAAGTAGGCGTAATTATTGCAATACAAATACATTCAGTTATTATCTTTATCAAAATTGAAAAACAATTTGAAATCATTTATAAAAATATCATTCTTATTTCTATTTGCATCTTTTGTAAATGCAGCACTTTGCCAAAGCAAACAAAGCGTTAGTATTTTAGAAAAATATGTATTAGGGTATAATGAAATTGATAAGGCAAAATTTATCAACGACTCTATCCTATATAGCCAAGGATGGCATACTCTTCCTCAAGCAATATTTTGGAAAAAAGTAATGTTGCTTCCTCCCGATTCTGCCTATGTAAGCATTCCTCATAACAGACAAATTGTAGATAAAATTTATATTAAGAATTGGAACAAATTTTCTGATGCACAAAAGCAAACATACAAAGACAGCCTAAGAAAAACATTTAATATTCCAGATAGTGTAAGCATTTTGGTAACTGTGGGGAAAAAAGATTTTTACGAATTCAAAAAAGTAATTCCATACATAAGCAAATCAATTGATGTGTTTAATCAAAATGGTGTAGACCCTTGGTATGCTCAAGCAATTCTATTAATAGAAAGTCCTGGAAAAAACAAAATGAAATCAGGTGTTGGCGCAAATGGGCCATTTCAGCTGATGCGTTCTGTAGCTATTAAACAAGGATTAGTTGTAAATAAATATGTGGATGAACGAACAGACATTGAAAAAGCTGCATTGGGTGCATCCCGTTTATTGAGCCGAATTTGTATTCCTTATACAAAAGCAATGTTGGATAGTGCACATGTAAGTTATAATGAAACTGATTTGTGGTTCAGGCTTTTGGTTATGCACTCTTATCATGCAGGAGCAGGAAATGTAGCTGGCGTAATCAGAAAAATAAATCCAAGTGAAGGAGGAATGCAATTGATACAGCAAGTTTGGCAAACATCTTACGGTGGATTTAAAAATGCATCACAAAACTACTCTCAATTGGTTCTTGCAGCATTTTCTAATTTTGATGAATTAGCAATGCAGCATTCTGATACTATTTTCCTAATTGATGGCGATAGAATGTACAACAGCTATGTTCAATGTAAATGTTCGCCTTATGACGAGTGTAATTATTTGCAAAACTGTATTTATAAATACGAGCAAGATTTGGTTGAAGGATTTATTCCTTTTGATTACTTTATCAATAAAGTAAAAATAGTTGAAAAGGAAGTAAGTGGCTTAACACCTTTCTCTTATCCCTATTCGGACAACCACTATAATGACATTGGATTTCAATTATTAAAATCGAAAAAAACAGACGAAGCGTTTAAGGTATTTAAACAAAATGAGAAACATTACCCTGATTCTTGGGAAGTATATAATGGATTGGGAGCTACTTGCAAAATGATGGGTAGAAAGCAAGAAGCAATAGAATATTATAAAAAATCTCTTCGAATAAATCCTGACAATACTCAAACACAAAAAGAAATTGCCCTTTTGGAAGGGAAGTAAAAAATTATTTCAACGGCACTCTTTTGCCATCTTGCATAGCAATTACAAATGCATCTTTAAACCCTTGAGAACGGACTTTTTGTTGAAGCCTAATTGCATCTTCTTGTTTTGTAAACTCTCCTGCTGTGTATTTATACAAACCTTTATCGCTGTACTCTCCAACATTTTCTATTCCTTTAAATTTATCTGAATCTAATGCTATTTGCTTATCTGAAGATGCAATTTGAACTTTATATACAATTGATGAAGAGCTTACTTTTTCCTCTTTTTTAATTTCTTTTTCTTCTTTTTTTACAATTACTTCTTCCTCTTTTTTATTGTTTGTTTTGTCTTCTTCTATTTCTTCTGAAACTACAGTTTCTTTGGGTTTTGTTAATTTATTTTTCTTGGTATTTTCTACTTCTAATGAATCTTCTTTACTCATCTTATATGAGTCTTGCTTTTCAAAATCATCATCATACTTCTTTATAGCACCTTCTATTTCATCTTTATATTCTCTAAATGCTCTAAAAATGCAACTTGCTATATAATCCTGCCCTTTTGTTGAACCCAAAAATTGTTCTTCTTCAGGATTTGTTAAAAATCCTATTTCTGTTAATACACTTGGCATATAAGTACGCCAAAGCACCCACAAACTTGCTCGTTTAACTCCTTTATCTTGTCTACCAGCCTTTCCTTTATATTGTTTTTGAAGCTTAGAAGCAAAATTTAAACTTTGATTCAAATATGTATCCGTGAACATACTCATAATAATATACGATTCGTCAGAATTAGGATCAAAACCATCGTATTTTTGAACATAATTATCTTCTAATAAAATTGCAGAGTTTTCTCGTTTGGCAACATCCAATTTCCCTTGTTCATTCTTAATACCCATTATATAGGTTTCAGCACCATTTACCTCATCTTTGCAAATATCCTTTTTCAACTTTTTATCACGGTAACAAGCCGAATTACAATGAATACAAATAAATAAATCTGCCTTTGCTTTGTTTGCTATCTCTGCTCGTTGTTGTAACTCAATAAAAACATCGGTTTTTCGGGTATAAACTACCTTCACGTCCTTCATGTTTTCTTCAATATATTTCCCCAACTTAAGAGCTACAGCAAGGGCTACATCTTTTTCTTTATACTTATCTCCATGGCAACCAGGATCTTTCCCTCCATGGCCAGCATCAATAACTACTGTTTTTACACCAAATGTTGGCTTGAATTTTGAAGAGAACGAACTCACCAAAAAACAGGCAATAAAAAAAAGTGATATAAAAATGTATTTTTTCATTTTATTCTCGCTTTTCAAAGCTTATTTTTTCAATGATTACTTGTTGGTATCTTACATAAAGTAGCCAATGAGTAATTATTTATTTTTTTAGCTTTGAGCCTATATAAAAAGGCATGTTTCACTTAAAACACAAAAATAGATACAAATATTGCGTTCAATAGTTTTAAAAATATTTTTTATCCTCGTTTGCATGTTAATAACTGCACTTGGTAAAACTATTGCGCAAACTAAACCGGATACAATAAAACAAAGTACTTCAAGCAACTCCTTTTTAAACGAAAAAGTACACTACACCGCAACCGATTCTATTCTTGTAGATATCTCCATGCAAAAAGCATACCTCTATAATAATGCCGAAGTTTTTTATGAGGACATGCACATGAAAGCAGGATATATTGAAATTGATTTTAAAAACAATTTAGTTCATGCAGCTGGATTAAAAGATAGCAGCGAAAAAATTAGCCAGAGACCTGTTTTTGAAAACGCTGATGGCAAATATGATGCGGGAGAAATTATTTACAATTTTGATACTAAAAAAGGAAAAATTAAAGATGTGATTACACAACAAGGGGAAGGATATATACATGGAAGAGACATAAAAAAAGACTCTGCTAATACCTATTATGTTGGCCATGGGAAATATACCACATGCGATTTAGATCACCCACATTTTTATATTGGTGCAAAAAAAATAAAAGTTATTCCAGATGATAAAATCATTACTGGTCCAGCAGTTTTATACGTAGCCGACATACCCACACCACTGGCTATTCCTTTTGGTTATTTCCCAAACAAAAAAGGAAGAGCATCAGGTATTATTATGCCAACCTATGGTGAATCGTACAACTTAGGATTTTTTTTAAAAGATGGAGGATTTTATTTTGGGGGAAGTGAAAAAGTAGATTTGGCATTAACAGCAAATGTGTATTCTAACGGAAGTTATGGTGCCAGAGCAAACAGTAATTATAGTGTGCGCTACAAATACAGTGGAAGCACGAACATAAGTTACTCAAGAATAATTGAAGGAGATAGAGAATTACCAAATTCAACAATTTTAAACAATGTGTTTGTAAGATGGTTTCATCAACAAGATTCTAAATCAAATCCGAGTAGCAGATTTTCTGCTAATGTAAATGCAGGAAGCAGTTCTTATAACAGGTACAATGGCAGTGTTGCTGGCGATTACTTATCAAACACCTTTCAATCAAATATTGCATACTCAAAATCATTTACGGGAACACCTTTTAATTTTAGTGCAAATGCAAGACATAGCCAAAATACCATTACAAAAAAAATGGACATTACGTTGCCAGAACTTGCATTAACAATGAATAGAATTTATCCATTTAAAAGCAAAACTCGTATCAAGCAAAAGTGGTATGATAAAGTTGGTGTGAGTGCAACAGCAAATGCTCGTAACGACATAAACACGTATGATAGTATCCTATTCTCAAACCAATCATTAGGCAAAATGAGAAACGGTTTGCGTTTTAATGTTCCTATTAGCACTTCATTAAATGTTTTAAAATATTTTACATTAACACCCACTATTAATACTGCAAGTAATATTTATTTTCAAACTATTAGAAAACGATATGACGGCAACATAAATACTATTTTTACGGATACACTTAATGAAGTTAAAATGGCAAATGATTTTAGTGCTTCTGTAGGCTTAACAACTCGTCTTTATGGCGACTATTACTTTAAAACAAAACGATTAAAACAAATCCGTCACGTAGCTATACCGACCATTAGTGCTAGTTATCGTCCCGATTTTTCTGAAAACCAATACGGTTATTATCAACAGGTGCAAAGTGATGCAAATGGAACAACGCAACAATATTCCATTTTTCAAAATGGAATTTATGGTTCTCCTTCAGCTGGCCAATCTGGAGTTATAGGATTTAATTTGAGTAATACATTAGAAGCAAAAACAAAACAAAAAACAGATTCAGGTTATGTATTTAAAAAATCATCTTTACTCGACAACTTAGGTGTTGCGTTCAGCTACAATCTAGCTGCAAAAAACTACAATTGGAGCACAATAAATTTAAATGCAAGAACAAAACTGTTTAAACGATTCGATATTTTTTCCACAGCGATTCTTGACCCATACCAAGTAGATACAACTGGCAAACGAATTGAAAAATTTGAATGGAACAATGGCAAAATAGGACGACTAACAAATGGTGCATTATCAATAAGTACCAATTTAAGGAGCAAAGAAAAATCCAAACCAAAAACCAGTGCATTAGCAACACAAGATGAATTGGATTTTATTAATAAAAATCCAAATGCATACATTGATTTTGATGTTCCTTGGAACTTAAATGTTTATTATAACATTCAATACAGCAAACAAATACAACAAACAAATAACAATACTAGTTTTGTGTTTAAAGAACTTGTTACACAATCGTTAACTTTCAGTGGGGACTTAAGTTTAACTAAAAAATGGAAAGTTAGTGTTACTTCAGGTTATGATTTTACACGAAAAGAATTTACTTTAACTTCGATTAATGTTTACCGAGATTTACATTGTTGGGAAATGCACTTTAACTGGGTGCCATTTGGTTTTAGACAAAGCTTTTCAATTGATATAAATGTAAAATCTTCTGTTTTACGAGATTTAAAATTAACCAGAAGAAAAGACTGGTTTGACTATAGATAACAACAAACAAATAATCCTAATTATGAAAAAAACTGTTCGAAAAATTTTAGTTGTATTACTTATAATTTTAGTATTAATACAATTCATCCGCATAGATAAAACAAACCCTGAAAGCGATTCTACGAAAGATTTTATTGTTGTTACAAAACCGAATGAGGAAGTAACGAACATCTTAAAAACATCTTGTTACGATTGCCATTCAAATGAAACAACATACCCTTGGTACACCAATATTGCTCCTGTTTCATTTTGGATAAAACACCATATAAATGAAGGCAGAGAAGAATTAAATTTTTCGGAATGGGGAAATTATAAACCAAAAAGAATGAATCACAAAATGGAAGAAGCTGTAGAATTGATTGAAAATGGGGAGATGCCAATGAGTAGCTATACATTAATTCATAGTGATGCAGAACTTTCAGCTACTCAAAAAGAAAGTTTAATTGCTTTCTTCAATTCTCTAAGAACAGAACAAGAAAAGTAGTTTATTGGAATTTACCAATTACATACAAGGAGCAATTGAGCCTACTATAATTGAAACTGAGCTTAACAATTCTTTCCCGTTTTATAAAACATTAAATACGGAATTGAAAAAACGCTTCGTTTATCGCACATCTGAATTTATAAAATCAAAAAAATTTGTTTCTAGACAAAATGTATTCCTTAGCCAACATATTGTAATTATTATTTCTGCTTGTGCTATTCAAATTACTTTTGGTTTAGATGAATATTTAATTGAACATTTTGAATATGTTTTGGTTTATCCTGATATTTATGAATCACCTGTAACAGGAAAAAGGCACAAAGGAGAAACAAATTTAAGTGGATTTATTTGTTTGAGTTGGGTGCACGTTCAAACAGGAGTTGACAATACAAACGACAATTACAATTTAGGTTTACATGAATGGATGCATGCGTTGCGTTTCAACGGATTTAAAGGAGCTAGTACCGATTATTTTTTTGAAAACTATATTAACAAATGGATTGCTTGCTCCATGCCTGAATATTACAAACTAAAAAATGGAAAAAGTAGTATTTTCAGAAAATATGGAGCAGAAAATATTAACGAGTTTTTAAGTGTTTGTACTGAGCACTTTTTCGAATCGCCAGAAGAATTTAAAGACCAATCACCAGAACTTTTTAAGCAAACATGCATTTTATTGAATGTTGAGCCGAGTAAAACAGAAAGCAAATTAGGTGTTAGGGATAAATACCTGTTGAAAAAGCAGGAGGAAAACATTTATGAAGTACCAATTCTAGAAATAGAAGCATCCTTAAAATATACATTTATTAATTTTGGAATTCGTTTTCTTTACTACGGAGCCGCCATGCTTATTCTACTTCCCCTAAACAACATTGTTGCAAATATTTTTGCTGCTCTTCTAACACTTGGCGCGATTATGTTTATGAGTAGTAGATATTCCTCTACTCAATTTTATAAGAATTATATCTATTTTCAAGAAGGTTTTTTTGATTCATTTGCAAAAAAGCAATCCCTACATTATTCTCAAATAATTAAAATTGAAAACAAAGACTCGCAATATGAGACGTTTGAAAGTAATCTTTTAAAAATAACTTATTATGATGGATATATTTTTAAATCGAAAGAGGTAACTTTGAATACTTTTGATATTCCAAAAGAAAAAATAAAAAACATATTACAGGAAAAAAATATACTAAATAAATTTTAATGAAATGAAAAAAGCAATCACATCAAAAAATGCACCTGCACCAATTGGACCATACAGCCACGCTGTATTATTTGGCAACACATTATTTATTAGCGGTCAAGTAGCAAAAAAAGCAGAAAACGGAGAAATGGTTTTAGGAAACATAAAAGATGAAACACATCAAGTAATGTTTAATCTAAAAGCAATATTGGCAGAGGCAGAAATGGATTTTTCTAATGTTTGTAAAACAACCATATTTTTAACCGACATGAATGATTTTGCTTCAGTTAATGAAGTTTATGGTTCTTATTTTAGTTCAGATTTTCCTGCCAGAGAAACGGTTCAGGTTTCTAAGCTTCCATTAAACGTGAATGTAGAAATAAGCGTCATAGCAATGAAATAATTAAAATAAAATGCAAAAAAAATCCCTCAGGAAATTCCTGAGGGATTTTTTTGTATTCTTAATTAAGTATTAAGACATGTGTTTTAAGTTAAGACCATACATTACGATAAACGCAATTGAAAGAATAACTCCAAAAGTTGAAAATGCAGCCATTCCTGCAATTACGATTGGAACAATAATACCCAATAATTGCGCTCCTGTGTAAATATAGAAACCCATTTTTTTCTGTTTCCACATTTGAATTACACCAAATAGTGCAATTAAAGTAACAATTATCCCAACAATAAGTAAAGTTTTTGCATGAGACATTAATGCCATAGCATCTTCCATACCTGGCATTGATTGCATTCCTTCCATTCCTTCCATGCTATTTGCCATACTCATGCCCATATTTTCTGCAGCTTGCATACCCAAATATCCGATAATAGATCCTATTACTCCGATACCAGCAGCAATAAATGATAAAATACATAAAACTGTTAAAAATGTTGGTCTTTTTGCGGTTTCACCGCCTGCGTTAGTTTGTTCCATAGTTTTTTTTGTTTTTGGTTAGTAATAATTATTTGTTCGTTTAGCTAATTAAGTAAAAATTATTACGTGTTTTAAAATTTTATTTGCTAACTTATTAACATCGAATTGTAAATTGTTAAAAAGAAAAGCCTCTAGGATATATCCTAGAGGCTTTTCTTTTAATAAAAATATGTGAAAATTACTCGTTTCCTAAAGAATCCAAAGATTTATTCATTTCATTGTTTAATGAATCTAAACTTTGGTTAAGACCTTGTTCCATAGCATCTTTAAATTTATCTCCAAACTCATCTCCAGCTTGTTGAACTTTGCTAATACCCATTACTAATAATAAAGTTAAAACAGTAGCAATCAAACCTAAAATCATACCTGCAATTGACAAACCTTTTTTACCTCCTGTTTTCCCTAATTTCATCATCCCCATAATACTTAATCCAGTACCTGCCAAGCATAATACTAACCAGAAAATACCTAAGCCGTATCCGCCACCTAAAGCCGCTTGTACAGTAACAATTCCTGCGATTACAATGTATAACAATAATGCGATTAAAGAAATAACAAATCCTGCTACTCCCATTCCTTTACCTTGTGGTGTTTGTGGTGTTTGTTGTGTTTGTTCCATTTTTTAGTTTTATTTTTTTAGTTAGTTAATAATCACAAAGAAAAAACTTTTTTGATGATGAATAATAACATAGTATCAATTAGTTATTAACATTCTTATAGGCTAAAACTTATTCATACTCCACAATTCAAAATTTAATTTTTGTTTTTCCTCAACTTTTTTAAGTTTTTGAATTTTGGCTATGGAATAAAAAACAGATTTGTTATCCCTCTGCATTTCAATGTTTTTAACAATACCATTTCTTACTACTGTAAAAATTATTTTTTCGTCCATAAAATAATTGCACCAATCGGCAAAATTTAATCCCGTACTATCCGCTTTTATCTGAATATTATTCACCGCAATTATCTCATCATTCAAAGACATTCCTGCACTATCAGAAATAGAATTAGGATAAACAGCACTTACTTTTATTGTTCCTGCAGAATCTAAGATTTTAAATCCTAAACTCTTTTCATGAAATTTTAAAGAAAGGCTAAGAATTAACTCACAACCAATATAGTTTAGCGCATCAACTAATAATGGCTCATAATTATGAATTCCGTTTATATAGTTATTGTAAATTAAATCATAAGAAGTGTTTGCAAAAAGTTCTACTGCAATTTTGTAATCTAAATCAGAATAGCCTTTATTTTTTAATGCAAATTTTAAATTCAAGTAACGCATTACATCATCTAAAGAATTTTTGTTATCTGAGTTTTTTCGAATAAATATATCCGTTATAAATGCTAACAGATTTCCCTCATCATAAATATTTGTTTTCCTGTTTGGTATTCCTGGAGAATAACCATCCAACCATGTATCAAATGATGAATCCGCAACCGACAAATTATTTCTACCAAAATTATCAAAATGCTTTTGCAATCTTTCATTTAATGTTTTGAAATATTGTTCCTCACTAAACACACCTGAACGAAATAGTAAATAATCTCCATAATAAGTTGTTAACCCTTCGCATACATAACCCAACTTTGAATAGTTTTCTTTTGAATAATCGTAAGGAAACATTTCAATTGGACGGATAGTTTTAACATTCCAAACATGAAACAATTCGTGTGAGCTAACGCCTAAAAGATTTTCGTATAAATCTCCTTTCATCAAACTACAACCAGGACCAAGTGCAATAACCGTAGATGTGATGTGTTCTACTCCATGGTAAAATTTATATGGTAAAATCTGAAATAAAAAATGATATTTTTTAACAGGAAAAACTTTCATCATTTGCAATTGATGGTTACAAAATTTTGAAAAATCTGTTTTTAATTTTTCCCAATCAGGTTTACATTCGCCCTGAAACCATAAATTAAATTCTACATCACCAACAATAAAACTATCGTGTTTCAATGTTGCTGAAGCCATAAAAGGAGAATCTACTAACTCGTGAAAATTATTTAACAAAAAAGAATGTCCATTTTCGTTTTTGTCATAATGATTCATTCCACTCGCAACTTTATAATTTTCAGGAAGCATTAATGTCAACTCACATTTTTCATTCATTTTCTCGGGAATGTAAACACAACAATTAACGGGATTCACATACAATTGATTTTCATCTAAAAAAGAAGAACCTGCATTAATCTCAGCAGCATAATAATTGTATTTTATATGTATCTGTTTTGCATTTTTTGATTCAATTTGCCAACTATCCTTTGTTTTTTTCTGAAATAGTAGTGTATTTCCCTTTTCATCAAACGCAGCCCACTTTTGGATGTTTTTAGCAAAATTCCCTAATTCATACCTTCCTGGTCGCCATGCAGGCAATTGAACTGTGGTTGTAGCTGCACTTACATCGGCAATAAACTCAATATCAATATAATGTTGATGTGGATTTTTATAGGAGATAATATATTTCATATCAAAATGATTTGTTGCGAATTTACAAATTCAAAATTACACCCCCTCTCATTAAGTAATTTAGTTTGTAATCTTAATTGGGTAAAGAATATTTTTGTTACATTCGCATTGCATATTTTAAAATTTAACATTCACAATTTATTATTTATAAAATGAGTTACGATTTAATAGTATTAGGTAGCGGTCCGGGTGGATATGTAGCTGCAATTAGAGCATCGCAATTAGGTTTAAAAACAGCCATTGTAGAGCGCGAAAATTTAGGTGGAATTTGTTTGAATTGGGGTTGTATCCCCACTAAAGCATTATTAAAAAGTGCTCAAGTTTTTGAATACTTAAACCATGCTTCAGATTACGGAATTTCCGTAAAAGGTGGTGAAGCAAATTTTGGAGCTGTAGTAAAACGTAGCCGTGATGTTGCCGATGGAATGAGCAAAGGAGTACAATTTTTATTGAAAAAAAATAAAATTGATGTTATCAACGGAACAGGAAAAGTAAAACCAGGAAAAAAAGTAGAAGTTACTGCTGCAGATGGTAAAACAAGCACTGTTGAAGCAAAACATATCATTATTGCCACAGGAGCACGCTCCCGTCAACTCCCAAACTTGCCACAAGATGGCAAAAAAATAATTGGATATCGTGAAGCACTAACATTACCAAAAATGCCAAAATCAATGGTTGTAGTTGGCTCTGGAGCTATCGGAAGTGAATTTGCATATTTTTATGCTACTATGGGAACAAAAGTAACATTGGTAGAATTTATGCCTGCAATTGTTCCTGTTGAAGATGCTGAAGTATCAAAACAATTAGAGCGTTCGTTCAAAAAAATTGGAATTGATGTGATGCTTGAATCAAGTGTGGAAAGTGTTGATACAAAAGGAAGCGATTGCAAGGTTAAAATAAAAACAAAATCAGGAGAAAAAATTATTGATGCTGAAATTGTATTATCTGCCGTTGGGATACAAGCAAATATTGAAAATATTGGTTTAGAAGAAACAGGAATTGCGACCGATAAAGGGAAAATTTTAACTAACCCTTATTACCAAACGAATATCCCAGGATACTATGCAATTGGCGATTGTGTTGGAGGACAAGCATTAGCACATGTTGCTTCTGCAGAAGGAATTATTTGTGTCGAAAAAATTGCTGGTCATCATCCCGAAGCATTGGATTATAACAACATCCCGGGATGTACATATTGCCAACCAGAGATTGCATCTGTTGGTATGACAGAAGCAAAAGCAAAAGAGACAGGAAAAGAAATAAAAGTGGGTAAATTCCCATTCTCGGCAAGTGGAAAAGCAAGTGCTGCTGGAGCAAAAGATGGCTTTGTAAAACTAATTTTTGATGCAAAATATGGTGAGTTACTTGGCGCACATATGATAGGTGCTAATGTTACCGAAATGATTGCTGAAATTGTTGCAATAAGAAAATTAGAAACAACAGGACATGAATTAATAAAAACTGTTCATCCTCACCCTACCATGAGCGAAGCCATTATGGAAGCTGCTGCTGCTGCTTATGGCGAAGTGATACACATGTAGTTTTAAAAATTATTAAATATAAAAACGCCCAAATGAATTGGGCGTTTTTTGTTTTAGTATTCTCAATCTATATTCCTTATATTTGTAATAACTAAAAAGCTTATAAATGAAAGCTATAAAAATTTTAATTTTTACTTTTTTAGTATTTAATTTCAATTCATTAATTGCACAGCCTTATTTTCAATGGTTTGATAGCATTCAGGTGCGAATTAGTGGGAATTATGTGTCTAATCCTTGGGCTGGTGGCTTGAACTTTGTTCAAGTATCCGAAATTGACCTTGATTTGGATGGCAAAAAAGACCTCTTTGTTTTTGATAGAACAGGAAATAAAATAAGAACCTTCATAAATAAAGGAACAGCAAACACAGTTGATTATCGATATGACCCGAGCTTTGAAACACGCTTCCCAAAATTACATGATTGGGCCTTAT
This sequence comes from uncultured Chitinophaga sp., assembly GCA_964549315.1. Classification (GTDB taxonomy): domain Bacteria; phylum Bacteroidota; class Bacteroidia; order 2-12-FULL-35-15; family 2-12-FULL-35-15; genus 2-12-FULL-35-15. Next base: position 26,313 of record CAZJUY010000009.1, on the reverse strand, counting down.
TAGCAGATTACAACTGCGATGGCAATGAAGATATTTATTCTTATTCTGATTATGGTGGCGGCTTTGATGTATATAAAAACATTTCAACTCTTGCCACAGGATTACAATTTCAAAAAGTTGTAACGCAACAAAAGTCAATTTACAATCCACCAAGTGGAAGTTTAATTAATTTATATGTGAGTTCGGTTGACATTCCTGCAATATCAGACATTGATAATGATGGCGATTTGGATATAGTTACATTTGCTATTACTGGCTCTTACATGGAATATCATAAAAACATGAGTAAAGAATTGTATGGCACTTGTGATAGTCTAAAATTTCAAATGGCAAACCGCTGCTGGGGATATGCTTCAGAACATCCTTTGAGTAATGATTATACATTACACGATACCTGTTTTGGTAACGTTTCAGGAGCTGAGTTGCAAATTGCAGAAGATACACGCTCTGTCGAAAGACATGCAGGATCATGCCAATTGTGTATTGACTTGGATAATGATGGTGATAAAGAGTTTATTGCAGGTGATGTTTCCTTCCCAAATTTAACAATGCTTACTAATGGAGGAACTCCAACGAACTCAAATTTTGTTGCAAAAGATACTGCTTTCCCAATGAACAATTCAAGTACAGTTCCAATTGACTTAACATTATTCCCCTGTGCATATTATGTTGATGTAAATTATGATGGCATAAAAGATTTAATTGTAAGCCCAAATGCACCAAACGCATCAGAAAATTTCAACAGTATAGTTTACTATAAAAATAACGGTACCAATACTTTCCCTGTTTTTCAATACCAACAATCAAATTTATTGCAAGACCAAATGATTGATCTAGGCGAAGGTGCTTACCCAATATTTTTTGATTATGATAACGATGGACTGAAAGATATGTTTATTGGAAACTATGGGTATTATGGTTCTACAGGATTTCAATATCGACTAGCACAGTTTAAAAATATTGGAACAACTACTCAACCAAAATTTGACTTAGTTACTCGTGATTATGCAAATTTAGGTTCGTTAGGCATTTCAAACATTACAGCTGCTTTTGGCGATTTGGATGGAGACACAGATGCGGATATGATAATTGGTGCAGGTGACGGAAGATTGCACTACTTCAGAAATATTGCACCAATTGGAGGCACAGCTAATTTTGTTTTAGCACAAGCTAATTTTAAGAATTCAAGCAATAGGATAATTGATGTAGGAGATGCTGCTGCACCGCAAATAGTAGATATAGATAATGACGGAAAAAATGATATTGTAATTGGAGGGAGAAATGGAAAACTATCCTACTTTCATCATGCAGGAACAGGTACAGCACCAATACCTGTAATGGATTCGGTTACCAACTTTTTTGGGCAATTAAAAGTAAATGTACCAGGCTACATTACTGGCTATAGTTATCCTTTTATTTTTAAAGACGGAGGACAAACAAAACTTTTATGTGGTGCAGAAAGTGGTTACTTAAGATTATACGACCATATTGATGGTAATTTAAATGGGCCTTTTACAATGCTTGATTCTACCTATCTTGGAATTTGGCAAGGAACAAGAACTGCTCCTTTTGGGACAGATATAAATAATGATGGTTACATGGATTTAATTGTAGGAAATTACCAAGGTGGCGTTTCTTTTTACAAAGGTGTAAATAGTTTAATTACTGTTCATGATATAAATGCCGCTATCAATTGGAATTTTGATGCATACCCAAATCCCGCTAATAATTCTATTACATTAAGAATTAACAATCAAGAAAAAAATAATTATACTATTGAATTTTATGATGTTTTAGGCCAATTAATATATACTCAAAGAATAAATGAAAATAATTTTAACCTAAACACAGAAAATTTATCTCAAGGAGTTTATATTTGTAAAATAACTTTGGAAAAAAATTCAGATAAATATTTACAACAGGTTTTAAGCAAGCGAATAATTATTCAGCACTAAAAATTTTGTTGAAATAAAACATGAAAAACACATTAAAAATATTTTATTCACTTGCTCTTTTAATTGCCTTTTTGTTGCCTCAAATAGAGCAACAAGTTCATGCCTTTGAACATTTGAATGATTCTCATTGTTCATCAACTGACAATCATTTCCACGAGCAAGAGCACTCTTGTGATATATGTGATTATACTTTTCCAAGTCACTTCACTTCTATCTCTTCTGATTTTTCAATAAAAAATACTATTTCTGATTTTGATTACCAATTCACTTTTTATTCGAAATTTTCAAATAAGAATATAAATCAACTTCCTGCAAGGGCTCCTCCTTTAGTTTAATTGTTCCTTATAAATATTTTATAAACAATTAATCAAAAAACATTTTTATTTTATGAAAACATTAACCGCCATGCTGTTATGCATGATAGCTATTATTATTACTCCCTTTTCTTCTTTTTCAAAAACAAATGAAACGGTTAAAGCTACATTATCAGGTAAGATAATCGACAAAACAACAGGAAACACCATACCTGGTGTAATAATTTACGTTCCCGATTTAAAAACAGGAACTATTTCAAAAGCAGATGGCTCTTACATTTTAGAAAACCTACCAAGCAAAACGATTTTAATTCAAATTAGTTTTGTTGGCTACAAAACTATAATTGAAAACATCGATTTAAAAACGATTACTACAAAAGATTTTGAATTAGAAGTTGCGGTAAAAGAAATGAATGAAATTGTAATCACTGGGCATTCACAAGCAGAAGAAAGAAGCAAAATCCCTACTCCGATTTCATCTTTAAATCAAACACAACTTTTACAAAATTCATCAAGCAACATAATTGATGCTTTATCAACTCAACCTGGAATATCACAAATAACAACAGGTTCAGGGATTTCCAAACCAGTAATTAGAGGTTTAGGGTTTAACAGAGTAGTTGTTGTAAACGATGGAATACGACAAGAAGGACAACAATGGGGAGATGAGCATGGAATTGAAATAGATGAATTTTCTGTAAACAAAATTGAAATATTAAAAGGTCCTGCAAGTTTAGGATATGGGTCTGATGCTATTGCGGGAGTAATAAATATCATGTCGGCACCTCCTCTACCAGAAGGAAATATTAAAGCAAACGTATTAGCAAACTATCAAACCAATAATGGTTTAATAGGTTATTCAGGAAATGATGCAGGAAATTTAAAAGGTTATATTTGGGACTAAAGATATTCAAATAAAATGGCTCATGCTTATAAAAATAAGTACGATGGTTACGTATATAATTCTGGTTTCAAAGAAAATGCAATAACGGGAACAATTGGTGCGAACAAATCTTGGGGATACTCTCATTTGAATTTTAGTATTTATGAAATGATGCCTGGAATTGTAGAAGGTGAAAGAGATAGTGCTTCTGGAAAATTCATTAAACCAATTGCATTAAATGACTCAACGTTAACAGATGAAATAGTTGGTAATTCTGATTTTAAGTCCTACACACCTTTTACAGCATACCAGAAAATAAATCATTATAAAATTTCATTAAACAATAGTTTTGTATTGAACAAAGGCTACATAAAAGCTATCATTGGATTTCAACAAAATCAAAGGAAAGAATTTTCAAATCCGTTTAATCCCAACGAAAGCGATTTGTATTTTTTATTAAACACAGTCAACTACGACTTGCGATATTCATACAGCCAAAACAAATTTAATTTTTCAGTAGGTGCCAATGGGATGTCACAAAATTCAAGAAATTTAGGCATGGAATTTTTAATTCCTGAATACAATTTGTTTGATGCTGGTTTTTTTGCAACCGCTAAACAATCATTTAAAAAATTAAATGTTAGCGGAGGAATTAGGTATGACATTAGAAAACAAAATAGCTTTGATTTATATTTAGATACAGATGGTAATAAAACAGATGCTTCAGACACTTCTGCTCACCATCAATTTGTAAAATTCAACAAACAATTTTCGGGTTTAACAGGAAGCATAGGCATGACGTATGATTTTTCAGAAAAATTTTATTCGAAAATAAATATTTCAAGAGGCTATAGAGCACCAAACATTGCTGAACTTGGTAGCAATGGAACTCATGAAGGAACGTTACGTTACGAAATTGGCAATAATAACCTAAAGCCTGAATATAGTTTACAATATGATATTGCTTTAGGACTTAACACCGAACATATAACTGCAGAATTAGCCTTGTTTCAGAATTCAATTAGCAATTATATTTTTTTACAAAAGCTACAAACTCTAAATGGCAACGACTCTATCCAAGATGGAAATCAAGTTTTTAATTTCACACAAGGAAATGCTCAACTCTTAGGTGGAGAATTTAGTTTTGATATTCACCCTCACCCCTTTGACTGGTTGCACTTCGAGAATACTTTTTCTTTTGTGCAGGCAAGCCAAAAAAATCAACCTGACTCAACAAAATATTTACCAATGATTCCCGCTCCTAAATTAGTTTCTGAGCTACGAACAGATATTAAAAAAGCGGGGGCTTTTATAAACAGTTTATATTTTAAATTGCAAATAGAAAATTATTTCAAGCAAAGCAATATTTATTCTGCTTACAATACTGAAACAGAAACACCAGCTTATTATTTAATAAATTTTGGAGCAGGTGCTGATATAGTGAATAAAAAACAAAAAATAATTTGTTCTATTTATTTTAGTGTAAACAATATAACTGACAATGCATATCAAAGCCACTTAAGCAGGTTAAAATATGCTCCTGAAAATTTTGCAAGCAACAGGATTGGCGTTTATAACATGGGGAGAAATTTTAGTTTGAAAGTTTTAATTCCAATAAACATAAAAACTTAAAAAAATAAATCATTACATTTGGACAATATTATTATTTTGAAGTTTACGATTTCCATATTACTAGCATTTACATTTTTGGTGCAATCTGCATCAAAAATGTTGATTATTGCCGACTATCAGCTAAACAAGGAATACATTTCAAAAAATCTTTGCGAGAATAAAAACAAGCCAAAAATGCATTGTAATGGAAAATGTCATTTAGCAAAGCAGCTGAAAAAACAGGAGAAAAAAGAAAGCTCTCCCGCAAATCAACTAAAAGAAAAATTAGAATTACAATTTTTTTCAAACAACAATTTTGAACTCAACAACACTGCTATTTCTGAAAAATCAGAATTAAGCTCTAATTATCTTCTTTCTAATTATTCTATATATTTAGAAAGTGTCTACCAGCCCCCTCAGCTTGCTTAATATTTTTTAGAGATTTCTATTTTATTATAAGTGATTTTTATCATTTATAATAAGTCTATTATTTATTTACTTAAACAAAAAATATATTATGAAAACAACAAAATATATCTTTATTCTATCATTTACATTAATAACAATTTTCTCTTCATGCAAAAAAGACCCAGATGATGAAGTAACTCCTACAACTCCTGCTGCAACTACAGGAAGTTTAGCTTTGCATTTTGAAAACATGGTTGGAGATAGTTCATTGGTTTTGAACACCCAACTTTATACAAATGCAAATGGCGACACATTCAATGTAACAAAATTCAATTATTATATTTCAAATATAAAATTATTGAAATCAGGAATTGTGAAATACAGCGAAAATGAAAGTTATCATTTATTACAACAAAGTGATTTATCTTCTCTTGAATTAATGCTTATTTCTGTTCCTTCCGATAATTATGACGGAATTCAATTCATGATTGGAGTGGATAGTACTCGCAATGTATCTGGAGCACAAACAGGAGCATTAGATCCTGCAAATGGAATGTTCTGGAGCTGGAGCAGCGGTTATATTATGCTTAAAATGGAAGGAGCATCTCCTCAATCAGGAGCTACAAGTGGTGGCGTTTTATTTCATGTGGGAGGCTTTTCAGGAGCAAACAGCGCATTAAAAACAGTTTCTCCTAGTTTTGCTGGTTCTACAGCAAATGTTAGCTCTTCTGTTACTCCAGAAATACACTTTAAAGTAGATCTAGCTGAAATGTTTACTTCTCCTACTACTACAAATTTTGCAACAACACATACAATACACATGCCTGGCGCAATGGCAAAAACTATTGCTGACAATTATGCAGACATGTTTACTGTTGAGCACATACATAATTAAGTTACTTCTATCATAATAAATTTTGAAAAAAATTAGTTTTTATAAAACCATACTTCTCATTTCATTATCAACTTGCTTTATAGTTGCTTGTGAAAGAGATCCTCTTATCAAGGAAGAATTACCAGCCGATGATATTCGGCTGGTAATCCCTACTGGATGGCCATATCCTAATTACGATTTTGCTACAAATCCACTCACAAAAGAGGGTTTTATTTTAGGGCGGAAATTGTTTTATGAAACAAAACTGTCAAGAGATAATACAATTTCTTGTGGGAGTTGCCACCAGCAATTTTCAGCTTTTGCTCATCTAGACCACCCGTTAAGTCACGGAATTGACGGGCTTTTTGGGACACGTAATGCTCCGCCTTTATATAATCTTAATTGGCAAACAGCTTTTATGTGGGATGGAGGAATCAACCATATTGAAGTTCAACCTCTTGCCCCTATTACCAATCCTGTAGAGATGGATGAAAACATGGTAAATGTTGTTAATAAATTACAATCAGATGCCAGCTATAGAGAACTCTTTAGAAATGCTTTTGGAGATGAAACTGTAAACAGCCAAAGAATTTTTAAAGCCATTACACAATTTCAAGGAATGCTTGTATCCTACAACTCGAAATATGATAAATTTTCGAGAGGAGAAATTTCATTAACAACAAATGAAGCAGATGGACTAAATCTATTTCAACAAAAATGTGCCACTTGCCATACACCCCCATTATTTACAAATTTTGGTTATATGAATAATGGATTAGACTCCATTTTTTCAGATGCGGGAAGAGCGACTATAACTTTGCTGCCAAGCGATTCAGGAAAATTTAAAGTCCCATCATTAAGAAATGTAGAATTATCGAGACCTTATATGCATGATGGCAGGTTTGAAACACTAGATGAAGTATTAAACCATTATATTTCTGGAGTAAAAAATTCGAGCACTATTAACAGCGAAGTAGTTGGAGGAATTCCTCTTACAGCCCAGGAAAAACAGGATATAATATTGTTTTTAAAAACGCTTACAGATACAAAATTTATTACAGATAGACGTTTTGCTGACCCATTTTAATACTCTTCTATCATGAAATATATTTTAACTTTATTTTATTTTACCTTAATAAACATATCTTTTGCCTGTGACTTTTGTGGATGTTATATGGGAATAACGCCATACGATAATCAAAGTAGTATATCAATGCTTTACCGTTACAAAAGCTATAGTGGATACTACTATACAGATCAACATCATTCAATGTTCCCAAAAAGCTATTCAAGCAATTCTGCCCAAAGTAATAATAATTATTTTTCAAACACAAATCAAAAACACGGTACACATGCCACAACAGATACCGCTCTAAAAAATGGAAGTGATTTTGAAATATACACTACTGCTGAATTGCGTGGAAAATATTTTATTCATAAACGAATTGAAATAAATGCTATTGTACCATTTGTAATGAACAAGCAGAAAACAAACAATCAAATTGCAGAAACCAATGGAGTTGGAGACATCACATTTTTTGCTGCATACCACTTAATAAGTAAGGTTATGACTGAAAAATTTCAACATCGATTAATATTTGGTGCTGGACTAAAATTACCTGTTGGCGATTATTACCAAAAAGATAAAAACAATAGTCGAATAGATTATATGATACAACCAGGAACTGGAAGTATTGATTATCTAGCCTATGTCAACTATATTTTTGGATATAAGAAGTTGGGCATAAATTTTAACTCTACTTATAAATTAAATGGCGACAATTATTACCACGAAAAAATAGCAAATAGCTCAACGAACTATTTAAATATATTTTTAAAATTACGTCAAGATAAAAACCTAAAAATATTTCCTTCTATTCAGGGCTATTATGAATATACAAAAGGATTATACATTTCAAGTGTTTATCAAAATGGCACAACAGTTAATATAGCAAATATTGGAGCGGGCGCTGATTTATTTTATAAAAATTTTTCATTAAACACATCATTTCAAGTCCCAGTATATGAGCAAAAATATTACAGCAATATGGCAAATACGTGTAAAATAATGATTGGATTAACTTACAGTTTTAATCAAAATAAATACTTAATAAAATCAAAACAATAATTAATTCAGTAACTTTATACTGTCAAAATTTAAAAAAATGAAATTACATTTAAAATTTTTATCGATTATTTTGATTTCTTTATTCTTTATAACTTCTTGCAAAGAAGGTACTGGAGGGAAATCAAAAATTAATGGTTATGCAAAGCATCATTCTCTTGCAATACCAAATTGTGTTGTTTATATAAAATATGGGGCAACTAATTTTCCGGGTGAAAATGTATCTAACTATGACGCTTCAGTTACTGCTGATGCAACAGGGTATTTTGAATTTGCTGATTTAAGAAAAGGAGATTATTATTTATATGGATTGGGATACGATACATCTATCTCTGAAGTTGTAAAAGGTGGAATAGGTGTAAAAGTAAAATACAATAAAACACTAAACATAAATGTTCCAGTAACAGAATAATGCTTAAAGCCTTTTACAATTGTAAAAGGCTTTTTTATTTTGTACATTTGAGATAGTAATTCTTCAAACAATGAAAAAAAAATTCTCCATAATTGGTTTCATTATAATATTAAGTATTTTCATTTCAACCTGTACAAGTGAAAAAGGCACTCCTGATTATAACGGTTATCCTGATGATATTGGAAAAATAGTTTATACTAAATGCGCTACCACAGGTTGTCATACAAACCAAAGCAAAGACGCAGCTGGTGGCCTATCACTAGAAAGTTGGACTAAACTTTTTGAAGGAGGAAGAAATAGCGCTACAATTATTCCTTACAGACATGATTACAGCACTTTCTTTTACTACATAAATACTTTTGCTGATCTAGGTGTTCGCCTTTCTCCTACTATGCCCTACCAAGCAGACCATTTAACCAAAGAAGAAGTTATACTACTAAGAGATTGGATAAATGCAGGTGCCCCAAACAGAGATGGCTTTGTGAAATTTTCTGACAATCCAAACAGAAAAAAATATTATGTAACCAATCAAGGTTGTGATGTGGTAACAGTAATTGACCAACAAACATTACTTCCAATGCGCTTTATTAATGTAGGAAGTACGGCTGGTATAGAATCGCCACACATGATAAGAGTATCAGCCGATGGCCAATATTGGTATGTACTGAGTTTAGGAGGAAATTATTTAGAGAAATATAAAACTTCTGATGACAGTTTTGTTGCAAGAGCATTAATTGGGCCTGGCTATTGGAATGCATTTATTATTTCCAGTAATTCTCAAACAGCTTATTGCTCTGATTTAAATTCAAGCGGTAAAATTGCAATTGTAGATTTAGTAAATATGACCGCATTTACACAACAACCATTTAACAACCCACATGGTATAGCTTTAAATAATACTGACGATACATTATATATAACACAACAAATAAACAGTAATAAAATTTACAAGGTTCCTACGGCTGACTTTTCAGGATTTACAGAGGTAAATCTTTATTCTGGTACTCCACCTGCTTTATTCTTAAATGCACATGAAGTAGTATTCACTCCTGATGGAACAAAATATTTTGTAACCTGCCAAGGAACAAATGAAGTACGAGTATTCTCAACTGCAAACGACCAATTGCTTGCTACTATTCCTGTAGGTTATTCACCCACAGAAATGAGTTTCTCTACCACAACTGATTATATGTTTGTGAGCTGTACAGAAGATACGGTTACATTCTCCGGAAAAAGAGGAAGTGTTGCTGTTATTAATTATCAAACACACCAATTAATTAAATATGTATATACTGGCTTTCAACCTCATGGCATTGCAGTAGACGATACAAAAAAGTTAATTGTAGTAGCTAATCGAAATTTTGCAAGCGATGGTCCTGCACCTCACCACTCAAGTGAATGTGGCGGACGCAATGGTAATATTTCTTTTATCGATTTAAATACATTAAATATAGTTACTAGAGAAGATAATACTACAAAAAGAATCGAAGTTGCTGTTGACCCCTATTCAGTTGGAATTAGAAAATAAAATATCAAAAGAATATAACAACAAAGGAATTTTATTGTTTGACGGGGTTTGTAATTTTTGCGACTCGGCTATAAACTTTATAATAAAACACGATAAAAAAAATCATTTTTTATTTGCATCACTACAGTCTGATTTTGCAAAAGAAATATGCAAAAATTATTATGTAAATCCAACGGCATTAGAAACAATGATTTTAATCGAAAATGGGAAAATATATACAAAATCGCATGCTGCTTTAAGAGTTAACCTGAATCTAAACGGTCTCTACCCTTTGCTGTACGGATTTATTATTATCCCACCATTTATTAGAGATGCAGTATATAATTGGATTTCAAAAAATCGCTATAAATGGTTTGGAAAAAAAGACAACTGTATGATTCCAGATGATAAGATTAAAAAGAAATTTATTTCTTTTTAAAATCAGACATAATATTATCGTAGCACAAATAATATTCTCCCTTACCAAGGTTTGCTACATCTAAATTAGTCCCGAATCCACGTTTAATAACATTACCATATACGTCAAACACCTCATATAGAGTCTCGGCCGAAAACTGAATGTTTTTAGTGTCTTTTGCAAAAGTATAAGTTGGCTGCATAATGGTAGAAACAAATGATACGCTATTCGACATTTTCGCAACTCCTCCATACCCAACTTGTTTTACACGAAATTTATTTTCGCCTGAATGTGCGATAGTTTGAAATGAGTATGAATTATTATCCATTGAGCCTTTTCCTTCAACTTGCCCTATTGGCACCCATTTGTTCCAACGGTACTGCTCAATAATGAATGGAAGAGACCCCATTTCACTTTTAGTTGACCAACTTAATAAACCTGATTTATCAATATTAATTGCTACAACTTCAAAAGTAGCTCTTGGCTTTAACGCTTCTGGGTTTAATACTTTTGGGCTACAATCATCTTTATGTTTTATCTCAACTGTAACCGCTGTTCCTGGCTTAATTTCAAATGCTCTAAAATCAATTTCAAAAGCACTCGAGTTAACCTCATCAGTTGAAACATGACCATTTATCGTAATTTCATACGTGCAAAAACCCACACCGTTTCCAGCATAGCCATTTTGAACATATAGATTTTTATCTTGATATTTTCCTTCAACCACAATTACACCAGCTTTCAACAGGGGCATTGAAGCTAAAATCAAAAAAGATGAAAGGATGAGTTTTTTCATTTTTATGTAATAGTTTTGTAATTCGTCTACAAATATATACATTTTATCGAAACAAAATGCAAGTGAAAAGGTGATTTTTATGTAAATTTTATGTTATTTTTTACTATGGTAAAAAATATCTTTTCATTTTTACCAAAAAGAACAAAGCAAAAAACACTAAAACCACAAACAATAATACTTTATAGCTGCCTTCAAACATTTTTTTATTTTTTACTTTATCGTTTTTATATGCAATTGCAATACCTACAACAAATGATATAAAAAAAACAAGCGCAAAAATTAATTGTCCTTTTGAAAACATTCCGCAAAAATACAAAAAAAGAAGCCTCTTGATAAAAAGAATTAAACAAAATGGGCTCTTATTGTTAATTTTACATTCTTAATAGCATACGATGCATAAAAGCAAATATTATATTACTCTTCTTTTTCTATTTTTTTTAAATTTTTCTTTTGCAGGAAAAATCAAAAAGGCTTACGCTGCTTTAAGTGTCTATAATTATTTTGAAGCAAAAAAACAATTTGAATCCTCTATAAAAAAAGAACCAACTGCCGCCTCATACGGTTTAGGAATTATATATTACAGAAACGACAATCCATTTTCAAACATTGATAGCGCTTATAAATTTTTAATAATTAGTTCTAATACGTTTCCGTCTCTGAGTGTAAAAAAGAGGACCGAGTACATTCAATATAATATTTCGCAAAAAAGTATAGACTCAATGCTAACTCTAACTCATACAAAAGCTTTTGAATATTATAAAAATCAAAATACACTGGAATCATTGAATAAATTTATTACTAATTATTATACTGCCCCTCAATGCTTTGATGCTATAGACATTAGAAACAAATTAGCTTTTAATCTTGCTCAAAATGAAAACACTTTTCATTCTTATAAAAAATTTATAGAAACATATCCAAATGCAAAAGAAATTGAATTGGCTACTCAACTTTTTGAATCTACGTTATTTCAAGAAAAAACTAAAAATAACACGATAAACGAATACGAATCATTTATCAAAAACTATCCAAATAGTCCTTATATATTGGAATGCGAAAACTTAATTTATGCTTTTTCTACTTCGGATGGCACTATAAAAACATATCATGATTTTATAAAAAAATATCCAAACAATCATAATGTTGAAACGGCTTGGCATAATTTATATTCTATTTATACAGCAGATTACAAAACAGAATCGTTGGTTGAATTCAAGTTAGACTTCCCTGATTACCCTTATGCTGATGTTGTAAATAAGGACATAGAGTTGTCGCAAAAAGTACTACTTCCAATTACAGAAAATGGAAAATGGGGTTTTGTTGATAGCACAGGAAAAATTTCGATTAACTGTGTTTACGAATGGGTGGAAAATTTTTCAGAAGGATTAGCCGCTTGCGGATTAAATAATAAATCTGGTTTTATTGATAAGGGAGGAAACTTAAAAATACCTTTCAGTTATGATGAAGTAGAATCATTCAATAATGGCTTATCTATTGTAAAACAAAACAATAAGTACGGTGTAATAAATAAAATTGGGAAAAAAATTACTGATTTTATTTATGATGAAATAGCTGAATTTTCGGAAGGATTGGCTTCTGTTATGAAAAATGAAAAGTATGGTTTTATTGACGAAACAGGGAAAGTTGTGGTTCCCATAATTTATACAAAAGCAGCAGATTTTTCAGAAGGATATTCTGCCGTAGAATTTGGTGGACAGATGGGATATATTGATAGAAAAGGAAATGTAGCAATTCCATGCAAATTTGATTGGGCAGACAATTTTAAAAACAATTTGGCAAAAGTTAAATCCATTAAAAAAACTGGAATAATAAATACAAAAGGAGAATTTATTTTGCCTTGTGAATATGATCTTATTGGTGATTATTCGGAAGATAAAGTCATGATTATTAAAGACAATAAATATGGTTTTGCAGATAATAATGGAGTAATAATGATTCCAATTCAATTTGATTTTAACAACAAACTTTTTGAATTCAAAAATGGTAGTGTACCAGCTGAAAAAAATAAGAAACAAGGCTTAATTGATAAAACAGGAAAATACATAACCCCTAAAGATTACGATAAAATACTGCCTTTTAATGAAGACTATGCTTCTGTTTGCAGAAAAGATAAATGGGGATTTATTGATAAAAAATTCAAACTACAAATTCAATTTGTGTATGACAATGTAAGCGATTTCAAAAATGGTATTTCTATCGTTTCGAAGAATGAAAGCATGGGCGTAATCAACAAAACAGGAAAAAATGTAATTGATTTAAAATATGATGAATTAACCATATTAACTACAAATTTTTATAAAGTAGTAATTGATGATGAAACTGGTGTAATTGATTTAAAGGGTAATATTATTTTAAATTGTGAAAATGACGAAATTGAGTTAATTAAAAATTCAATTATTAAAATTGAACGAAAGAAAAAAATTGCCTATTACAATCTACTTTCAAAAAAATATATTTGGAAACAAGAAGGATTTGAAAATTAGATTTTCAATTTTTGGCCTAATCTTAAAGTAGAAGTACTTTGAATGCCATTCTTTTTACACAATTTGGAAACAGTAGTGCCATATCTTCTGGCAATTGCTGAAAGAGTATCCCCTTTTGAAACAGTATAAATCTTTACCCCATTTTTTGTAGTTACAACACCTTTGCTAGCATATTTTTTTGCTGCCACTTTTTTTGCCTCTGCTTGGTAAGAAAAAGTTTTCTTACTCAAACATAATGTATCAGCCAATAATTTTTGTTCGCTAAACGAAATTAAATTATTCGGATTAATCGGTTGACCTAAGTATCTTACCTCAAAATGTAAATGGCTTCCTCTCGAACGACCTGTATTTCCTCCTAAACCAAGAATATCACCTGCAAATAACTCCTGTCCAACCTCAACATTAATTTTTGACAAATGTGCATAGTATGTTTCCAATCCATTTGCATGGCGAATAACTACCACATTGCCGTATGTTTTGCTTTTTTTCGCAATTCTAACTTTACCATCAAACGCAGCCGAAACTTTATCGCCAGTTTCTAAATCAATATCAATTCCATAATGATAACGTTTTTTACGCGGACCAAAATTAGAAGTAACATTTCCTGCAAAAGGGTGAAAATAGCCACAACTATTTTCATCGTAAAGACAAATTACATGAGAACTATCTTTCAATGTTGAAACATCAAATTTAGGTGAATGAATATTTAAGGTATCCCAATTACAATATAAATCGTAAGCTGGAAATAAAATTAATGAATCATTAAAATCGGCCATTTCTTCCTCATCCACATCAAATGGTATGGTATCCGTGTGAATATAAAATTGAGAAAGGTCTGTTGATAGATTACTTGCTAAACTGCCTGAAAACTTAAGCAGAAACGAAAAAAGAAAAAGAAGATGAAAATATCTTTTCATTAGTTTTTTTATAAAATATATTACTATCAACGTCCATTTTAAAAAATAAGATTTGCAAATATGTGCATTTTTTTCTAAAAAACAAATGTTAATTATAGTTAATCACAATCTTGTTACATAAAACAAACACAAAAATTGAATTAAAGAATTTTATATTTGTAAAAAATAATAAATATGAAAACAGCAGAAATTAAAACAAGTAAAGGAAATTTAAAAGTTGAATTTTTCGAAAAAGATGCACCAGGAACCGTAAAAAATTTTTGCGATTTAGCAAAAAAAGGATTTTATGATGGATTAACTTTTCACCGAGTGATACCAGGATTTGTAGTGCAAGGTGGTTGCCCAAACGGAATTGGAAATGGCGGACCAGGATATAAAATAAAATGTGAGTTAGATGGCGAAAATCAGTTTCATGACAAAGGAGTTCTTTCAATGGCTCATGCAGGTAGAGATACAGGCGGATCTCAGTTTTTTATTGTGCTAAGCAGAGCACAAACTGCCCATTTGGACAGAAAACATACCTGTTTTGGAAAAGTTGTTGAAGGACTTGAATTTATCGATTCTATTAAGCAAGGAGATGTTATAGAAAAAATTACAGTATTGGAATAATTATTTTTTTCCGTCAGTATATAAGAATAAACCACTCATGTAATTTTTAAAACTATGTTTTTAAAGCAACGTATTTTTGAAATAGAAATTACGCAAATTCACAAAGGTTAGACGTGTTTTAGTTCTTTCTTAAAAAAGGAATGGTAGTAGCAGCCATTCCTTTTATTTTTATATTTAAAGAATATTACAAAAAAATGACAAAAAAAAATTTATACTGGGCTTGTCAAATTGGAGGATGGCTATTTTTTGTAATTGCTCAAAGTATTTTTTTTCAATTAAATAATGTATTAAGCTTTAGACTTATCATCAGTTTAGTGATACTTCTAACACTTGGTATATCTATTTCCCATTTGTATAGAAACCTTATTTTAAAATTTGGTTGGTTAAAATTAAACGCTATTCAAATTATACCCCGTGTAATTATATCGACTGTTGTTCTTGCAACAGTATTGGAATATTCACAATATTTTTTAGGTTGGCTAATTAATATCCCTGTTATTAAACATGGAGATACAATTACAATCATTACAAACATATTGAACCTTGCCTTTTTATTTTTCTTTTGGTCTTTGATTTATTTTTTAGTGCATTATGTAGAAAATTATAAAAAATCTGAAATTGAAAATTTAAAATGGCAAGCATCTATCAACGAAATGGAATTAAATAAAATAAAATCACAATTAAACCCTCACTTCATGTTTAATTCCATGAATAGCATACGCGCACTTATAGATGAAAGTCCGGAAAAGTCAAAAGATGCGGTTACACAGTTATCTAATATTTTACGAAGCACTTTGTTAATGGGCAAAAGCAAAACAATTCCCTTTGAAGACGAGTTAAAAATAGTACTAGATTATTTAGACTTAGAAACAATTCGTTATGAAGAACGATTAAAAACAAAAATCACCATTCATCCCGATTGTAAAAATTTTGAAGTTCCGCCATTAGTTATTCAAACTTTAGTAGAAAATGGTATTAAACATGGCATATCAAAACTTACAAAAGGCGGGACAATAGAGTTAGTGGGAAATGTAACCAATCAAAAATTATTTATCGAAATAAAAAATAGCGGTCAGTTAATAGAGCAAAATAAAAACACAACTGGATTTGGAATAAAAAACACAATACAGCGCCTTAAATTGCTTTATGGAAATGAAGCTAGTTTACAAATAAAAAATTTAGACTCAGAGAATGTGATTACAGAATTAATAATTCCAAAAAACTTAATCAATGAAAGCATTAATAATTGATGACGAGAGATTAGCTCGACAAGAACTAAAAAAACTATTAAGTCAATACAAAGAAATTGAAGTGGTAGGCGAAGCCGCAAACGCTGAAACTGCAATTGAAAATATTGAACAATTAAAACCTGATGTAATTTTTTTAGACATACAAATGCCTGGTAAAAATGGCTTTGAACTACTAGAGGAAATTAGTGGATTGCCCGAAATTATTTTTGTTACAGCTTATGACGAATATGCTATTCGGGCATTTGAAGTAAATGCTCTTGATTATTTATTAAAACCAATTCAATCAAGCAGATTGAATGAAACAATAAAAAAATTATTACAAAAGGATACAGCAGAAAAAACGGAAAATAAAATCAACAATCAAATACTTACTGATGAAGATCAAGTATTTGTAAAAGATGGTGAAAAATGTTGGTTTGTAAAACTAAGTGATATTCGCCTATTTGAGTCGGAAGGAAATTATGTAAGGGTTCATTTTGATAACAATCGCCCCTTGATATTACGTTCATTAAATAATTTAGATGAACGACTGAGCAATAAATCTTTTTTTAGAGCAAGCAGAAAACATATTGTAAATTTAAAATGGATTGAAAGCATTGAAAATTGGTTTAATGGCGGCTTAAAAGTAAAATTAAAAGGTGGAGAACAAGTTGAAATATCCCGTAGGCAAGCAGCAAAGTTAAAAGATATGATGAGTTTATAAAATGATATTAAATTGGAAAATATTTTTAAATGCAAAAAAAAATAAATTGATTTTTATTTTTTCTTTTATAACATTAGCATTAGTCCTTTTTAGTTTTCTGCACTTTTTAACTTTCAATGAAGATAGAGAAGGCTTCGTATTTAACGATCCAATTTTAAATTTATTTAATCCAAAAGAAATTTCTGTTTTTACTTTTGCTCTCACCTACATTTTAGCAATATTAGGAATTGTAATATCACTTAAAACCCCACAATTATTCATACGACTTATTCAAGCATATCTAATAATGACAATTTTTAGGATGCTATGCCTATTCATGTTTCCATTAGAAGCACCCAAATTGATTATTCCCCTCAAAGATATTTTTCTTGAAAATACTTTTTACAGTGGTAGAGAAAACTTAAAAGATTTGTTTTTTTCTGGGCATACTGCAACCATTTTTTTATTTGGAATCTACTTACAAAATAAACAATTAAAAATTTTATATTTTATTGGAAGTTTAACAATAGGGATAATGCTAATGGCTCAACATGTACATTATTCTATTGATGTTGCGGCTGCTCCAATAGTAGCAATACTTGCTTCAAAAATTCAAAAGAAAATTTATTGAGTAAAAAAATGATTTATTTCTGCAAAGGTACTGAGAACACATTATACTGGTTTGTTTTCAGAGATACTAAAAATTTTAGTAGTCAAAATTCACATTGTCTTTGCAAACCAGTCCCGTTCCTTTAACCGCCTTATACCCAATATTTATATATCGGGCTTGTAATTTTTTGGTTAGACTGGCCAGCCCTTTTCTTGGTAAACTATTATAATCCATTTCAGGAAACTTCTTTTGAAACTCATCCAAATTCCCATCTCCAGCAGTAAACTGCATTGGAAAAGGTTTCATAACGATTAATTTATTTTTGCCAAAAACGAATTCTATATCTTTTAAAACTCTGAGACCTAATCCACACTTTCTTCCCTTTTCGTTTAACAACACATGCTTAATAATGAGCACATTCATTCTTTCCACTTCATCAGAATTCAAAAACTCCTCCTTTATTTCCATTCTATCAAAATCAAAAAACTGGTAGGTGTAGCTAGATACCTCAGCACTGTACTCCTCAAGAATATCGTAACGCCCAACACCATCGTCTTCGGCTTCAAATAAATGCAAGATGGTTGCACTAATGTGACCTACTTTAGCATTTATATCACCTTTTGATATATAGACATCCCCTTCAATCTCTGATACATAATCATTGAAATCTCCTTGGTTAAGTCTATCGATTCTGTATTTAATATACACAAGCTAAAGATAAAAAAAAATCACATTTAAGGCGATTTAGAAATTTCAAAAAAAAGCAAATAAAAAATTTGATAATAAAAAATATTTTTTGATTTGATTAATTATTGGAGGCTACTATGAGTACTTATATTTTAATTAAACTCCACGCAAACTCCCTGCCTTTAGCACTTTTTAATTGCTTTTCTCTTTTCAGTGCTTCTGCTTTGGAGTCAAAAACTTCTGTATGAATTATTTCCCAAGGTCTGTACTTAATTGTATACCCTTTAGTGGCAAGAGAATTATGGGATAACATTCGATTATTTATATCAGAGGTATATCCAATATAAATTTTATTATACTTTTTTGAATATAAAACGTAAACCGTAAACATATTTAAATAAAAAAAGCGATTCATTTCTGAATCGCTCTGTAGTAGCGGGGGCCCGACTCGAACGGACGACCTTTGGGTTATGAGCCCAACGAGCTACCAACTGCTCCACCCCGCAATATATTTTTAAGAACTATTTTTTTTACTACTCGAACTGACGTCAGCCTACTGGCGGATATGAGCCCAACGAGCTACCAACTGCTCCACCCCGTTCCGTAGGAACTCCTACGGAGCAATATATCTTATAAATATTACTGTTTAAAGAACAAAAAGCCCTGATTAGCTTTTTAAATTGCGGTGCAAAGATATATTTTGTTTCTTTGTACTCCAAATAACTTATTAACATTTTTATCAAGTGGCGCACAAAGCGGGTTTTGTCAATATTATAGGTAGTCCGAATGTAGGAAAATCAACACTAATGAATGCATTGGTTGGTGAAAAGCTTTCTATTATTACTTCTAAAGCCCAAACTACACGTCATAGAATAATGGGAATTGTAAGTGGTGAAAATTTTCAAATTGTTTATTCTGATACTCCTGGCGTTTTAAAGCCAAATTACAAACTTCAAGAATCGATGATGGATTTTGTTCATACTGCGCTTACCGATGCGGATGTGATATTATTTGTAACAGATATCTATGAAGATATAGCAATTGAAGAAAAAATTTTAAATAAAATTAAAAATACGAACGCTCCTGTTTTGCTTCTTGTAAATAAAATTGATTTAGCTGACCAAACCAAATTGGAGCAAAAAGTAGAATACTGGAAAAATGAGATTCCTAAAGCGGAAGTAATTCCTGTTTCTGCTTTAGAAAAATTTAATATCAATTATATTTTTGATAGAATAGTTGATTTGCTTCCAGAAGGACCTGGTTTTTATGATAAAGATCAATTAACGGATAAACCGGAAAAGTTTTTTGTTTCAGAAATTATTCGTGAAAAAATATTATTGAACTACAAAAAAGAAATTCCTTATTCAGTAGAAGTAATTGTAGAATCTTTTAAAGACGAGGAAAAAATAATAAAAATAAGAGCTGAAATTATTGTTGTGCGCGATTCACAAAAAGGCATAATTATAGGTCATCAAGGGAAAGCATTAAAAAAAGTAGGTACAGAAGCAAGAAAAGACATTGAAGCTTTTTTTGAGAAACAGGTTTTTCTTGAACTATTTGTGAAAGTAAATAAAGATTGGCGTGATAGTGATACACAGCTAAAACGATTTGGATATTTAAATTAATAAACTAAAGAAAGTGGCGAACATAGTAGCAATAGTAGGAAGACCAAATGTTGGAAAGTCAACCCTTTTCAATAGATTAACAGATAGCAGAAAGGCTATAGTTGATGAAATATCTGGTGTTACTAGAGACAGACATTATGGAAAATCTGATTGGAATGGAGTCGAATTTTCAGTAATAGATACGGGTGGTTATGTAAAGGGATCTGATGATATTTTTGAAGGAGAAATAAGAAAACAAGTACAGCTTGCCATAGATGAATCAAATGTTATTCTTTTTGTAGTAGATGTAACTGATGGTGTAACAGATGATGACAAAACAGTTGCCGATATTTTAAGACGTTCAAAGAAAAAAATTTTTTTAGTTTCTAACAAAGTAGATAATGGTGAAAGACAAGCATTATCAGGCGAATTTTATAGTTTAGGATTAGGAGAAGTTTATAATATTTCTGCAATAAGTGGAAGTGGTACAGGTGATTTATTAGATGAAGTTGTAAAAGAATTAGACAAAGAAGCAAAGCCAGAGGAATTAAACATTCCAAAATTTGCAATTGTTGGCCGACCAAATGTTGGTAAATCATCAATGGTAAATGCTTTAATTGGTAAAGAACAAAACATTGTTACTAATATTGCTGGTACAACAAGAGATAGTATTAACAGTAGATATACCGGATTTGGTCATGATTTTGTTTTAATTGATACTGCTGGTATTCGTAAAAAATCTAAAGTTGAAGAAGATTTAGAATTTTATTCTGTAATGCGTTCTATCCGATCAATCGAAGATTGTGATGTATGCCTTCTTCTTATTGATGCTACACTGGGAATGGAAGCACAGGATTTGAATATTTTTCATCTGGCCGAAAAAAACAGAAAAGGAATTGTTATTCTGGTTAACAAATGGGATTTGGTTGATAAAACAACTAATTCAACAAAAGAATACGAAGAAAAAATAAGAGAACGCATTGCTCCTTTTCGTGATGTGCCGATAATTTTCACTTCAGCAATTACAAAACAACGAATTTTAAAGGCTATTGAAGTAGCTGAAAAAGTTTATATAAATAGAACAAAAACGATCAAAACTCGTGCTTTAAATGATGCAATGTTGCCAATTATTGAAGCACATCAACCAGCTGCTTTAAAAGGGAAACATGTAAAAATTAAGTTTATTAATCAACTTCCTACTCATGCCCCTACATTTGCATTCTATTGCAATTTGCCTCAATACGTAAGTGAATCCTATATTCGATTTTTAGAAAATAGATTGCGCGAACAATTTGATTTTGAAGGTGTACCTATCCAAGTTTTTATGAGAAAAAAATAATTTATCTCATTTCAAGCATTTTATTTTTCCAAAGTTCAGGAACAACAATTGTTTTGTTTGTTTCATAATTAAAACACACAATCACAGCCAATCCTTTTGCTGCTTCCACTTCTATCCCATTTACTTCTTTTACAATAGAACATTCCATATTAAAACTTTTTGTGCCGATACTTGAAACCCAAGTATAAACAAATACTTTATCTTCCAACAAAATCGGTTGCTTGTACTCCATTTCCATTTTTGCTAGTATTAAACTTTCTTTTTGCCAATCGATTTTAATATCATGTCCCATTAAAGCATTAAAATAATCGACCCTTGCAAGTTCAAAATAAGTGATGTGATTAGCATTGTTTACGTGTCCCAACTTATCTACATCTTTAAAACGAATCTGTATTTGGATTTTATGTTTCATAATTAAAATTAATTAGGCAAAACTAGTCATAATTTAAATCAAATACTTCTTAAGGCGATTTGTTTTTAGTAATTTTGTAGTTTATCAATTAACTATGTTTAAAAGAATTTTATTTTTTGTATTCATTTTTTCTTCCAATCTAGGTATTGCACAGGAACTAACAGCCACCCAAAATTTTCCAAACAAATTTGAAGCGGGGAAATCCTACACAATTGAAACTATTATTAAAAAAGGATCAGTAACAGGCTTTATGAAATTTGCCCAAGTAGTTCCAGAAGGAACAATTGCAGTAGAAATAGATAATAAAGGTGGAAGTTTTTCTTTTGTAGATAATACAGCAAAAATTGTATGGGTAGCCCCTCCAAGCGAAGACGAGTTTAAAATTTCTTATAAATTAACTATTTCTGAAGGCTCAACTCAAAAATTAAAATTTTCTGGTAAAATATCATACATAAATAATAATGAGCGAATTGTTTTTGATCTTCCAACAAAGGAATTTTCATTAAATGAAACTATTGAAAACAAACAAATTAACACAACCGAAATTACCCCAACAGCAAACAATGAAACAAAACCGATTAAAGAAAATAAAAAAACAGAAAAAGAACCTATTAAACAAACGCTTCCAAAAGATTCTAAAATGCCTATAACTGCAATTCCTTCTGCCTCAGGAAAAACATATCGTGTGCAAATTGGAGCCTATAGCCAAAAGCCAAAAATTGAAGATGTTCCAGAAATTACAACACTCGTTTTAGATAATGGCATTACTAAATATTTTAGTGGTAACTTTGACAATTACGATGATGCAAATAAACGAAAAAAGCAAATGGTTGAAAAAGGATTTGAAGGAGCTTTTATTGTTCAATTCGAAAACGGAAAAATCATAAAATAAAAACAGAATTTACACGTTTGGTTAAACCATGCAAAAACGATTATACATTTTTTATTTATTGTTTTTTATTTCATTCTTGAGTGAATCACAAGTGAGTGTTAAAGACTCATCTATTTCAACCCCTTTTTTAGGCGTAACTTACGGATATTATATTCCTTCTGGAGATATGGCCAAGCGTTTTGGCAACAGCTCTTCTCTTCAAATGAATTTGGATTTAAAATCAAAGAAAAAAATCACTATAGGAATTAATGGAAGTTATTTTTTCGGAAATAACATAAAAGAAAATTTGTTTGACAGCATTTCATCTCCTGGAGGATATATAATAAATAAAAATGGGGAATTTGCTGATGTAAGGTTGTACGAAAGAGGCTTTACAACATCCATAACTTTGGGAAGAATTTTTACATTTAAAAAACCTAATCCAAATTCAGGTATTTTATTTAATATAGGATTCGGTTTTATGCAACATAAAATTAGAATTGAGTCTATTGGTAATAACGCACCTCAATTATCAAAACAATATAAAAAAGGATACGACCATTTAACAAATGGCTTCTTATTAAGTGAAAACATTGGCTATTTATACTTAAGCAGTAATCGTTTAGCTAATTTTTATTTGGGATTTGAATGTATGCAAGGTTTTACCAGAAACAGAAGAAGTTTTGATTATGACACTATGCAAAGAGATACCAAAAAACGTATTGATATTTTGTATGGCGCAAAATTTTCTTGGATATTACCACTATACAAAAAAGCCCCACAAGAATTTTACACCTATTAATGTTTTGAATTAAGAATAAATGCATTTTTTTTACAACCTATCTATTCTTTTTTATCGACTATTAGTCTCTATTGCTTCATTATTTAACCCTAAAGCAAGACTCTGGATAAAAGGGAGACAAAACATTTTCCAAACTATTCAATCAAAAATTCAAGACAATGATTCAAAAGTCATTTGGTTCCATTGTGCTTCCTTGGGTGAATTTGAACAAGGACGACCTGTTATTGAAAAAATCAAAGAAACATATTCTAACTATAAAATCGTTCTTACGTTTTTTTCGCCATCAGGATATGAAATAAGAAAAAACTATGATAAAGCAGATTATATTTTTTATTTGCCAATTGACACACCAAACAATGCAAAAAAATTTATTAAAACGATAAAGCCATCAGCAGCATTTTTTATTAAATACGAATTTTGGTATAACTATTTGTCGGAATTAAAAAAACAAAATATTCCAACTTATTTGATTAGTGGTATATTCAGAGAAAACCACTATTTTTTTAAGCCCTATGCATCTTGGTTTAGGAAACAATTAAATAATTTCGATTATTTTTTTGTTCAAAACAAAACATCACAAAACCTTTTAAATTCAATTGGGATACAAAACGTTACAATCTCTGGAGATACCAGATTTGATAGAGTTTTTCAGATTGCAAAACAAGTTAATGAAATTGAAATTGTAAAATTGTTTTGTGAAAGTAAGAAAACTATTGTTGCTGGCAGTACTTGGGAAAAAGATGAAAAAATTATTGCCTCCTTCGATTTTTCAAATTATAAATTAATTATTGCACCTCACGAAATTGGAGAAAACCACATTTCAACTATTGAAACATTGTTCAAATCAAAAAAAATAATAAGATATTCAGGTGCAACTATTGAATCTATTCAACAGCATGAAATTTTGATAATTGATAATATTGGAATGCTATCATCATTATATCAATATGGTACAATCGCATACATTGGTGGAGGATTTGGAGCTGGAATCCACAATATTTTAGAGCCTGCTACTTTTGGCTTGCCAGTAATTTTTGGCCCGAATTATTCAAAATTTACCGAAGCAAAAGAATTAATAAAATTGGGGGGTGCTTTTTCAATAAATTCTGAAATAGAATTCAAAAAATCAATGGAGATGCTAAGCGATGAGAACAAACTCTCAAAAGCAAGTGCTATCAGTAAAAATTATATTGAACAAAATACGGGAGCAACTGATATTATTTTAAACTCTATTAAACTTTAGCCTACTTGTTTTTGACCCATTTTTCTATTTCAGATTGATCTAAATCAATATAATCTACCCAGTGTTCAACAACACTATTATTAACAAGATAAATTGTAGGCATTTCTAACCCAGCCAAATAAACAAAATTTCTGCCATTAAGAATACAATAAGGAATTGCTTCTGTATGTGTGTCTTCAAAAAATGGTATGAGATTTTTTTCTTCTCCATTTAAGACAAAATAAAAAGAAAGTTCAGAATTTTTTTCGTGCATTATTCTTATTTTTTTTGCTGCTATTCGGCAATGAGGGCAAGTTAAACTCATGAACGCAATTACATGTTTTCCTTCAGACAGACTTTTAGGTGGAATATTAACAGTAGCATCTTTGTATAATGAATCTAATTCTAATTCAAAATTATTTTCCGGTTTGTTCAGATATGCTTGAGAATAATCTAACTCCACATAATTTAAAATAAAAGGCATTGCAAAAGCAAATACAAAAAGTAAAATGAAAAGATATTTTAATTTGCCTTTCAACTCCCAACCAATATGGTATTTTTTAAGTAATAAAAGCATAGCAATCATTACAATATTTTTTATTAAGGCTTGAAATGGAGTCATTGAAATTTTAGTTCCAAAACATCCGCAATTTCCTTTATTGCCAACAATAACCATTAATAAAACAAGGTAAATACAAAAAATTGCTAATAAACCAATCGCAATTCTATAAATGTTTTTTAAATTAAGATGTAGTATTAATAAAATCCCAATACAAAATTCAGCCCCTATCATCAAACGTGCTACAAAAGGAGCTACTTGCCAATTTATAAAACCTAAATCAACAAAAGTATATTCAAATGGTTCAATAGGATATAATTTTGCATAACCAGAATAAAGGAAAACTACACCAATAAAAACGGTAAGAAAAATAAAAATAATTTTTTTAATCATGGAATCACAAAAATACAAAACGCATCAGCAATAATGCTGATGCTTCTCAAAAAATGATAATCTAAAGATTATTTTAACTCACAAGTAGTTGTATAAGTATAACTACTTCCTGTTGGAGTATATGAATAACTTAAACAAGCTGCTCTTGCATCAGATTTTTTTGCTTTTGTATAAGTAGTAGTACTTGTTGTACTAACATAACCTGGTTGTGTACTAGTATCAGTACATGTGCAAGTACGATCTTTTTTGCAAGATGCTAATGAAGCTACAGCTACAACAGCAATAAATATAACTTTTTTCATATTTTTCAGTTTTTACGTTTTTAATATTATTTTAATTCACAAGTGTTTGTTGTTGTATAACCAGCAGAATTAGTAGTTTTAGAAGTAATACATGCTTTTTTTGCATCACTTTTTTTAGCCTTAACTACAGTATAAACCTGAGTAGAAGATGTTGATCCTGGTGCATCACTTGTGCTAGTGCAAGTTCAAGTGTGGTCTTGTTTGCAAGATGCTAATGAAGCTCCAGCTACATGAGCAATCATTATAA
>CAZJUY010000008.1:0-107428 GCA_964549315.1 uncultured Chitinophaga sp. | reverse complement strand
TATAGTTCGGCCCTATCAACGTGTCAGGTATGGCGAGCTGAGTTGTTTGTGCTACAGCATTTAAGTAGAGCAATCCAAAACAGATGTTAAATAGGTTCTTCATGATCTTAGTTTTATTCGATTACTAATTTTCTTGTTTCAATCGATTTCTCACCTTTTATCTTTACAAAGTAGGCTCCTTTTGCAATACCTGAAATATTCATGTTTTGATTAGCTTCACCTTGTATTTTACCAAAGTTTTCAGAGCGAATTAATTTCCCATTGATGTCAGAGATTTCAATATAAATTTGCTGTGTAGTTTTAATATTGAATTTAAAGTTTACCATATCAGACGATGGATTTGGGTAAATTGACATGTCAGTAACAAATTCTTCTTGGTTCTCAATATCTGTTACTGTGCCGCTAAATGCAAGATTGTCTACCCACAAATAATCATTGTTTGTTGGAGCACTACCACTTGCTTTCATTACAATGATACAAGTGTCAGGATTGTTTCCATCAACATAAGTTAAAGGAATTGTAAAGTTAGCCCAGCTCATTGCCATACCTGCAAGAGTTACACTTCCAGAAGCAACATTCACACGCATATTCATTCCCGTGTCCCAACGTGTAAGTGCAACTTGAATAGAACCTTGACTACTTCCGTAAATCATATGTTGCCATTTGCCTGTAAAGTTTGCGGGGCGCATATTGTAAGCAAAGCCCGATTTAGGCATCATAGTTAACGAATCTATAACTCCACTTACAGCAACACCAGTAACTACACCAGTACCAACAGTTTTAGACGTTAATTTTAAATAAGATGCTCCTGGGCTTCCGGGAGTTCCTTTAGTTGCGGTATATACACTTGCTATAGCAGTTGTGTTATTCATAGTTCCCCATCCATCAGGGTTGCTGTAGGAGCCAATAGTTGTCCAGTTTTCAAATCCTGAATTTGGAATTTGGGCAATACTAAATAAAGTAGATATGATTATCGACACAGTAGATAAAACTGTTTTTTTCATTTTTTTCATTTTAATAACCAATAAAATAATTAATATAGTGCAGATTGAGCACAAAAAATCTAATCCCAACAACTAATAAATAGGTGGGATAAAATAAACAAGGAATAGAATCAGATAATTAACACCCTATATTTAAGGTATATGGGATTGTCGTAAAAGACTGGTGGTATATTGTAATTTAATGCTCTATAATAGATGTCTACATTTTGAAATTTAAATAATAATAGACCTAATTTTGGTATATGGCTTGAAATAGAATCACTAGAAATTTTTACATTATTTCCAGCAAAATAATCACTTTGAACTTTAATAAAAGTCGATTTTTCACTACAGCATCCTTTACTCTTTTTTTTAGACCCGCAACAACCATCTCCATTTCCACTACTAAAAAACGAAATATTTTTTAGCTTACCCCCGCAAAAATGGAGGCTAATACTTAGACCTGATGCAAGCACCAAGTAGAAAACAGCAGAAAATATTACAAAATATTTTTTCATTAATTAAAACATCAACGTACAAATATAAAAAATATTGTATAAAAAAATAATTTTATAAATGATTTTTTTGGATAGCCCTTCCTTAACCCTCATTAAAACTTAAAGGATTTCATAAAATCAATAATTCTTAGATTCTTTTTTGATTTTACGGCTTTTTATCCTTTCGACCTGAGCCTTAGCTTCTTCAAAAGTTACTGGAGCTTGTTTTTCTAAAAGCTTCTTTGCCATTATTGCTCGCTCCTTTAAGCTCATTTCTGATAACATATTATATGACTTTTAAAATTTTCAAACACTTTTTCACTAAAAAAAAGGTTCTAATTTTTCTTTTTTAAAAATCTCAGTACTGAATTTATCTTCTTTAATTGTGATTTTGCAAATTTGGTTGTTTACCGTTTTATTCAAAATATTTTCTCCATAGTAGGAAAGAGCATTATTAAATGGCTGTATTTCAAAACAAAAGATACTGTAGCATTCTTTATTGTTTACAAAGCATTTTTTTGTTCCAGTGCTAAAATTAAATATGATTTTATTCTCATTATTCAAAATAACTCTAGTGTTTTCAGAGTATGCCTCAAAATACATATCCAAATGAATATCTACACTTTTGTAAATACAGGGAATGACAAATTCATTATTATTTTTATCTATAACACCATACTTCTTTTTCCCTTGAATGTATTTAGCAACAACTTTGTGTTTTTTCATTTATTAAATTAATAATTGTAAGATGGTTGATTTGTAGATAAAAAATTGATAGTCATTTTTCCTCTTGAACGAAAATGAATGCATTTACCTAATTTATAATCAGGCCTGAACGAATCAGACATTCTCTCATCAAAACCTTCAATTAATCGAAATATTAATTCATTTTCAGTATTTGAGATAAAATAGCCAAATACTTTTTCTTTGTTCCTCAATAAAATAGAATAACATATATTAAAACTGTTTTCTATTATTAATCCTAATACCTTATCATCTTCTTTCAAAGCTAAAGGCAAGTATACATCACTTGAATAATATACGCCATTGACTGTCCTAATAACCATTTCATTAGCATTTTCTCCGTTTGTTTTACATACTAATCCTCGTATTATATCCATAATAATTTTGTTTTATTGCAAACTTAAATTAGAATATTCATTATTAAAAGAATCAAACCAAAACCAATTAAATTAATTTGACTAGTTAAGCATTTGACTAGTTAAACTATTTTTAGAAAATTACTTGCCAGCCATTATAAACAGTTAAGCAAATAATTTGACGACTCATCTATGGGTAGTCAAATTATTAATATTAAAAAACTATTTCTTCCCAAATACATATCCAAATCCAATCATACTATTATACGTTGCAACTGAATAGCTTTGGTTAATTGTATTCTTTCCATCATTTAGATAACCATCTTTATCTTTGTATAAAGAATATGAGTTTATCTCAAAACTTGCATTTCCGCCTGTATAATCAAAACTTAACATTAAGCACAATCTTTGCTTTTTGCCTAAATTATATCTTACTCCAAATCCAAAGTTATAAGCAAGAGCTACAGCTGATGTTTCGTCTTGGTAATATTTTTCATAATAATTAATACCATAAAAATCAAGGTCGATGGCTAAGTACGGACGACTAACTGCATTTATTCCAAATAATATCCTTGAATCAAAATTAAATCTTTTGCCAAGTGGAATTGTTGCATATAATCCAGTCATTGCTCTAAATTGGCTATAATTAGCATAGCTCGTTTTTGATTTAAAACGATAAGTATTACTAGGAATATCGCAAGAGTTCATCACAGCAACCTGTTGTGCAATAAATGGACTATCATCCATGCCGTAACTCGCAATTGATATATTTGTAGCAATCCCTAAATGAGATTTTTTGATTGGTGCACTCATATTAAAAGTTAATCCTGCACCACTTGATGCTCCTCCAATATCATAACTAGCATAATCACCCAACGGAGATGATAAACCGACATTAAGACTAATGTATCCAGATGGCTTTTGTTTTTCTGTAGCTTCCTGTGCATTCAATATTACTGAGCTGAATATTATTAATGCAGTTAAAATTGATAGTTTTTTCATTTTTTTAGTATTTAAATGTTCGTGTCAAATTTAAATTAAAAATCAATAGGTATGTTATATCATACCTTATTTTTTTTAAAATAACCCCAACATTGTATTAATTATTCAAAATGACAGAAAAAGAATATTTAATACGCATTGGTAAAAACATTACCAAGTTCAGAAAGAAGAAAGGATTAACTTCAAAAGAACTTGGGTTTCTTTGTGATATAGAAAAAAGCAATCTGATTCCAATTGAAAAAGGAAAAATAAATATTACAATTGCTACATTGACAAAAATATCTATTGCATTGGATGTTGATTTAAGTGACCTGGTAGATATTAAAAAATAACTTCTTAGTCATCCCCCTAAACTGTTTTAAAATATAAGGAACTTGAAAAAATCAAGTTGAGAATTCAAGTTTATAACATCGTCATCTTGATTTATTAATTCGAATTAATTCATAAATCTTTGTCGCTATTCCCTTGAATAGAATTCAAAAATAGAATTCATCTTACTTGATTAATAAACTTGAATAACTTGATTTACTAAAACCTGATAAATATAATTCAAGATTTTAAAAAAAGAATCAAGTTGATTTTTCAAAACGACAAAAAGAATCAAGTTCGTATTTCAAGTTGATAAAAAAGATCAGAAAAAGGGTTTAAAAACATCTAAAAAAAATCATTTTTTACTTAAAATTTATTTATCAACAAAATTAATCAAGTGCAAAAATCAAGTTGCATTTTTTAATCAAAATTCATCCTTTCACATAAGCCTTATTTCTACTAATGAAAAAATCAAGTGTAAAATTCATGTTGATTTTTTTTAATCAAATTCAATAAATCAAGATCAATTGTTAATAACCTGTTAGTCGTGAAATGCCTATAAATATTGCTTGACAAGGCGTGCGCATGGGTATTATCTTTGTCTAAAAAATCGCGATGACAAAAAATAAAAATATAATTAATCGAATTGGAAAATTAAAAATGATGGCAAAAAGAGGGGAGCCTAACGAACGTATTGTAGCCAAAAAGAAACTAAAGGAACTATATCTAAAATATGATTTTAATAAGAACAAGTTATCAGAAAAGTCTTCTAGAAAAAAAAGGATTTTAAAAATGGAAAACTGGACTGATTATTTAGATATATCTATCCATTGCATTTATTCTATTCGTCCAAATATTAAAATACGAGGTAACGAAAATTTAAAGCAAGTAATTGTTTATCTAACCCAATACGAATATCAACAGTTTAAAAAACAATTTAATCGTTATTGGAATTTATACCTAAAAGAGCGCCATGCTTTTTTATGCGCTTTTTTAATAAAAAACAATCTAGGAATTACTATTGAAAATAATTCTACTGAAACATTGGATGAGAAAACATTATCGATTATTAATTATTTAGAAATAATTAAAGTAGCAAATATCAATCTAAAAAGAATAGAACAGCATAATTAAATTATATAAACCTGAATTAATTCGGATAAATCCGTATTAATTCGAATTAATACGGATTTATCCGAATTAATTAAAATAAAAAAACAACATGACAGAACAAGAACTATTAAGTAACAGTGAATTTGAATTTTTTAAAATAAAAAAAGACTGTTTAAAAATCTGGGGCAAATCACTTTATGAATTTCATTCAGAAATTTACAAGATCGACCCTGAATTACATTTTAAACTGGATAATATTTTCAATTATCTAATACCGCTTTCCCAAGAATATGAAATACTGAAAAAGGAAACGTATAACGATTTTTATCTAAAAACAGTTAATCGATTTAAAAACATTAGAGGTTATGATTTTTGTTATAATAATTCTAAAACAAAAAAGGTGGAATTTTCTTTAGAGGAAATGATCCGCGATTGCCTTGAAAAAGTTCTTGCAGAGGAATTTTCTAAAAAAAATAAAAAGAAGGAGTTTTGCTTGAAAACATGCTACAAAACATTACTATCCTATATAAGAGAAGTAGAAAAATATATAAAAATAAAATACAGCCATTATCAGCTAAGCGCAATATCAGCATATATAGCTTTATTGTTCGGATATGATCTCGGTTCTGGTATAAGTAAGTCATTTAAAGAAGGAACGCCAATATCTAATCAGGAATTATTCCATGCCGTAGATAATCACACTAAAAAATATAAAAGCAGTTAGCTAGTGAAATTATATTTTGAATTGACTAGTATTTTTTAGCCTCTTTTTTTACTAGTAAGTTGTTTTACTAAACAATTTCTAATTGAATCACTACTAGAAGAAAAAACAATGTTTTCTGTTTAAATCCATAGTTGAACTAAATAGATATTTACTAAAAATTATTAATTAAAACTTTTAAAAAATGAGTATTAATATACCAGACAAACAGCATTGCCTATTCTGTGGACAAGAACTCAAAGATCCTCATGGGAACAGGAAATTTTGTGATTTTCAGATCGACTCAGAGGATGGTGATAGAGATTGCAAAATCACATACAACAATTTAAAAGCAAAGGAAATACGCGACAAGACAAAAAATTTTAGGCTCAATTCCATAAAAAATATGAAAATACTGGAAGGGCTATATAACGAAGGTTGTAGAAATGTTTCAGGAGATTTATTGGCGTCAAAAGGATTTAATCCCTTTTATTCCACTGTAACTATGAAAGAAAAAAACACAGGAGCTTCTATTCCTTCTTTTTATACATATGCATTGAAAAATCTAGGTAAAAATCAATTTCTAATAATCAAACTATGAGCGCATTTCAAGAAAAATTCGAATTCATGTATGGTGAATTTAAATCCCTACCAACACCTGAAATTTCAGATACGTTTGAGGGAACCAATACTTCCTCTGAGACATCTGACAATGGTAGTAATGTCCTCTTTTGGATTGGTGTTGCAGTAATTGCTGTTGCAGTTGTTTATGTAGTATATGAATACTCAGAAGAAGATTAAAATGAAATATACATGTTAGATGATAAAATAAGCATAAAGGATTTGGCTACTGCACTAAAAGTAAAAAGTATTGCCTCCGCTATGCGTTGGTGCAACCGAAAGGGTATTTCAATTTTAAAGTTTGGAAAGGATAGATACATAAACTTAATTGATTTCCAACTTGCAATAGATCGTCCATTTATTGAATCACTTAAATTAAAATACCCTGAAAAATGGAAACAAATGTATGAAGCTTATAAAAATAATGATTACATCACAATTGCAGAAATAGAATCAAGTCAAATACCAAAGCTAAAACCAAAGTTCGTTGCTCCAGGAAAAGCTGGAAATGATTTTCTTAAAAAAATTCAAGATAAAACAAAAAATAAATAAGCTTGCTTAAGTTACCACAAAATATAAAAGTAAAAGGTCTTATTATTTTCTGTAATAAGTGCAAGATAAGAGTGGCTGGAAAGTGTGGCGCCACAGGAAAATCAATTAGGTCATGTAAGGATACGGATAGGCATAGGTACAAAATAATTGTTCATATACCGTATAGTTCCTGTGTTAAAACTAAACTTTTAGAAACGCGAGATCCTTCTCAAGCGATTCAGGAGGCTATGAATTTTAGAAAAGCAATGGAAGCGTATGAATATTCACCTGCAGTTTGTACAACAAAAACAACCACACCAAAGACCATAACTGAAGGAATGGTTTATTATTTATGTTATCTAAATAATGAAACACCCTTTGAGCAGGAGCATAAAATACGCTCAAGTGCTCATAAGAAAGAAGTAGAACGTTATTTCGGATATTTTGCAGATTATTTAATTGAACAAGGAATTCATCCTGAATCTATGCCTATTGAAAAATTAAATAGAGATATTGTTGGAAAATTAAAATCCTATTTATTAGAAACAAAAAAATTCGCTCCTAGGACATACAATAAATATATTGGTCTCATGCGGATTTTCATCAGTTATTTAATTGATGAATTTGATTTGAAAATTAAAAATCCTTTTAAAAACTTTAAGCCATTACCTACAAAAACTAAAATTGAAACGATTGATAGCGATGAATTTCATGCTTTATTAAATATCATCAGTCCTTTAAATGGTACAGAAATTTTAAAAAACAATCAAAGAAAAAATAGATATAAGCCTTGGCTAAAAGATGCATTTATGTTGGCATTACTAACTGGAAGAAGAAGAGAAGAATTTGTGAATTTAAAATTTAATGGCATAAAAGAAAATGAAAATGGAGAACCTGTATCCATAAAAATTCCTGATTTTAAAGTTAATCGAAGTAAAGGGATAACTATTCAAGAAGAAATAAAATGGATCCATATTCCTATAATTGCTCCTCTGAAAAAATTGTTATATGATTTAGGCTATAAAAAGTATAAAGAAAAAAACATTTATATCCTTGCTCCAAATGAAACCATGAAACGCAAAACAATTATGGATTTTATAAGCAAATCTTTCACCTTTTATTATAAGCAACTTAATACTGGAAGGGATTTAACTTTGTATGATCTAAGAAAAACATATATTTCTCATTTGTATGCAAATCACGGAAGTGATGCCAGGTTGATTACAGGACACGAAGGTGAAAATGTAATGAGAAACCATTATATCGATGAGCGTGTGCTTGCTGAAGTTGCGGAAAGTTTTGAAATTTTTGGGTTGTAAGAAAGACTGTATTAAGATTTTTAAATACAGACGAAAATAGACTTTAATTATATATTTATAAAATTTATTTTTTTGTTTATAGTTCCATTTATTTAGTTCAGAAAGTAAAGAATAAACTAAATTACAATTTTAAATTTTCGACCATCTGAATCAGATGTTTCCCATTATGAATTCCAACATACAAATCTTTAATTCCTTGAATAATTATAAAAAGATTCGGTTCAATATTTTTATTGAGTTTTAATTGTCCAGCAATCATTTTTTTATCTTGTCCCGATGGTGTAGGATAATCTTCTGGATGGGTATGCCACTCCCCAATGTATATTGTCTTTCTATCGCTATTCATAAATTCATAATCAACTATTACTTGAGCAATAACTTTATTTCTCTCAAAAGAAGTTCTTGATGCAATATCCATAACATTGGGAATTGATGCTCTTATAAGATATATCACATTGCCTTTTATTTGGCCAAGTAAGATTCCGCCTGATTCATTTTTTATTTTAGTATCCTGAATGTATCCTTTAAAAATATTCAATACATCATCAGAAATATTTAAAGTAAAATCATTAGATTTAAATACTCTCATATGCAATTTTCAATTATTGTGAAACTATTATTTTTATTTGCAAAGTCAGATAATTGAAAACCAATATCCAAAATATTTTTTTTATCACCAACCCAACTAAAGCTTGTGCTTTTTTCTTTCATCTGTGTTATGATTTTCAATATTTCAGGAAAAATGGATGAAAGAAATAAAATGACGTTACTCCCTGAATATGGAACATAGCTACTTTGACAGCCTGCTTCTTTTAAAGTAAGATTAGAATTACCAGATAAATATTCCTTATGATTTATAACATTAAATTTAAAAATCTGCTTCCCGTCAATTTCTTCGTAATATTCATCGTGTTTAAAATCATTTGGATGAATATAAATGCAATGACCACCAGCCAAATATGGTTCCACCCAAAAAATAAAGGTAGGTTTAAGTATTTCAGCATTTTTTATCTTTTGAGCAACCCAGTTTTCTATATTGGTTTTACCAACTACAACAAACAAAAAATCATTTTCATTAACAAAAGTAGGTTCCGTTTCAAAAAGTTCGGAAATTGATAATTCAGATGTTATTATCTTTTGCCTAGGATTAATACAACTTAAATGGTCCTTCATAGCAAAGGTCTTCATTCTATGAACATCATTAAATCCAAGTAAATGTCTGCCAATATTTTCTATTGTTAAAATATCGTAATCGACAAACTTAAATTCAGGGTAAGATAATGTATTTAAAAAATGAACTAAATTCGATCCAACGCTTCCCAATCCAACAATTAAAAATTTATATGCTTCAGCAGAAGCGTCTACTCCAGAAGTCCTCTTACTTATTCTACTGGAGTTATACTCTACAGGAGACGCTCTATGCACTTTTTGTGTGGACTGAAAAGTTGTAAAATTATAATACGGATTAAGAATTTCTGGTCTAAATCCATCTCGAATTTTATCCGCTTTAGGATGGAACCATCCCAAATAATGCGCTTTGTTATTCAGTTCCTTCTTAAATAGAACAAAAAATCTACGAACAGAGTGGTTTAACATTTTTCTAAACTCTTTATGCCTTTCATCACCTAATAATTTTATTTTTTCAATAGCGCCTTTATTTGTCAAATCAAAAGGCGGAATATCAGACATTTCAATAGCACCAGCATAAAATACTTCCACACTTTCATACTCATATTTATTTTCTTCTAAAAATTTCATGAATCGCGCATTGCCCTCTGTTTCTTGATAAAGAATATATTTAAATAAACCCAATTTTTTTTTCAGGGCAAGTATTTTTACCTCATTTTCTGCAGGATCATCTGATATTAACGATAAAATATCACTAACAACATTTTCCTTTTCATCAAAATTACATTCCCAATATGAAAGAAATTCTTCTTTAAAATCATTGAAGTTTGTCCCTTTTAGTCCATCAGTTATTATTCGTCTTGCCTTTTGTAAGCACTCATAAACAACACCAGCTGGATCTTCAGGATTAGTTCGAGTTGTTTCCGTATCATAAGTACAAATCAGGCAGTTTGAGTCAATATGGGGTAAATATTTTATTAAATCCCAGCTATCTTTAGAAAGATATATTGTTGGAAAAGTAAGAGGGAAAGTCTTACGAAAACACAGGAATAAAATAACCTTTATTCCTGTACCCATTGCATTTTCACACAAACATTCTAATTCCCATACCTCAGCGAAATTTTTAAATTTTTCGTCAAGATTTAGAATATTAGCAATTGTTATTTTTTGATGTAAAGAAAGCTTATCAAAAGCTACTTTCCTTGCTGCTTCAAAATCATTCATTACGCACTTTTTGCTGTATCACCAATTACCGCAGGTTTAGTAAATTGCTTTGCACCTTCTATTTCATCCTTTGCCATTGAGCAAGGAAATCTATCACCTAAATGATTCTGCCATTTTAAACAAGCTTCTTTTTGATTAGGGCTTGCTATAGCTTGATTGGCTGAATTAATGAATGAATCTAAACGATCCATAAAATAATTCTTTTTAGTATCGCTATAATCTGCAAATAAATCATCGCCAACTGGTGTCGTAGGCCTAGGGCATTTTATTTTATTGTTTTTTAAAAACGTTTTTATGTTTTGCAAAGTATCACGAAGCGCAATGTCATCTCTTTCATTTGCTACATAATTTTCAGCTGCTAAAATTGTCATTATAATACCCGGAGGCATATCACCACGCAAATTATCTCCCCACCCTTTTAAATATCTAACAATTCTTCTCAGCTGTGCATCTGCTTTTCTAATATCACTTGTCCATTTTTCAAATTCAGTATACATTTTAGTTTCAAGGATGTAGCCCTTTTGAAAACCAGATTCAGTTTTTTGTTCGAACCAAAAAATAAATTCAATAGGATTACTAAGCATCCAATTTTTTGTTGTGTGTGCTAAATCCGGATCTTTAGAATTAGCATAATAAATTGGTAAATCAATATGAAATTTTTCTTTCTTGTATGCAACTCGAACACAAGTATCTTTGTCAATCACTTTAGCGTAGGTTTCGTTTTCTCCTACAGCAAATAGCACCCAATCATGAAAATTTTTTGTGCTACTTCTTTTTTCTTTTTCTAATGAACCAACAAAGTATACTCCATCATCCAAATCAAAATCATCATCTTTAGGAGTAATAATTGTATCCATTACAAATGACCCCTGGCTTTGAAATTCCAATGTGTGGTCATTCAATTGATCTCGAGGGATGTCTTTAAATCTTTTACTCATTCGTTCACGCAAAGTGTTTCTAACTTGTTTTAGAATTTCTCTGTTTGTATCACTTAATCTAATTGTTGAATTATAGTTAGCGAATAGTTCATTGCAATTTGCCATTTCTTTTATAAATTTTAAATTAATATTAAAACGTTCCTTTTATTTTTTTCGATTCAAATTCAACATTCATTTCTCCTCTAGTTTGAATCTTTCTACTAGTGAAATAATGCCCGGTTAATTTTTTTGGGCTACCTTCATGTTCCGGAATAAATTTTAGCATATTTGCACCTTCGTGACAATCAAGCTTCCCTGTATCTTTAGAACCACTATTGAAATAATAGAGATAAAGGTGATAGAAACCATCTTCCTCTTCAATGCTTTCAACTAAACTTTTTGATTTTGTTTTTTCTCCAGCACCGTTATCAAAATACGAATGAATTTTAATTGATGAAGCTGTTTGAATTATTTCAACGACACAATCTTTTTGGCCAGCTACTCCTTGAAATTCATAATTTATTTTTCCTTTGTATCTGCCATTCAGATTAGGAACTTTTACTAATAAATTAAAAACAGGGAGTCTCCATAGAAAATTATTGTAGAAGAACAAAAAACTTCCAATTAATGCTGCGTTACCTGGAGCTCTTAAAAATGTCATGTTATGATCGGTCATATATGGAATTAATAATTTTTCAATTCCTAAATCAATCCCCGCCGACATTAAAAGAATTACAGAAATCAATAGTTCTATTTTATAGTATCTAAAATTCATATGAATTATTTTTTAGGTGAATTATTATTTCCAATGACTCCACCAATGAAACTTCCTATAGCTCCGCCAATTGGTCCTCCAATAATTAATCCTATTCCACCACCAATCAAAGCACCACCAGTTGTATTTTCTTTTCTGATTTTACTTTTCTTAGCTTTACTATGAGGAGCTCGGGTGTTTCCATTCCAACCTCTTACAGTTTTTGTATGATAGGTGCTCTTTTCCAAATTACATTTAATACATGCAGGGAATAGATTGTTCAAGCGATCAGTCCCTCCTTTTGCTTTTGGAACACTATGTTCAACATGCCAAGAGCCTTTTGCACCATGTACTCCATAATTTGTTAATGATAATTTTTTATGACACAGATGGCAATAGCCATCCGTTTTGTCATAAATTGCATTAAGTCTATCGTTATCGTATTTCATATGTTCCTCCTTTAGCCTTTTGGTGGATTTGGATCATTGCCATACGAATTCTTCTCTCTTATCTTGCCATCAGTACCATGTATTACCACTTCTGATTTCTGATTTTGAGCAATTTCTCTTGCAATCTCAATTGCTTCTTTCTGGGTTTCAGTAATTTTTACTGCTCTTTCACTGTTTTCAGTTTTGATGGCCCAGCCGCCATCTCTTTTTGTTACATGTACATTTTTGCCCATGAATTATTCTTGATTTAATTTTTCCTCTTTAATTCTTCGGTCTATTTCGAGGATATAGCCGTTTAATTATTCAGGCTATTTTTCAGGAAGGAAATAAAAATTTTGGAGTATTAAAAAATTTCTATATTTACGCCTCGAAAAAAGCAACCACCTCATTTGAATTAAAACAAATTAGGGTTTGTACTATTATAAAAGAGCTTTTTTGATGATTCTCAGGTCTACAATTCGCTCTTTTTCGTTTATATTTTTACTCAAGTCATATGCCAATTTAAATCACTCATCTATTTTAACATTTTTTAAGACACTTTGGCATTTACTGTTCTTCGTATAAAAAAATGTCATATATTTCATGGCAATAATTATATTATTCTGTTCTACATATACCTACGATGAAGTGTGACTATAAATTTTTGTAACACTTCATGGTAATAAATAAATAATACGACTTGGAATCTGATTTAGTAAAACTTTCTGAAATTGATTTAATTGAACTACTTTGTTCTCAAGACGACAATGTTGCTGCGTATAGTGAATTTACCAACAGATTTTTACCAAATGTTTTAATTGAATGCAAAAATATTTGTAAAAAAAGAAAACTTGATCCCCATATTGGAATTCAAATTGCCCATGAAACGTTTGAAAGAGTAAAAAAATATAAATCTTTTAAAAGTGATAAAATAAGAATTACTGATAGGGGTAAAGCTATTCATGTTTATTTATTGAAAATAGCAAGTAGGCTCTTCCTTGATTATCACAGAAAGCAAAAATCTAAAGAAATTATTCACAAATCATATTTTGATGATATTCTTGAATCTACGGAATCTGAATTAGACTTAGAAAGATTAAAATACAAAAAAGAACTTTCGATTTTCATTTTTAATAAATTAAATAAAAAAGAACAAAGTGTGGTTCTAAGAGATTTAGAATATAAAAAACATCAAAAATATTTACCTGATGATGTTACAGAGACTCTTGCTAATGAACTTTGTGTAAAAAAGAATACAATTACCAAAATAAGAGAACGAGCAATTATAAAAATAAAAAAAGCAATACATGAAATTAATCAAGAAAATTAAACCTTACTCAATTGAAGATTTTGAAAAAGGGCTAATGCTGGCTGGTTATTTGAGTCCAACTTCTATTTCTGAAATCAACGAAAGAAATAATTTAGCGGAATATGAAAAAAAGTTGGAAGCAGAAAAAAGTAAAATTTTTTTTAAAAGAACGGTGCTTGCAGCAGAAATTGTCTATCAACTTCAAAATGAATCCACCTTCGGAAGAGTGAAATTTCAGAAATTGGTTTACTTGTGTGAACATATTGCAAAAATGGGGCTTAATAATAAATATATAAAGCAAGTTGCCGGACCTTTTGATAATAAGTTTATGCATTCTATTGACTTTCAATTTAAGAAGCAAAAATGGTTTGAATCAGAAAAAATTGTTCAAAATGGAATCACACGTTATAAATATAGAGCTCTTGAAAATTCAAATAATTATAAAAAATATTACGATTCTTATTTTGATGAATGTAAAGCAGAAATTGAATATGTTATTAATCTATTTAGAAAAGAAAAAACTGATTTGGCTGAAATATCAGCAACTATTTATGGCTGCTTAATTGATTTGAAAGAAAAAAACATTCTTATTAATAACGAGAGCCTTCTAATTGCATTTTATAATTGGTCTAATGAAAAGAGAAAATTTAATGAAGAATATGTAAAATCTACTTGGAAATGGATGATAGAGAAAAATATAGTCCCACTCTAATTAAATAATAGAAGGAAATAGTCTTAGGTACGTCTCCACTTTAGCACCTGATGTTAAATGTAGTATACTTCAACCACATGTTTTATCTTATCAAGATTAAACACCTATAGTATAATAAACTATTTAGCTTTTCATGGAACTTTCTTTATGGGCTTGGTTTTTGAAGTTCCTTTAGTAGGTGATCCATTTGCAACAACTAGAGTCCAATTATTAGGAAAACGTTTTCCTTTCCATGCTTCTTGTATACTTTCAGGTCGAGCTAAAGAAGTATTTTCAATATAAATAACGGCTATAAAATTTTCAAATCTATAATCACCTCTATAATTTTCTACATCACTTCTGATTTGATCTAAATAATCATCAATATTGTCAGTCTTGCTCTTAATGTATTTATATTCAATAGCTACTTTTAATTCTGGTATTAATATGTCAGGGTGATAAGATTTGAACATTCCAGGATACGAAGCTTTATTAAGTCCTTTGCAAGTTGGATAATATAATGATAAAACCCATTTCACTTCTTTATACACATCTGCTTCTCCAAATACTTCAGCTCTACTATTTTTTACAATGTAGTCAGTGTCTTTTAAAATAGAAATCAATTTTACTAGTTCATCTTCTCTAGTTTGCTGGTAATCGAATCCTTTAAAAGAATCCAAAAATTGCTGAAAGGCGTAAATTATATCTAATTCTGGGTCTCCTTCAGGGTGTTGGATTGAACTGCTCATAATATCTTTTTTACTGTCTATGATGGTCTGAAATTTCGATTTGAATGTTGTTAGTAAATGAATCATTCCTTTTCCCTCCAAATAGACTAAGATTAAATAATAAAGGTCTACTATTCGAGTCTGAATCCACCTTTTAGTCCAACCAGGATATTCTTCATGAAATTCACCAACATTTATTTCATTCATAATTATTTGATAGTGATTATGCTGAATTGATTGAATCGTTTTTTTTATTTGTTCGACAAGATATTTTTCTTCGTTTTTATCTAGGTTCATATATATTCATTATTAAAGTGATGATATTTGCTTCAGGTAATTGCCCAATTTATCATTATCTAGCTGGCCGTCTCCACGAAATGAATGAAGCTCCAACAAAACCTCAGCAAAATACTTTTTGAGCCACAGATATTTATGATAGTGCTTTTGTTGATCGTAAATATTTTTTCTAATATTTTCAATAATAGTATCTACCAGAAGAGTTTCAACACCCAAGAGTTTTCGCAGTCTTCGATCATTTTTACCAGCACTGATGATAATTTTGTGGGCATAACCAACAAAGATTGCATCATCTTCCGTTTTTCTTGTCCCTCCCCAATAGTCATGGATTAGTTTTTGGTTATCTGGTCTAATAGGACCGTTTAGCGTTTCACAAAAGGTTCTTAATGTAAACCCTAATTTTGCTATAATCCGAGGATCAATGATAACTCTTGGGTATTTAGCTTCCATCTCCAAATGATACGCTTGAATATACCCCTTACCCACAATAATATTCTTTTGATCGTCTGTATAAACTGGACCAAAGGAAACTCCTCCACGAACCCAAATGTCAAAATATGCAAGAGAAGACTGAAGATTTGAAATAGCTGAAAGTAGCAATTTAAAATTCTCTAAGGAATCATTTGCTATCAATATTATAGAATCGCTGATTATATATTTCTTCATCTCAGCTTTGTTGAAATCGAATATATCAAAGGTTGATTCAACAACTCGAAAATAAGTATTCAATTTTTTTTTATCATCCCTTTCTACCAAAGCACTAAAGCCTAAAACATCAATAAAAGCAACATATTTATTTTCGAACTCAATTTCCATAGTTATTTTAATAAATTCAATACTTTATCTGCTCTAATTCTTAAATCCACTAACTTTGGCACTAGTTGATGTTTTTTAATTTCTTGAACATTTGTTTCTGGATTATCCCAAAATTGCACCTTACGATATATAAAATCTTCTAACCCTTCCTTTATATTAGCATCATTAAATAAGCCAAATGCTTCATGCCATGACTCTGTTACAATTGTGTTTTTTACATATCCATTCTCTTTAATATGTTTATCAGTTATATCAATTGCCTTTTTTAAGGAAAAAACAGCTTTTGAAATTTTGTCCCTTTTCTCAGAGTCATATGTCATCTTTTTTAGATCTGCTGGAAGATATTCAATCATATTATCCAAAATTCTATTCATTTGCTCAAGCACAATTATTTTTTCAAATAGTCCCATATTTTAGCTTTTAATTAGTTCCTCTATAATAACGTCCTATTGTTATTTATTCTTTAATGAGTTAAAATATTCCCTTATCTGCATATCCAAGATTTTTTGGTAATCTTCCGTTGTAGGAAACTTAAAAACATCTAACCCACGAAAAGTAGTATTAGGTGAAAATTTTCCATTATCTAAATATCTAATAGCGCTCTCTATAAATTCGGAATCAGACTTGTTGTTATCCGAGCTGCTTATAGATACATATTTTATATCTGGTGCTTTACTAGGTTCATTTATTTCGATAAATGTTAAAACATGGTTTGTTGTTATCATCCTTTTTTAAAATTATTTAATGAAAAGATACAAAAAATTCAAATAACTCTTTATAATTCTATAGCTTGTAAAAATGTAAGTTTTTTTTAGTCTTTTTATAAAATGTGGAGCATTTAAAACGATTTTTTAGCCATAAGTTTAGACCATACTTTTCAGTAAAATCCGACTCCAAAATCCGACTCCAAAGACAAAAAATGAGAAATTGAAATTTTCGAAAATTAAAAAGCCCCTAAAATCAGGGGCTTTAGAAGTAGAAAGCAATTTGGATACTTCGAACTTAAATGAGGATTTAGATTTGATTGAAATTTTCCATAATTCTGAATAGTTTTACGTTAAATTTAAGCTGCAAAATATTTTAGATCAAAAAAAAGGCACAATTACATATTAAATGGCTACACTTATACATTTGTAGTTTCAGCTAATAAAAATTATTTTACTTTAATTTTTAGATTATTCTCTTTCGCAACTACTATGCTAAAAAAGGTTTGTTTCTTTTTCTTCTTTCTTTTCTCAATTAGCTTATTACTTGGCCAGAATTCGGTTGCAATTGACAGCTTAGAAAAGATTCTACAATTTGCAAAAAATGACACTAACAAGATTAATCTACTTGGGAATATTTCTGTACAATATAATTTAGGAAATCCTTCTAAGTCATTATACTATGCGCAAAAGCAACTTAATCTTGCCTTAGAATTAAAATGGGAGAAAGGATTAAGCAATGCGTATTTTAACATTGGAGAAGCAAACTATACCATTGG
The DNA here is from genome assembly GCA_964549315.1 of uncultured Chitinophaga sp. Taxonomy (GTDB): domain Bacteria; phylum Bacteroidota; class Bacteroidia; order 2-12-FULL-35-15; family 2-12-FULL-35-15; genus 2-12-FULL-35-15. Next base: position 89,478 of record CAZJUY010000008.1, on the reverse strand, counting down.
CAATTATACAGCAGCTCTTACTTTTTTCACAAAAGATTTGATGATAAGAAAAAAAATAAACGATAAAAAAAACATTTGCAGAGCTTTAGCAAGAATAGGAGCTATTAATGAAGAGCAAAGTAATTACGAAATCGCATTAGAATATTATATCAAAGCACTTAAGCTAGCAGATGAAATTGGCGATGAAAACAACATTGTTGTTGCACTTTGCGATGTAGCTTGCGTTCATAAGGATCTCGGTGACTATACTAAAGCATTAGAATATTATTTCAAATCGCTGAACCTTGCAAAAAAAACAGGAAACAAAGAAAAATTAGCTATTAATTCAGGAAACATCGGTGCCGTATATCAGGATATTGGTGACTATACTAAAGCTTTGGAATATGATTTTAAAGCTTTGGAAATTGACAAGCAATTGGGAAATAAAAAAAACATTGCCAGTTGGATGCTAAATATTGGTGGAGTTTACCACCTAATGGGAGATACGGCCCAAACTAAAGGCAATTTAACCCTACAAAAAGAACTTGATAAAAAATCCATAAATTATTTAACTCAATCATTGGAAATTTTTAGTGTACTTGGAGATAAAGGGGTGCAGGCAATCATTCTTGGCAATATAGGAAGGATGTATACAAAAAGAAAAAATTATCCGCTTGCAGAAGAATATCTAAATCGTTCATTTGCCCTTGCCACAGAAATGAATTACACTACAGAGATTTTGGATGGGAACCAACGCTTTTATGACCTATACAAGGCAATGAATATGAACGATAAAGCTTTGCCATACTACGAAAAATACATTGATATTAAAGATAGCTTGCAAGAGATTAACAATAAAAAAATTATTACAGAGCTTCAGGTCAAATATGAAACAGAAAAAAAAGAAGATGAAAATAAAGACCTCATCAGAAAAAATGAATTGCAAGGACTCAAAATAACGAATCATCGTTACTTAGTTGGTGGATTAATTTCATTACTGGTTGTTTTAATCGTAATTGGTATTTTATTTATTAGACAGAATCAACTTAGGGCTTACCAACAAGCGACTCAACTTGAACAAAAACTATTACGTACACAAATGAACCCTCATTTTATTTTCAATTCCTTAGCGAGCATTGAAAGTTTCATATATGAACACGAGCCTAAAGAAGCAGGAGTTTATCTTTCCAGTTTTTCACGACTTATGCGTCTAATACTTGAAAATTCTTCCTCTGAATACATTACTTTGGAAAAAGAAATAGAAACATTAAACTATTATCTCTCACTTCAAAAATTAAGATTGGATGGAAACCTTTCTTACTCAATAGAAGTAAATAATAGTATACACAATGAAGAAATATATCTTCCACCTATGCTTACTCAGCCATTCATTGAAAATGCAATTGAACATGGTTTTAGAGGTGCTAATGAACAGGGCAATATTAAAATAATATTTAGCATTAAGGAAGATGATTTACAAGTAGAAGTTATTGATAACGGGATAGGAATTGAACAAGCGCAGCAACAAAAGTATTTGCACCATAAACATAAATCAATGGCCATAGAGATTACAATTGAACGCTTAAAATTTTTGAATCGATCAAAAAAGAAAAAATTGACATTTGATATTTCAGACATATCAAATAAAAAAAATGGACAATCAGGAACAAAGGTTCTTTTTTCAATACCTTTAGGATTACAAAACAATAAAATATAAATTTTATTTAAAAGAATCAATGAGAATCATTATTGTTGATGACGAAAAGAGAATAAGAAATACATTAATCAATGTATTAAAGCTCCATTACCCAAGTGCTATTGTCGTTGCAGAAGCAGGAGACATTATTTCTGCAATAGAAGCAATAGATATCCAAAAACCTGATGTTGTGTTATTAGATATAAAAATGCCTGGCGGAACAGGTTTTGACCTACTAAAAAAGTTAATGCCTCTTAAATTCAAAGTTATATTCATTACAGCATTTAATAAATATGCAATAGAGGCTTTCAAATTTAGCGCCATTGATTACCTTTTAAAACCTGTTATGCCGATAGAGTTGGTTGAAGCATTAAAAAGGGCAGAACAACAATTGAGTTATGAAAATGCCAATGAAAAATTAGATATTTTTATAAGTAACCTAAACAACCATTCTAAAGAAAGTAAAAGAATAGTATTAAACAGTCAAAATAAAATGCATGTCATTAGTATTAACGATATAGTGAGGTGTGAGGCTGATGGAAATTATACAATTTTTTTCTTAGTTGATAAACGAAGTATTGTAGTATCTAAATCATTAAAAGAATATGACGATATGCTAAGTCTATTTGGTTTCTTTAGGTCTCATAATTCTCATCTCATTAATTTAGCTTTCATTGATCATTTGGATAAAAGAGATGGAGGTCTGTTAATAATGAAAAATGGTTCAGAAGCACTTGTTTCTGCGCGTAAACAAAGTGAACTAATAGCAGCTATTAATAATACAAGAAATCAATTCGAAAAATAACTACATACACACAAGATTTATATACATCTACACATTTAATCTAAATCCAATTTTATACTTCCTTATTTTTGCTTAACAGAAGTACTAAAAAACAATAAAATGAAAAAACATATACTTATTATTATACTTGCTATTACAAGTATAACCACAAATGCTCAGAACTGTTTTTGGGCTAAAAAAGCAGGAGCAACAAACAGCGATCAAAGTCATGCGATTACAACTGATGTAAACGGAAATGTATTTGTGACAGGAGATTTTATTGGCTCTATAACATTTGGAAGCACTACACTAACTGACGGTGGTTCTGGAGGTTATTTCATTGTGAAATATTCTCCATCTGGTATTGTTCAGTGGGCTCAAAATATAAATGGCTACGGAACAAGCTTGGCAACTGATAATGTTGGGAATTTATATGTTACAGGAAATTATGTTGGAACAAAAACATTTGGAAGTACTACTCTAATTTCTCTAGGTTCAAGTGATGTTTTTATTGAAAAAATAGATCCGTCAGGTGTTGTGCTTTGGGCAAAAAGTGCAGGAGGTGCGAGCAATGATGATAGCGGAACAGCTATCACATTTGATGGAGGAGCAAACATATATCTTACTGGGAACTATAGAAGTGACTCCATTAAATTTGGAACATTTTCTTTAAATAATATTGGAACAAATAATACAGATCTGTTTATTGCAAAATATACCGCTTCAACAGGAACGTTTATTTGGGCAAAACGTGCAGGTGGCAACAGATATGATTATGGCAACGGAATAGTTTCTGATGCAAATAAAAATGCATACGTTTCTGGAAGTTTCAGCAGCGACTCTATTAAATTTGGAACTTCGCCTACATTAATTAGTAGTGCGTCTGGTGCAACAAATATGTTTATAGCAAAGTACGACTCCACAGGTACTGTTGTATGGTCGAAAAAAATAGAATGTCTTTGGGGAGATTTAATTGCTTACGAAATTAAAACAGATGGAACTAATTTATATACTTCAGGAGAATTTCAAGGTGTTTCGGTCAAATTTGGAAGCGACTCATTAATTAATAATTCATCTGGATCAACAGATATGTTTGTTGCGAAATATGATTTTAACGGAAATGCAATATGGGGAAGAAGTGCTGGAGGAGCTAATTATGACTACTCAAAAAATCTTTCTGTGGATGCAGCAGGAAATGTTTATACTCTTGGTACTTTTACAAGTGCCACATTTTTATTTGGTACGGATACTAGTATCAATAATACTTCAGCTTCCGCTCAAGCAGATATATTTTTAGCAAAATATAATACGAATGGTAATTTTCTGTGGACTCAAAAAATTGGTGGACTTGGTGCTGATTGGGCAAGAGGTATTGCTGTGGGATTAGCAGCAGACGTTTATTTTACAGGAGACTTTGATAGTGCTCCTCTACTGTTCGGTACAACATCATTAACAACAAGTGGAATGAAAGATATTTTTGTAGCAGATATTTTTCAATTTTCTTCTGGTATTTCCTCATCTGTAAATGTAAGTTGTTTTGGTGCAAATGATGGCTCTGCAATTTCTTTTGCAACAGGCGGTCACCTTCCATATTCTTATTCTTGGAATTCAACTCCAACACAAACTACTTCTGCGGCAAGCAATCTTGTAGCAGGCACTTATAATGTTACTATTACAGAAGGATACGGTTGCGCTCAAGTGTCCTCTGTAACGCTTACTGAACCTCCAGCCGACATGGCAACGATTTGCATGGTAACAGTTGATTCTCTCTCTCAATATAATGTGATTATCTGGGACAAAACAAGTTTTACAACAGTGGATAGTTTTATTATTTATAGAGAAATTACAACTGGAAATTATTCTCCGATTGGTTCAGTTTCATTTGATTCGCTAAGTCAATTTGTTGATACAACACGTTACATGTATTTTCCTAACACAGGAAATCCTAACAATGGAACATATCGTTACAAAATAGAAGCATTAAGCACTTGTGGGACGACAGGACCAATAAGTCCCTATCACAATACAATTTACATTTTAAATACGTCAGGAACATTTACTTGGCCACAACTTTATGGAATAGAAGGAGGAGCAAATCCTGTCTCTAATTATGTATTAATGAGGGACGATAGTACAAATGGAAATTGGAATGCCGTAGCAAGTGTTGCTGGTACCCAGCAGATTATTAATGACCCACTCTATTCTACTTATCAAAATACTGCATCTTGGAGAGTAGAAACCATATGGAACATAAGTTGTACCCCAACTAGAAGTTATAGCTCTTCTTATTCAAACATCTGCACAAATGTTACAACTTCTATGCAGGAAAACCTGACATCGGATTTTGTAAATATCTATCCAAACCCATATCTAAGTGAAACAAACATTACTTATACTCTAAAAAACACAGCAACTATTAATCTAGAAGTGTTTAATACTATTGGACAGAAAATTGAAACTTTAGCAAATGGTAGTCAGCAAGCTGGGAATTATAAATATAACTTCAACGCAAAAGAAAAAGGATACGATGCAGGAGTCTATTTTGTTAAAATTACCGTAAATGGTAAATCAATTATGAAAAAAATTATAGAGGTAAAATAATATCAATAAAAAATCACTCAATTTATTAAAAACCTTGCATTGTAAAAATGTAAGGTTTTTTTAGTCTTTTTATAAACTAAAAATGTACAGTTAGTAGGATGAAATTAAACGAAACAGATATATTTTCGTAAAAGTACAGTCAACAAAAACAAACCGCCAGAACAAGGTTTAGCGATTATATTCTTGAAATGTGCGATTGATATTCAACAAAAAAAACTAAACGTCCGAAACGAAGGAATATTTGGCTTAATTAAATAAAAAAACACATTCAAAAAACATCTACAAAATAAAATTCATATTAAATTAGAAATATTTTATTTTTGAATAACCAGCTTTTGAACAACTGTGACATTAGTTTTTACATTTGTAATATGAAGCAAATAAGCTCCACTTTCTAAATCAAGATTTAACTTAAACGAGTTACTATATATTTGTTCTGAGTACAAAATTCTATATTGCATATCCATAACATTTAATTTAAATATGTTATTTTCATTTGTATTTAACTCAACATTAAATTCTCCTTTGTTTGGATTAGGAAATACTTTACATGAAAACTTTACTTTTTCTGTTTCGTTAATTCCTACAGGATTTACTACTACATTCACTGTATCATAAGTAATTGTTCCGCATAAATTTTGTTCTACTACATAATATGTTGATGCTGTTGGTGAAACAAAAATCCCTGAAATATTACTTGCTATTAATGTTCCTGATGAATCATACCAGTTGCAATTTAAGTTATAAATTTCTTGCCCAATAAAAACACTATCACCAATTGTAATACTTGTATCGTTACCTGCAAATGCTGGCATACCACCAATAATGCTATCTATAGGGATTACGGATACATCATCTATGTAGTAATATGCTCCAGAGTATGTTCCATTACCTGTATTTAATGTATCAGTGTTTGTATCATCATAGAAATTTCCAATACTAATATATTTCTCATTACCATTTGCGTAATAGATAGAAGAAATTTCTATCCAGCCAAGGGTATCTTGATTAATTTTGTTCAGGAACCCTAAAACTTGAGGTGTGTATGGTGCAGGTCCCCATGATGTCGTAAACCCATTATCAGAAAGATAAGCACCAAAATTATTGACGGCATATTTCATGGAATTATGAAGATTTATAAAAAATGAAATTTTATAACATTTTAATGCTACTAGTGTATCTAAAATTTCAGTTTGTAAATACTCTCTATAATCTAGACCATAACCATTAACCATCCATATTCCAGCAAATGAATTCCCAGTTCTTGCATGTTGAAAAGAAGCTGAACTCTGACAAGGAACACTTAAACTGCAAGATGGGGCACAAGCATTAAAATAGTCTGTACTATTATTTGTCCCAACCCAAGGTATAGCTAAACTAATCTGACTTGATGCATTCGGGCAAGAACTATAAATTTCAAAACTTGGATTAGGAACTAAGTTATATTGAGCCTTGGAAATAGTTGAATAAAATATAAAAACAATCAACAAACCTTTTGGTAAAAACCAAAAGGTTTGTTGATATGATTGATTTTTATTTTTGAATAACCAGTTTTTGAATAACTGTGACATTAGTTTTTATATTAGTTATATGAAGCATATAGGCTCCATTTTCTACATCTGCGTTCAATTTCAATAGTTTATTAAACGAAGTTTCTGTATAAATAGTTCTGTTTTGCATATCCGCAATTCGAACACTAAACGGAGCAAGTTCTTCGGAATTTAATTCAACTACAAATTCACCAGTGCTTGGATTAGGATATACTTTATAAATTGATGGCTTTTGATTTTTTACAACAGGTTTTTGATTCAAATTAAACTCACGTGACTCTACGGAGCAATTATCTTCAAAAATAACATTTGTCATATAAATTGAATTATATAAAGCTCTTGCTTGGTAAACTACTTCCCCATCAGTAAAAGGGCAACCCAGTGCAAGTGCAACTATATTTACACTGTCGTTATATGAAACAGTATCTGTTTGTTGTTTCATATAAATTTCGAAAAATGTTTTATAGTTTTGTTCTATTGTGTTTTGTGGCACCAATCCATTTGTTTTTGTTTCAGCACTTGTTATATCACTCATTGCTAAATCATCTTCAACTGAAGCCAATACTTCTTTTGTACCAACAAAGCCATCGTTATAAAAATTTTGGAGTACAGGAGAGCTTGTCATTAAGCTTTGGTCTTGACGTAACATACGATAAACCTTATTTTTATTTATATAACGAGTTTGAGGAACATTACCATATAAGGAATCTTGGTCTTGTACTATTTTTTCCATATTTGCAATTAAAGGAAATGGCCCTAAACAACATATTGATATTGGACAAGCTGCATATAATGGATTGTTGGTAATGTATTTTAAAGTACTTGCCGCACTTCCATTATTAAAGTAATCATCTTGAAAAAATGTTCCACTTGTAAACCCTGACCCATTTGGATTAAATGCAGTAGAAGTATTTCTTACCCACAATTCAGAACCTATAGCAGTAGAAGCAGTTGTAGTAGCAAGTGTAGCAGTTCTAAAATTTCCTCCTGTCCAAGTTCCAAGCCAACGATTATCACTTGGGTTGGTTGAATTTCCTTGCACACCAATAAAGCCTGCATTGTCTAAAACAAAACCAAATCGGTGATTGCTCATATCATTATGGTTAAATGATGTTGGAGAATTATTTCCATTAAACTCAATACCTTTAAAGGTATTGCTAACAATATTACAACGTACTATCTGATTACTGCACATTGCAGTAACTATAGCTCTCACATTAGGGTTTGTTCCTATTCCTGGTCCTGTAATAGTATTGCCAACGATACTATTTCCAAATGAAACACCTGCGGCATTGGCTCTATGTCCAATTCCGTATTGTAATGGAGTAGTAGTTGGTGTAGCTGGAGGTGCAGGTATAAAGAATGGGTCTGCAACCATTGTAATAGTATTGTTATTGGTTTTTACATCTTTTTTACTCCATGTATCCACTCCAATACCTCTGTAAACGCTGCTAATTATATTATTATTAACGCTTACATTGGTTCCAGAAAGTAACGTTAATCCTGAAGCAACCACATTAGTAACTGTAATTGCATTAGCAACATACTGTGTTGTAATTGGATTACCAGGTGCGTGAGGTTGAATTGTATTTGAATTAATATTTACTTGACCAGAGTATTGTCCGCTTGGAACAAAACCTCCAACTTGGTAAGGACCAAAGTTTGCGTTAAATGTTATTCCATTAACTATATTATACATTGTGTTATTAGAAAAGTTAAGCATTCTAAAACGATTTGTAACTGCAAAAAAGCCATATTGACCAAGGAAAGGAAGAGTTGGAGCAACAGGAGCAACAGCCGATGTTGGTACAGAACTTCTTACCTCGCAGTTTGTAGCAATGTTTTCAAAATAATTTACAGAATTAATTGCTCTGCCACAATCATAAAATTTATTAATGAAATTATTTGCAGCGGCAGGAATAACTTGCAACCTACAGTTAAATAATTCACGAGCAATAGCATTAATTGCGATTCCTGTTTTTTGTGATGCAGGGTTGTTTTGAAAAACATTATTTACACAAGTAAAATTTGAATTTTCAGCATCAATACAAATTGATAAATTATCAAACACATTAAATTTAGGTACTCCAGGGGCACCAATTTTTATTTCATAATAAGTTGGTGTAGCAGGAGTAAGCGTTGTTCCTACCCTACTTAATCTAATTCCAGCCAAAGGTTTAGCAACTCCAGTAGAAAATGGTGGCTTTAAAAATGCATTAGCATTTGTTTGTGAGTAAGTTGTATTATTAATGAATGGCGATTGTAAAACAGGTACAACAGATGTTGATTTTATAGCATTTGTTTGAGGCCATGCAAGAGAATTAGGAGTAAAAGGAATATCTCTACATGTGAATACCGAGTTAACAATAGACATAGGATATGTTGTAGGGCCAGATGTGGTAGAATAATTATCTATTCGAATAGAAATTTGGTTTCGGTTGAAAGTGGCATTATCTACTGTTAGTGGATTATTTGTTACTGAAGCCAAGCTCGGAATATCAATCGCAACAAAAGCATCTTCAATTAAAGAAGAACGATTAATAAATGAACCTAAAGTAAAATTTTGAACAATCACTCTTCCTCCTGGTTTAACAACTATACCCTGCCACATATCGGAACAAGAATATATATGACTTCCATTTATTGAAAGAATAGCACCTGGGTCAACAGTTACAATTACACCAGGAGCCATTTTAAATTCACTGATATTAAAATTAACAGCTCCTGTAATAGTTATATTATTATTAATGCAATATGTTTGAAACCCAGCAGGACTTGTAGATAATGTTCCTGAAGTAGCTAAAGGAGTGCAACTAGTACAACCAGGTACTGGAATCACAGTTACAGTAACAGTAGTTGTGTTCATACAGCCATTTGCATCCGTTCCTGTAACTGTATATGTTGTTGTTACAGTTGGAGAGGCAATAGGATTAGGACAATTTGTACAACTTAAACCTGTGGCAGGAACCCAAGAATAAGTAGATGCTCCAGACGCTAGTAAGGAAACATTTCCTCCAACGGTAATTGTAGGAGAAGGTGGTGTAACTGTTATATTAGGTAACGTTGTAGTAATTGGATTACAATAATTTTGGTCTAGGCAAACATTACCTCCTGAAAATAAATAACTACAAATGTTTCCAGATACCCCACAAGGAAATGTGATAGGAATCACGAAAGTAGCACAATCAGGACTAGTAATACTTCCAGCTCCAAGATTGAATGTATTAAAATTTATAGTACTGCCTCCTATTATTGTATAACCAGTTCCTGGTGTTATAATTGCTCCAATAGGCACTACTGTTTGAAAGTTAATTCCATTAACAGGATTAGGTGTATAATTGCATATATCGACAGTTAAATTAATTGTTCCCCCTCCTGGAGGGTTAGAATTGTCTACTGTTTGGTTGATTATTAAGGTTTGTTGATTTATAGAAGTTGTTACGCTATTAGAAGTAGTATTCACAAGACAGCCTCCAGAAGCAACATTGGCAGTATTTGTGACACTTCCTAATGTACTTATTACTTGTGCATTTAAATCATAATTAACACATCCTCCCGCAGGAAGTACAGGAATAGTTGTTGTAGGAAATGTAAATGTACCTCCAGAAACATAAGTTAATCCTGTCGAAAGTATATCGTTTATTTGAACACTATTTGCAGGGAAGGTAGAATTATTGCAAATAAGAATATTATAATTAATAATATCATTAGGACATGCTGACGTAGGCCCTGTTTTAATTATTTGCAGATTAGGTGTATTTTTTATACATGAAATATCATCAATAAAAATATACCCAATTGGCGGAGTTCCATATATTTGAAATGGTAAGGAATTTATTAATAAATGTGTCAATGAAACTCCTGTAACATTTGTATAGGTAAAAGTAAGTTGTTGCCAGCTAGTGTTATTTGCTAAGGCTGCTGATTGAACCGTTGCTGATTGTATTAGACCAGAACAGCTTGTTAATATAGTGTTTCCGCCACAAGGTTGAATATTTGTAAATCTAATTTCTATTCCTCCCATGCAAAGTGCATTACCCAATCTTGCCCATAAGCTAACTGTTGCTGTTTCACCCGGATTCAACGGAGAGTTTAGAGGAAATGCAGGCCCTTCAGGATGATTATTACCTAGATTATCTGTTCGAAGTATAAGCCCCAAAAAATTACTGCCAGTATTAGCAGTTATTCCTCCAGTAAAAGCCCCACCACAAGACCATACAGCAGGAACAAAAGTTTGGTTTAAATCTGGCGAATTATCTTGACTTGTCGAAAAATTAAAATCATTAAAAGGATTTACAGAACCATTAGTTGTATATATGTCATACTGTAATTGTGAAGAAAATTCTTCAAATCCACCATAACAAATCATTTCACACAGATTTGGAGTACAAGGAGGTAAAGGAGGTGGCATTACAAGTATAAATACATAAGTGGTGTTTCCCCTTTGTCCAACTGAATTTAATCTTGGAACATACCGCAAAATAGCCACACCACTATAACCAGTATTAGGAGTAAATGTAATATTGTTACCTACACCACCAGAAAGAGGTCCTGACAATGTTCCAGATAAATTAACTACTTCCATACATTCATAGAAGGATGCATTTTCATCATTTCCTAATATATCTGTAGATGAAAAAGTATATGCGGTATTAAAAGCTGTTTGATAATTTGTTCCTGGTGCCGTTGTAGTATATGTTGCAAAGTCATTAACACCAGCCACCCTCAAACCACATGTCCCAGTGCCAGGGTAAGTAGCTCCTGGATAAGTTCCCGAAGTTGAATATCCAATATCGCATAAAGTAGTTACCTCTGCTATATCAGGGAATCTTCTGGTAACACCTAAAGCCAAACTGGGGTTCATTGAATAATTTCCTGGATTTCCACAGATTCCAATAGAATAATGGCTCAAGCTCGTTCCATTAGACCATATTGTATTGGTAGTAACAGAAGTATTGTTAGTACCAGAAAAATTTATAGCGCAAGGAGTCACTAATTGAGATAAAGATGATATACTAAAACTAGCATTGTAACACCCTGATGGATTAATTAAAAAATTGCTAGTACTTACATCTCTTAAATAAGTATCATATATGCTATATATACCAGGATTTGTACCTGTTATTTTACTGTTGCCAACTTGGTTTATCAAAGAGCCAAAGCCTAAAGCGTGTATTGCTTCATGAAGTATTACAGTGTATAAGTCAAATTCTGTAGAAGATATTAAAGATGGATTTGTTCCCAAATAAAAATTATGTCCAAAATTAATTTGCATTTCTCCGTGAAAAATACCAAAATTTCCAAGGTTGCTGGAATTTACACCAAACCAACTATCAATTCCAGTATTAATTGTTTCCCATACTGTTCCATGAACTACGCCCTGAGTGGTTGGCAAAAAATATTGTCCTGCAGTTCCTAGAGTTGGGTCGGCAGAATTATTTAAAGAACCTTTTACCCATATTTCAACCCATGAATTACCAGAACCCAAATTAGGAATGCTTGAATATGGACTGTTTGCTTCATTTATTAGCAAACTTAAGTCAGTATATACTTGACATGCGACAGCCTGTCTTTGAGGTCCCAAAATAGGGTCATCAAAGCCTGTTCCTGTTCCAGAGTCAGTAAAATGTAAACGAAAAATACCTGCGTTACAAGTTGGAGGTATCGTTAAAATACTAGGACCTCCTCCTGTATATGGCATTTGAAAGAATAAATCATTTACAAGGCGAGTATTACCTTCTCGGTCATACACGACCATATCGGTTATTCCTTCTGAATTAGGAGTTGGTAATTTATAGTTCTGAGACTTAGAAGTTAGAATGGAAAAGGCAGATAGCAATAACGCTAATAAAAAATTTAGTTGTTTCATGATTCCCTGATTTTAAGGTTTAAACAATATTAAAACAAAAAATATATACAATCAAAATTTTTGTTGTACTTTTTTATAACAAGATCTGATATTTAATAATCGTTCCTTAATAAATTATTTAAAACCAACAAAACCTATAAATTTTACCACAAGCTTTGTTAAAACAAAAAAATTAATTGCAAAACCAAAAGAAACTACTAAAGAACAGCAAAATTCTTTTTGAAGAAAGGAAAAAACAATAAAAAAACTTCTGAAAACTTGTCAAAAACAGAAACAAAACTTCTATAAACTTCAAAATAACATTATGAAACAAGCAAAACACATTAAGAAAACTTGTAAAAACTAATTTTAACTCGTAAAAACTCATACTAAATTAATGTTTTTCCAAACTTTTGAATTTATAAACCTGTAGAATAGCTTGTAATTTCTGAGTATTTAAATGGTATAAGTAATATATTGTTCTCCTATCAAATCCATTCTTCATTTTTTATTTTATCCAGCAATTCATCATGTAACCCAATTTGAGGATCATGCCAATCTTTCTTAATCCCACATCGGATATTAAATATTTTTTTGCTAATGTAGTAAAGGGATTAGACCATACTAAGTCGTATAGCTCTTTTCGGGTTAAAGTTTGGCTGTTCATTTTGTTAAATTTATGTTACGAAAAAAAGCATTTTTATTGTTTTTTGAAAAAAAAAATTTAGTTTAGCTAATGATTCTGAGTTGCTCACAAAATCAATTTATTTGTTAAATCTTTATGCATGAGAACCGCCTTTGTTTTTTAATGGAATGTAGCTAGTTACTCCTTACAAGTTTGGTGAACAATTGTGTAAATCAAAAAATGAAGTTAATCGATTTATAAAGAAAAAGTCTATAAATTAATTTCAAAAAAACAAGAACAAGAATTAGTTAGGGCTTAAAATGAAAATATCTTATTTAATTAAAATGTTATAATAAACTTAAAACTACGCAACAATGAAAGTGCTTACAAAATCTAGATTTAAACTAGCCTTGGAATGCCCGACAAAGTTATTCTATACAGGTAAAAAAGAACAATATCCTGATCAAAAATTAAATGATGAATTTCTTGCTGCTTTGGCAAAAGGAGGGTTTCAAGTTGGAGAACTTGCGAAGTGCTATTTCCCTGGAGGCATAAACATTGATGAATTGGATTATGACATTTCCTTAGAAAAAACTAACACCTTGCTAAAACAAGAAAATTGTATAATTTATGAGGCAGCGTTCAAATTTAAAAACTTATTTATCAGAGCTGATGTAGTTGTAAAAAAAGGAAACAATATTAAATTGTATGAGGTAAAAGCCAAATCATTCGACTCTAATAAGCAAGAACTTTTAACTACAAAAGGAGAAATTGTTTCGTCTTGGAAACCATATTTATACGATATCACATTTCAAAAATATGTTATATGCAATGCGTTTCCACAATTTTCTGTAAATGCTTTTTTAATGTTGGCTGATAAAAATACGCCTTCGACAGTCGAAGGTTTAAATCAACACTTTTTTTTAACTAAAGATGAACGAGGAAGAAACAAAATTGAAACGATAGGCGATGTTACAACACAAGCCTTGGGGAATGAGGTTTTAATAAAAGTAGCCGTTGACGAAATAGTAGATTCCGTTTTGGCAGAAGAAAAATTTGTTGATTATCCAGAAAAATCATTTAAAGAATGGGTTCATTTTTTTGCTGATAAATATGAAAAAGGAGAATTAATTAGTAGTTCAGTTGGCTCTAAATGTAAAGAATGTGAGTTTAAAGCAACTATCGAAGAGGAAAACAACGGTTTGTTAAATGGCTTCAAAGAATGCTGGAAGAGTAAAGCAAAATTAAATGAAATTGATTTTGAAAAACCGTCAATATTAGACATTTGGGATTTTAGGAAAAAAGATGAATATATTTCTTTAGGAAAATATTTTCAATCTAAGTTGACTCGTGCTGATCTAGAAAAAAAAGAAACCAAATTTTTAGCTGATGGAATCCTTTCCAGAGTTGATCGGCAAGAATTGCAGATTACGAAATCGACAAACAATGATAGTAGTTCATATATTGATATTGATGGTATAAAAAGTATGATGGAATCATTTAGCTATCCATTACATTTTATAGATTTTGAAACGACCGCTGTTGCAATCCCCTTTAATATTGGTCGTAAACCTTATGAGCAAATCGCCTTTCAATTTTCTCATCATATAATTCATAAGAATGGAGTGATTGAACACAAAGGAGAATGGATTAATACAGAACAAGGGAAATTTCCAAATTTCGATTTTGTAAGAGCATTAAAGGCAGAATTAGAAAATGATAATGGTACTATTTTTAGATATGCCCCACATGAAAATTCTATTTTAAATGCTATTTTCCGACAATTAAAAGATTCTAAAGAAAATGACAAAGATCCTCTTTGTCAATGGATACAAACAATAACGAAGTCAACAGGAAATAGTGTTGAAAAATGGGAAGGAGACAGAAATATGGTTGACTTGTTGGAATTAGTAAAAAAATATTATTATAATCCACAAACGAATGGATCAAATTCAATAAAACAAATATTACCTGCCATACTTAATTCCAGTGAATATTTAAAAAAGAAATATTCTCAACCTATTTATGGAAGTGAAATAAAAAGTTTGAATTTTAATAATCAAATTTGGATAACATACAATAAAGGTGGTTACATTGTAAATCCTTATAAATTATTAGATCCAATCTTCAAAGGTATTGATGAAGAATTATTAGATAGTTTAATTTTGGAAGATGTTGCAGATTTGCAAGACGGAGGTGCAGCAATGACAGCATATGCGCAAATGCAATTTACTCAAATGACAAAAATTGAAAGTGATTCAATCAAAAAAGCATTGCTAAAATATTGTGAGCTAGACACCCTTGCTATGGTAATGATTTGGGAAGAATGGAACAATTTAATAAATAAAGCATGAAAACGAAGTACCAAAAAGGTCGAATTGAAATAATTGACAGAGAGCTTAATAGGAAAAGTTGGGTAAAAACAAGCGAGCTAAA
Source organism: uncultured Chitinophaga sp. (assembly GCA_964549315.1). Classification (GTDB taxonomy): domain Bacteria; phylum Bacteroidota; class Bacteroidia; order 2-12-FULL-35-15; family 2-12-FULL-35-15; genus 2-12-FULL-35-15. Next base: position 73,959 of record CAZJUY010000008.1, on the reverse strand, counting down.
GGAGATTATAGAAAAGGAATTGGATATTAAAGTTACAGTTCGTGCTATTCAAAAAGATCTTGAATTAATGGAAAGTACTCCACCTATTGGTTATGGTGCTCCAATTAAAAAAGATACACGCAATAAAGGTTATTGCTATTCCGAACCAAATTTTTCAATTCGTGCATTCGGTTTAAGAGAAGAAGACATTAATGCGCTTTTGTTCTATTCAAAAACGCTAAACCAATACCAAGGAATAAAAATTTTCGAGGATATTTCCAAAGCAGTAGAAAAAGTTCTTGATAACTTCAAAATAAGGGAAGAAGTAAAAGGATTGATAAAATCTAGAATTATTGTTCAAGCCGAAAGAGTCCCCCCTATTAAAGGACACGAATTTATAAGCAAAATTGCCCAAGCTTTGGAAGAAAAAAAAATGCTTGAATTTGAGTATACTCCATATGGCAAAGACAAAAACAAACGAATTTTAGCCCCTTATCTTTTAAAAGAAGATCACCATTTATGGTATGTAATAGGATTCCTAGAAGGAAAAGACAAACCAACTACTTTTGCATTAGATCGGATGAGCAGTTTAAATATAACTGATGCTTCTTTTAAATCATTGGACTTTAATAGTGAAAGATACTTTAAATATTCGTTTGGAGTGACAGTAGCTGAAACTAAGCCAATAAAGGTTATTCTTTCCTTTACACCATTTCAAGGCAATTATATAAAGGCGTTACCAATTCATGAGACTCAAAAAATATTGAAAAGTAATGCTTCTGAATTCAAAGTGTCGGTTCTTGTTAAACCTTCCTATGAGTTTTACGCTAAAATATTAAGCTATGGCGAAGCTGTAAAGTTTTATCACCTCCGTCAGTTGTTGAGCAAGTGAAATCGACATTGAAGTTAGTCCTCAAATCCTATAAATAAATTCTATTTTAAAATTATTTCAAAAATTATTTCATGGCGAACGTTCAGTTCGCCATGTCGTTTAATATTTGTACAATAAAATAATTTAAAAACCACAAACAAAATGGAAAATCCAAAATTTCAAGTATTCAAAAGCCCTTCTAATAGTCAATACTATTATCGCTTAAGAGCTAAAAATGGTGAAATCATTCTTAATGGAGAAGGATACACGACAAAACAATCATGTTTTAATGGCATTGCTTCTGTAAAAGAAAATGCTCCTTATGATGGTAGATATGATAGAAAAGGAAGTAATGGTAACTACACCTTTAATCTGAAAGCTGCTAATGGAGAAATAATTGGTAGAAGTGAAAACTATGTAACTGATCAAGGGCGTGAAACAGGAATCTCGGCTGTAAAAAGAGATGCTCCAACTGCTCCAACAGAAGATCTCTCGTAAAATTTTATAGTTCTTCTAGCGAAAACCATTATTAATGAGGGTTAAGAGAGGTATATTATATTAATTGTATATAAATTTAAGTATTATGATTTCAAAAAATTAAAAGGCTAAAGTATGTAGTAGTAACAACTGTATTACAGTTTATGCCGAAACCGCTGAATTTGTTAATAATTTAGTTATTGTTGTAGCATTAATTGTACTTGGCGTAATGGTTGCAAAAGCTTTATCATAAGTTTTTGAATTTTAAAACCCCTCATTTAGTGGTGTGTTTTATGCAACCTTTTGTTAGAAATAAGAGTCGAATCAATAATTGAAATACTTATCATCCCTTTTGAAAATAAAAATCAACCTCACCAAAAATGAAACAAAATACTAAAATCATTATCACTGTCGGCATAGTCTGTACAATAATTGTAGTAGCTGGCATAGCCTATCATTATCACTCAGAAAATAAACGGTTACTTTCTAAATTAGACCAATTCAAAAATTTTGATAACAAGAAACAGAGATCGCCTTTATCCGTTGTTCATAATAGCTTTAGAGGCATTCCTGATTCTTTAGATGAATCGATGAAACATGCCAAGTTTTTGAAGCATAAAATTGAAAATGGCGATGTATATAAGTCTTTTTACAGAGGAAATGAACGTTTTGGAGATGAAAAAGTTCTTCAAAGCATGTATAGTCTTACAACTATGGGAATGAAAAACGATATTAATAGGGACCCAAATAATGGACGAGGTTGCCCAGACTTTATTGTTAGCTACGGTTCTCATGACAAGACTGTTGTCGAATTCAAATTAGCTACAGGTGGAAAAGAAAAATTGAAACATGGGCTTTCAACTCAAGTGGGAATTTATGAAGCGTCTAATAATACTAGCAAATCGGTGAGAATTATTGCATACTTTACAAAAGATGAAGAAAAAATGGTTTTCGATGTGTTGAAGGAATTGGATTTAATTAATAATCCTTATATAGTATGTATTGACGCCAGAAAAGATAATAAACCTTCTGCTAGTATTGCTAAGGTCGAAAGAGTTAAAGTTGCATAGGTTGCAAAAACAAAAATGGACCTAAATGTAGCGTCCATTTTTATTTAACAATTCTGTTATAACCCAATAAGTATTTTTCTAAAAATCTGATGCTGATTTTGTATATTTGAAACAATTGAAAAACAAAATAAAATAGAACTCGGAAATAGAAAATTTGCTGAACTGCGAGTTGGTTATCCTAATGTTTATGAATTCACAAGTGAAGCTAAAATACATATTAAACTAAAATATTATGGATTCAAAAAAAAGATGGAATGAATTATTATATCCTTTAAGATTTAGAGATAAAAAACCGCCATCTGGAAGTGATAAACGAAATGATTTTGAAAATGATTATAGTCGTTTAATTTCTAGTTCTCCGATAAGAAGATTGCAAGATAAAACCCAAGTTTTTCCTCTTGAAAAGAGTGATTTTATTAGAACACGTTTAACTCATTCCTTGGAAGTGTCTTCTATCGCTAGATCTATTGGGAAGAGCATTGAGAAAATATTGGAAGATAAAAAGTTAATAAATGAGAATTCTGGTATAAGTAGTTTGTTAGCTAATGCTGGGTTAATTCATGACTTGGGTAATCCTCCTTATGGACATTTTGGAGAAACCGCTATTCAAAATTATTTTACTCATTTATTTGATAAGAACAAACAAAATCCAAAATTCAAAAAGTGGACAACGCAAATGAAAATGGATTTTTTAAAATTTGATGGTAATGTCCAAACATTCCGAATATTAACAAAACTTCAGTTTCTTGGTAAAGAGTATGGTTTTAACTTGTCATTTCCATCATTGGCTAGTATAATAAAATATCCTAGAAAATCTAATCTAGGTAATAAAGAAACAAGAAATATAGGAGATAAAAAATTTGGGTATTTTATTACTGAAGAAAACCTATATAATAAAATTAACGAAACGTTAGGTCTTAAGGGAGAGCGACATCCTGTTACATTCCTGCTTGAAGCTGCTGATGACATTGCATACTCTGGTGCGGATATTGAGGATGGTGTCAAGTTGGGCATTTTAAATTATGATCTTATTGTCAAAGAATTTGATTCAAAAAAGAAAATCCTTAATGAAGCACAAGCTAAGGCAGTCCGTAATTTTAAGAAAGAATATAAAAAACTGTCTAGTATGAAAGGGACAGATGCACTTGATATTGCTGTTCAAAATTTCAGAATCTCTTCACAAGGGATAATGATTGATTCAATAATTGTTGAGTTTGTAAAAAATCACGAAAAAATTCTCGATGCAAAATACAATAAGGATTTAATAAAATCATCTGATTCTAATGAGTTTAAAGAATGTTTTAAAAATTTATCATACGTTGTATATAAAAATAAGAGCATAGTTGAAAAAGAATTGTCGGGCTACATGGTCATTCAAGGCTTGCTCGATGAATATATTAATTCTGCTTTAAGTGGCAAATTTAATAATAAGGATAAAGGAAAGTCTATTCGCTTATATAATCTTGTATCTTCTAGCTATAGGTATATTTACGAGCAAGAGCTAGAGAAAAACAATAAATTACCCGCAAATAAAAAAATTGATCCTCTTTATTTACAATTTCAACTTATCACAGATTTTATTGGTGGCATGACCGATACTTATGCATTAGAATTATATCAAAGAATATCAGGTATTAGATAAAATGGCAAATCTTTTTATAGATGACCAACCAGGTTTTAAGAAAAAATTTAGGAGTAAATTTCTAAAGACGAAACAACAATGTCCTGAATTTGGAACTTTTATTAATAAATTAACAGAAAACAATACAGCTTTTATTGTTGGTGGTTATTTAAGAGATATTCAAATAGGAAAAGAATCTCGCGACATTGATATTATTGTTGACGTGAATGAATCAGACTTGGATATTGCAATTAATAAAATGCAGTTGGAGCAGTGTCAAAAAAACAGATTAGGTGGCTATAAGTTAAAGTTAAAAAAAATTACCGTTGATTTCTGGAGTATAGAAGCAAACTGGGCATTTAAAAGCGAATTAGTAAAGCGTTCAGAAAAGTATATTCTTGAAAGGATTGGTAAAGGCTGTTTCTATAACTTCGACTCATTAGTAATTGATATTAAAACTTTAGGATTAAATGTGAAATCATTTAATGATTGTGTAAGCTCGAATCAATTGGATATTCTTATGTCAAAGCCGAAATATCGAAATTTAAACCCAACTAAACAAGCGAACATATTAAGGGCATTTTATTTAAAAAAACAATTTGGATTTGATTTTTCGGAATCACTTTTTATATATTTGAAAAAACAAATTTATCGCTTAGAAACTAATGGGCTAAATGCAACTGAACAATTATTAAAAGTGCTAGACCGCTATGAAAAATACAAAACTGCACTTACAAGTGCAGAAATAGAAAAACTTGTTATTGAAGTCAAGCTTAACAAAGCTGCATTTTCAGGAAGGTGGAGTAATTAATTATTTTAATTGTTTTTGAATAATGATATTATAGTGGATGATTATTAGCCTAGAGTAACTTAAAATAAAAATTTTCTTAAAATGATAGTGAAGTCTATTGAAATAATAAATCTAAAAAGCTACGAGCACACACATGTAGAATTTTCAAAAAACATTAATTTGTTACTTGGTGCCAATAACTCTGGCAAATCAACCATTATTAAATCATTACTTAACTTACAATATAGAAGTCTTGAAAAAAAAGACATCCGAGCCACTAAAACCTATACAAAAACCTATACCCAAATTGTTGACATCAACGGAAAGGACAATACTTCATTCTATTTCCCTCACCATCATACTGAATATGAAGAAAGCAAAGAATTTACAATTGTATGGGGGGTGGGAAGCGGTAATCAGCCCGAAGAAAACTTGTACTATAATTCAAAGCACAAGACTAGGCGTTTAGAATACAATCGAATAAAGGTCACAGATAAAAGCGGCAAAGATGTGGAATTGAAACACTTTCTTCGTTTTTCTGATAGCGAAGATAAAAATAATTTTATTTATCCTTTTTTAGCAAAAAGAAAAACAGAACATTACGACTCAAATGTTACACAGGAACTAACATTTAAAGTTTCTGATAGTCTTCGCAATTTAGGAGCAAAAATATTAAAAATTGGAAACCCTACTCACCCCAAAAATACAGAATTTGTAAAACTTTGTGAAGATATACTTGGATTTAGAATTGGTGTAATTCCTGTTGAACAAAACAATGGAAATGAACCAGGTATTTATGTGACAGATACATCCTTAATTCCTATTCGTTCAATGGGTGATGGTGTTGCAAATATTGTAGGCTTTATAGTAATCTTATTAACTGAAAATAATAAATTATTTTTAATTGAGGAATTAGAAAACGATATACACCCAAAAGCATTAAAAAAACTATTAAAATTAATTGTAGATAAGTCAATTAATAATCAATTTGTTATTTCTACTCATTCTCATATTGTTATTAAGCATTTAGGAGTAGTTCCAAAAAGTAAAATTTTTTATATCGATTGGGAACCTTATGCAGAGAATGAAAATGGCAGACAAAACATTCCGACATCATTTATTTCTGAAGTAAAGAATAATCCCGAAGAAAGGATTAATATTCTTGAAAAACTTGGGTATGATTTTCATGATTTTGAATTGCATGAGTCATATTTAATTTTAGAAGAGTCTTCTGCCGAAAAAATTATTCGCGATTTTTTGATACCCAATATTATTCCAAAGTTGTACAATAAAATAAAAACTATTGCTGCTAAAGGCGTTAATGATTTAGAGGCTCGTGTTATAGATTTCAACAGGTTGTTTGTGTTTATTCATACGAGCCCAATGTATTCCAAAAAGGCTTGGGTAATTGCAGATGGTGATGATGTAGGTCAAAATTGTATAACCAAATTAAAGGATGAATTTAAGACTTGGCCGAAGGAACATTTTATTAATTTTAAAAAGAATGATTTTGAGGAATATTATCCAGAAAGATTTAAGAAAAAGGTCGAGGCTGTATTAAAGTTGAAAGATCAAAAAAGAAGAGATGCAAAGAAACAATTAATAATAGAAGTAATGGATTGGGCTCTAAATAATAGGGAAACTGCAATTAAAGAATTTAAATCCTCTGCTAAAGAAGTTATTACTATTCTAAATACAATTAGTGACAAATTGAATCACTCTAGTAAATTAAATTAATACATGGTTAATCTCTAGCCAATTGAAAACTTGCTTCTAAATCAAAATGTACTGGTAAATTCAATGATGGACGATAATTACTAAAAATAGTTTTCATTTTTTTTACAGATATTTCTTCCTTAATCTTTGAAACTAAATCAATAAATCCTGATAATTTTAAATCTTGTTGGCTCAGTTCAGAAAGTGGGTAGCAAAGTGATTTTTTATAAATTTCTAAAAGAAAAGAATATGCAGCACTTTTTTCTCTTTCTGAAATTTTGCTTTGCTTTAGTTTATCAATTAAACCAGCACATTTATAATATTCTTGCGCTTTAGAAAATATTGAACCCAAAAGATAATAACCATCAATTGCATTTAAATCAGAATAATTGATCCTCATATTTGCATAATACTCCGCTTCATCGTATTCTTCATTTAGGAAGTATTTTTCACTTATTTTTAATAACGCATTTGCACAGGATATTTCATTATAGTCTAAATCATTATTTTCAAGTAAAATAGAATATTCTGAAGTTGGAAGTACTTTTTCAAGAATAAGTTCGATTTCTTTAGATCTTCCATATTTGTCTATATATTTATTACAATAATTAAATGCATGATTATACCATTTTAAACCATAATAGCATTCTGCTAGAATAACACAATATTCTTTATCTCTTTCTTCCGTCAGTATAATTGCTTCTGTAATATAATTCTTTGCTTTTTCAAAGTTGCATAATTTCAACTCCGTTATCCCAATCCTGCCAAGTACAAATTTTCTGAATGTAGGTTGCAGATCTAGATATTCTTGAAATTTAGATAATGCTTCTTCAAATCTATTTTCCTTGAATAAATTGTCACCTTCTATAATTAACGTATGATTGGAGTAATGGATATTTTTCATTTTAATTTTCTTTATATACCAAATATAAGATTTTATTAAAAAAGGCAAACTATTTTCAGTTTTAAAAGATTTTATTATGCTTTTTTTGCTTAATAGATTGAGCTATCATTCTTTTTGTTAGTTTATTTCGAATAAAAATATTACCATACAGTAATTTTATTTTAAATATTTACTACATTTGTTAAATATTACCTATTAGAAATATTTTTAGCAATTTGGATTTTATAATAATTACAATGAATCAATCAAAAACAAAAATTAAAAGCAATTTAAAGACGAACAAAATAAAAAAAATAAAAACAGCCTTATTTGTTGATACCGTTTTATTAACGGACGACTATGTATCCGCATTTCATAGCTTTTTCAATTATAAAGAAGCTAGACCAATTTCTGCTATGATAAACGATAGATCAAAACCAATTAAACTAAATATTGCAACCTATCGCCAATTGAACAGCTGGGATCAATATGGTTTAATAGATATTGGAAGAGATGGGAGTGAATGGAGGAAGTACAGTATTCTGGACGCAGTTTGGATAAATATTATTTATGAGCTACGGCTTTTCGGCTATTCAATTGAACAAATAAAACTAGTAAAGAGTTCATTGGAGGAAGGAAATAGTAAAGTAAATTCTCAAATGCCTTTACTCGAATTCAACATTTTTCGAGCTATGATGGAAAAGGAACATATTATTCTTTTTGTGTTTTCTGATGGTTCTGCAATTCCTATCCCTTACGACCAATATAAATTGAATATCGTATACGGAGAGATGAAAAATCACATTCATATTGATGTTAATGCGATTCTACAAAGAATTTTTTCAAACAACATTGATATGAAACCAAAACATTGGGTTGAATTTAATCCAACTGAAGAAGAAGCAAAACTTATCAATTTTATACGTACACGAAATTATGAATGCATTGAAGTAAAATTTCAAAATGGAAAAATAAAAATAGTTGAAGGAGTTGAAAGAGTTGAAGTCGATAAAAAAATTATAGATATTTTAAAAGAGCAAAAATACCAATCTATTGAAATGATTCAAAAAGATGGAAAAGTAGTGTCAATTGTAAGAAAAATAAAGGAAAAATTAAATACAGATAAAAACTGATTTAATTAAAATAATGTGAAACGGAAAGAGAATCCGAAACTAATGCAGACAACCCAACTACCAAAGGACTTGGACTTGGGCGAACCGTATTAAAATAATGAAAACGAATTTTGATTCAACCAAAAAATCAAAAGAAAAACGTAAATTAACAATAAAAGAACTAAGAAAATTTAAAGGACTAGAAAACTTAAGTAATGAAGATGCTCAGGAAATAACTGATTCCCTGGAGATAATGGCAATTACAATTTTTTCGATTTACAATTCTAAAATATTAAAAAATGAAAAATCATTTGACGAAGTTTGAGAAATTTGCTAAAGGCAAAACAAACAAAACTAATGTGTCTAATAATAAATCGTTTATTTATACTCGTGTTTCTACAAAAGAGCAAGCGGAGCATAACCAAAGCTTAGATACTCAAAAACATATTTGTGAAGAATACGCCTTAAAAAACAATTTAGATGTTGTCGGTTATTATGGTGGCACTTATGAAAGTGCAAAGTCAGATGAAAGAAAAGAATTCCAACGAATGATGAAAGCAGCAAAAGTTGCTGGAATTTCCAAAATCATTGTTTTTAGTTATGACAGATTTAGCAGATCAGGAGCAAACTCTATTATCATTACTGAAGAATTAGCTAAACATGGAATTACCTTGCAGTCAGCTACACAAAACATAGATGTTTCTACTTATTCAGGTGTATTTCAGCAGGACTTAATGTTCCTGTTTAATAAACTCGAAAATGACACTAGAAGAGGCAAATGTATGGTCGGAATGAAGGAAAAACTGAAAAATGGAGGTTGGATTGGTCAATTACCAAAAGGATATTCATACGCACATAAAAGAGGTGAAGATCAAAAGGTGGTAATAAATGAAGAAGGGAAATTATTAAAAAAGGCATTCCATTGGAAAGCAGAGCAAAATATGCCTCATCCGCTAATTATTAGAAAATTGGCAAAGGCTGGTTTAAATATTCCCATTCAATTACTCACAGATTTGTTTAGGAATCCCTTTTATTGTGGGTTAATTGCCAATAAAATGCTTGAAGGTACTGTAGTAAAAGGGAATCACCCTGCATTAATAACAGAGGAAATGTTTTTAAAAATTAATGAAAAACTCGCTCCAAGCGGCTATAAATCCAACAGGTATAACGAAATGTTACCCTTAAAGCAATTTGTTAAATGCAATGCTTGCGGAACGCCAATGACAGGGTATCTTGCTAAAAGAAAAGGCTTGTATTATTATAAATGTCATAAAGTTGGTTGTAAGTGCAATAAAAGTGCAAAATTTATGCATCAAAAATTTGAGGAGTTACTATCAAACTTGAATTTTAATAATAGTTTAATCGATTTGTTAAAGGTACAGATGCAATATACTTATGAAAATTTAACACAGCAACAACGAGAAAGTGAGAGAATATTGACAGCCAAATTGGTTGAACTTCAATCGAAGATAGATACAATCGAAGAAAAGCATGCTATAGGTGAAATTAATAAAGCTGTTTTCGATAAATTTTCAGCAAAATACCATGACCAAATGGAGGAAATTCGTGAGGAAATTGGGAAGACCAATAAAAAAACATCTAACCCTCAAAAACTAATTGAATTTGCAGTTAAAATATCCTCGAACCTCAAAGCAGTATGGGCAAATGCAAATCACACTCAAAAGCTAAATTTTCAAAAAATGGTATTTCCAAAGGGTATTCAGTTCGATAAAGAAAAAGGACAATATCTAACCGAAAGAATAAATTGGGTATTCTCTTCAATAGCAATAATATCAAGCAATTTGGAGAAAAAAGAAAACGGGATTTTCGATTTTTTAATCGAAAACTCCCGTTCAGTAGCGAGATCGGGAGTTGAACCCGAGACCTCAGGGTTATGAATCCTGCGCTCTAACCATCTGAGCTACCTCGCCAAAAAATCAAATAAAATACTGATAATCAATCAAATAAACCAAAAGTAACAGCATTTTGAGGGCGCAAATATAGTATTTATATCAGAAAAAGGCATAAACTGACTAAATATTTTTAAAGAAAATACGCTATTGACTGATTGATTATTTTTTATATATTGCAAAAGTTTTGATTTTAAATTGTAATTTAAAATGAGCAAGAAACAGAGTAAAAAACCTAAAAATAAGAAGGTTGTAAAAGTGAAAAAAGCTAAAGTGTCGTCCAAAAAAAATACAAAACCTTCTAAATCATCTAAGAAAGTTGTAAAGAAAAAAACAGCTAAACCTGCACCTAAAAAAGCAGTAAAAAAAGCTGTGGCTTCTAAAAAAAATACAAAACCAGCGGCTAAAAAAGTGGTTGCTAAGAAAAAAATTGCAAAAAAGGTTGTGGCTAAAAAACCTATAAAATCAGCAAAAAAAGTTGTTAAGCCTACAAAAAAAATAAAAAAAGTGGTTGCTAAGAAAGTGACTACAAAAAAAATAAAACCGGCAAAAGTTAAAAAAGAAAAGAAGGCAATTAAACTTCCTGTTGCAAAAACAAAAGTTGAAAAACCTATTAAAGAGAAAAAAGTTAAAGAGGTAAAAAAAGACACAATACCCGCTTCTCCTAAAGTATCTTTAAAACCATCAAGAGCCAAATCTGGTAGAAAGCCAAAAAACAAAGGAGGAGATGATGATGAACCAGAAGTATTAGCAGATGAGTTAATTGAAGAAATAATTAAAAGCACTAAAATTCCAAAGAAACCAAAGCTTCCAAAAATAATTAAAACATTTGTTAACCCAATGGCTACACTTCAAGTAGCATTACCTGAAGGCTCTGGAAAACAAACATTACCAAAAAAAGAACCAAAAGGAAAATTTGAATTGGAGTTTGTTATCAGAACGTCAGCTCCATTGCTATATGAATTTATTTCTACACCTAGTGGCTTATCGGAATGGTTTGCAGATGATGTAAATATTAAAGATGGAATCTTCACTTTTTATTGGGATGGAAGTGAGCAAAAGGCAAAACTAATTGCATTCAAAGAGGATAAATTTATTCGTTTTCAATGGGTAGATAAACCAATCGGCACTTATGTAGAGTTTAGAATAGAAAAAGATGAACTTACAGGTGATGTATCATTAATGGTTGTTGATTTTGCTGATGAAGGTCCTGACACTGAAAGTTCAAAAAAACTATGGGATTCTCAAGTAAGTAAATTACTTCATGTATTAGGCTCATTTTAAATAAGCTGCTGCTTAGCAATTTTAAACTATTATTTTTGTGGCAGATTATATTTAGCAAAGAGTGAAAAACATATTCAAACAAAACCTTTATTTTTTACTTCCTTACATAGCTTTTTTAATTACGGGCTTCTTGTTACTTATAATTAATGGAAAGCCCGAACTTCATGTTACCTTAAACAAATTTCACAACAACTTTTTTGATTCATTTTTTTATTTTGCTACATTTTTGGGAGATGGAGTAACTGCTACACTTATCATAATAATCCTTCTAGCTGTAAAATTTCGATATTTCTTTATTGCCGCAAGCTCAAATATTATTTCTGCTGGAATTACTCAAACTCTCAAGCATTCTATTTTTTCAGACGAGTACCGACCAAAGAAATTTTTTGAAGGAATGTATGATTTATATTTTGTGCCAGGAGTGGATAATTATTTATACAATAGTTTTCCATCAGGACACAGCACATGTGCATTTGCTTTATATTTTTCATTTGCATTAATAGCAAAAAGCAATCGATTCAAATTTTTATTTTTTGTATTGGCATTATTAGCTGGCTATTCAAGAATTTATCTTTCTCAACATTTTATGCAAGATGTATTGGCGGGTTCGCTAATAGGCTGTGTAAGTGCATTCATATTTTATATGATTTTTCAAAAAAATGAAAGTAAAATCATGAACCATTCTATTATAAGCTTATTAAAAAAGAATGAATAACAATTCTGTAAAATATACTTCATTAATTATAATAATAGCTTCGTTATTGTTTATTCCTTTTCTTGGACAAGTACATTTATTTGATTGGGATGAAATAAATTTTGCTGAGTGCGCACGTGAAATGATAGAGACAGGAGATTATTTTTCTGTAAAAATAAACTATCAAGCATTTTGGGAAAAGCCTCCCGTATTTATATGGATGCAAGCATTGAGCATGAATATTTTTGGGGTAAATGAATTTGCGGCAAGACTTCCAAATGCAATATGTGGAATCTTTTCATTAATTATTTTATATAGAATAGGAAGACAATTGTATGATGAATCATTCGGTATTTTATGGGCATTTATTTATGCTTCATCCTTGCTTCCTTTCTTTTATTTTAAATCGGGTATCATTGACCCTTGGTTTAACTTATTTATTTTTTGTGGAATATATTATTTTATTCTTTTTACAAATTACAACTCAAAAAACTACAAACATTTAATTCTGTCTGCATCCTTAATTGGGGTTTCCATTCTTACTAAAGGCCCTGTTGCACTACTCATTGTTGGATTATGTGGCACCATTTATTTTATCTTCAATCGTTTTAAACTATATATATCAATTAAAAATATTTTCTTGTATTTCTTAATAGTAATAAGTGTCGGAGGAATATGGTTTTTACTTTTGGTGTTATCCGGTAATGCTGCAATCATTAAAGAATTTTTTGTTTACCAAGTACGTTTATTTAACACGCAAGATGCTGGGCATGGCGGTCCTTTTATTTACCATTGGGTTGTGCTTTTAATTGGTTGTTTTCCTCTGTCCATATTTGCGTTAAAAGGCTTTAAAACAATTGGCTTCAATACTCCATTCCAAAAATATTTTAAAACATGGATGCTTATTTTGTTTTGGGTTGTTCTAATTTTGTTCAGCATAGTAAAAACTAAAATTGTTCATTACTCTTCTCTTTGTTATTTTCCATTAAGTTTTATAGCAACCTATTATGTTTATAAACTAATTTTAGCAGAAGCTCAATGGAAAAAATGGTTGAGTATTTTACTTATTTCAATTGCATTTATAATTGGACTTGCTATTTCGATTGTTCCTGTAATTGATAAATACAAACAACAAATAATTGATGCAGATATTATAAAAGATCGATTTGCCGTTGAAAATTTAAAAGCCTCTGTAGATTGGCTTGGAATAGAATGGATATTCGGATTATTAATTATTGTAGGAGCTATTATTGGTGTTATTTATTTCAATAAAAAACAATTCAAAAAAGGAATTATTATAATTTTTGCATCTAGTTTAATTACGATAAATTTTGCATCATTAATTATTGTCCCTCGAATAGAACCTTATTCACAGGGAGCAGCAATTGAATTTTATAAGTCGCTACAACAAAAAGATTGTTACGTTGAAACATTAGGTTTCAAAAGCTACGCACATCTTTTTTATTCGAGCAAACCCTTTCAAAAAAATCAAAATAGTTACAGTACCGACTGGTTGCTTAAAGGAGATATTGATAAAGACAGTTATTTTGTTTGCAAAATAACTGCTGCTGAAGAGATAAAAAACAACTATCCTCAACTAAAAGAAATCTATCGTAAAAATGGTTTTGTGTTCTGGTTAAGAAAAGCTAAATAAATAATAGCGTTTTTCTTGCTCCTTTAATTTTTTTTGATTTTCTTTATAATACACTAACCAAAATCAAATCATAATGAAATTAAAATTTACATTTTCATTAGTAGTTATTTTTGCTGCTATACAATCATTTGCTACCGAAGGAAGCATTTTTTCAAACTCAAGTCGCAACGAAGTAAAATATATAAAAAACAACAAACGTTTGCCTGATATTGCTTACCAGCAAGAATTAAGAGAGTCGGCAGCATGGAAAAATTTTGTTGCTACAAATGGGACATGGTATGTAGTATTCAATGAAGAAAACAGAAAACCACATCGTGCATTTGGAAAACCAATATCTGTTTTTGGTGTTAGTGCTCAAAATCAAGCATTAAATTTTATTTCAACAAAATTGAATGGGTTTAATATTCCTTTAAATGATTTGGTATATAACAGTACTGCTACTTCTGAAAACTTCAACTATGTACATTTTTACCAAAATTATCAAGGCATAAAAGTATTGAATAGTGATTTATATGTGAAGATAACGAATACTGGAAGTGTTATAACTTTTGGCTGTGATGTATTTAATGATATCAATATTTCGGTATCACCTTCTATATCTTCTAATGCGGCAATTTCTTTTGCACAAACAGGATTAACTGAAACAATAACAAACACAAGTATTAATAGTTCTTTATTTGTTTTACCAATTCCTGAATTTAAGGAAAATATTTACAAATTAGTTTATGAAGTTACAGTTGAAACAGTTGATAATAATAATGTACCATCTAAATTCTACACATTAGTAGATGCAGACAACGGGAAAGTGTTGTACAGGATAAATCAAGTTTTACACTATGCTCCTACTCCACCGCCTGCTGCAAATACAGACATTACAATTACAGGAACTGTTTATCCAACACAACCTTATAATCCAAGTGCAACAGTTCCTTTACGTAATTTAAAAATGGTAGAAAGTACAACCACTTATTATTCTGACAGTACTGGTTATTATGGATTAACAAATACCACTCCTACAACTGTTAATTTTACATTAGATGGAAAATGGTCAAAAGTATTTACTGGTTCTACAATTCCTTCTTATTCAGCAACTGTAAATCCTGGAACAAACACATTGTCGTTTAATTCAAATGCTAATATTCGTGAATTATCGGCCTATTACCATGTAAATATTGTACATGATTATATGAAAACTAAGTTCCCATCATTTACTGGAATGGATAATGCTCTACCAACAAATATTGATGTTACAGGCACGTGTAATGCATTTTACAATGGAACATCAATTAATTTTTATGCTAGTGGCGGTGGTTGTAATTCTTTAGCACAAGTTGGTGATGTTGTATATCATGAATACGGGCATGGTATAAATGATAAAGTTTATCAAGCGTTTGGTGGTAATTTTAATAATGGGGCTTTGGGTGAAGGTTATGCAGATATTTGGGCATTAGGTATTACTGCAAATCCTGTTCTTGGTTTTGGTTTTGATTCAGCAGATCCAAATGTATTTGTAAGAAGGTACGATGTAAATAAAAAAGTTTATCCGCAAGATTTGGTTGGCGAAGTTCATGCTGATGGGGAAATCATTGCTGGTGCATGGTGGGATACAGGATTAAACTTTGGCAATTTACAGCAAATGATGAACTTATTTAAAGAAACGTATGCAGCAACAATATCAGGCCCAAGCGGAACAGAAGGGCAACTTTTTGTTGATGTGCTTATAGAAGCCCTTACATCAGATGATGTTCCAACAAATGGAGGAGATAATGATATTACAAATGGAACACCCAATGATATAGCAATTGTTGATGGGTTTGATTTACATGGAATTACTTTGTTATCAAATGCGGTTGTTACACACACACCAATTGAGACATCTGTTGCAAATATTGGAATACCTGTAAATGCAAATGTAACTGTAACTTATCCTTGGGCATTAGTAAATGTAAAATTATATTATAAATTAAACCGTTTGGGTACTTGGAATGGAATAAATATGACAAATACAAGCGGAAGTAATTATACCGCTTCTATTCCTGCTCAACCACAAGGAACAGTAATTGGCTACTATATTGGTCTAGAAGGAAATAATGGAAATTTAAGTGCTGTTCAACCAATTGCAGCTAATTTGTCAAACCCAAATATTCCGTATTATATTTTAAATGGTGTTACATTAATGGGAATGGAAGATTTTGATGACAATGTTGGAAATTGGACTGCGGGAATATCCAGTGACGATGCTACAACAGGGCAGTGGATTATTGATGTTCCAATGGGCTCCTATTTCACTCCAGGAGATTTGAGTACTGTAGTTCAACCGGGATATCAACATACTACAGGAGGAATGTTTTGCGCAGTTACTGGCAACGCCCCATCTACAACTTCTGGTCTTGGTGTAAATGATGTAGATGGAGGTGAAACAACTCTTGAGTCGCCTAACTATGATTTATCGGCATATACTAACCCAATTTTTAGTTATTATCGTTGGTATATCAACAACCCACCTTCAAGTGCCAACCCAGCAAATGATTATTGGGAAGTTCAAATATCAAATGATAATACAAACTGGACAAAGATTGAAAGAACAAACGTGTCTGACAAGAGCTGGAGAAAATATGCTTTTAGAGTAACGGATTATATTACGCTTTCATCAACTGTAAAAATTCGTTTTGTAGCAGAAGACAGTGTGATTGTTGGCGCAAATTTAAATGGTGGCAGCTTGGTAGAAGCGGCTATTGATGATGTGTTTCTTTATGAAGAATATGTAGTAGGGATAAATGAAAATCAAAATATAACAGCAGTTAATGTTTACCCAAACCCTGCTATTAATTCTGTTTCTGTATCTTATGTCTTACAAAAAAACCAAGATGTTACTATTGAAGTAACCAATAGCCTGGGGCAAACAATTAAATCAGAAACTATTAAAAATAATTCTGTCGGAAAGCATTTTACAAAAATAAATACTGAAGATCTAACAGCAGGAATGTATTTTATTTACATAAAAACAGATGCAGAAAAACACATCGAAAAAATATCGATAATTAAATAGTTAAATAAACATTTCACAAAAAAGAGCTCTGAGATTTCGGGGCTCTTTTTGTTTTATGAATTAAAAACAAAGTATATTTAAATCAAAATATAACACGTGAAAAAAAAAGATTTAACAGTACTATTTGTTGTTATTATTTTATTTTGGGCATTATACTTAATCCTATCATTCAACAGTCGGCTAGCAACCGATGATTATTATTTTATTAGTGACATTAAAAATCACGGCACATTTGAGCAAGTATGGTTTCAATATTTCAATTGGAGCGGAAGACATACAGCCACTTTAACTATTAATATTTTATACAACTTATTTAAGTTAGAACAGCAGTATTACAATATTTTGCCATTAATAAACTACGTATTACTATTAATGGGTTCCTTTTTATTAATAAAAAAAGTATTCAAAAAAATTAAATTAAAAGCAAATGGTACTGAGCTTTTTTTGACAGCCACATTTTTTATTTTTTTATTGTTCTTTCTAAGCTATGATATTGGTGAATCATGGTTTTGGTATTGTGGATACAGCTCATATTTATGGAGTATAATCGCATTTATTTGGGGAGTAGCGTTTTTAATATCTTCTAAAAACAAAAATTTGACTACAATCATTTCAAGCATTTGTTTTATTTATGTGGGAGGAACTTCAGAAATATATTCTTCACTATTTTCCCTAGCATTTATTGTTTACTTTATTTACAAACAAAAAAATAGCGACAATATAAAATCATTTATAAATGAACATAAAAATCAATTGATTGTTTTTTTACTTTTTTCTATATCTTTTTTAGTATGCATAATCGCTCCAGGCAATTATCTAAGAGATGAACTATTTCCAGAACATAAATTTTCATCTGCAATTTTTATAACTGCGAAAGCTTTTGTAAAGTTTTTAATTATTTATTTGCCAAGCAAAATACCATATATCATAGCATTTTCATTTCCTTTTATTCTTATTGGAAATAAAATCAGCGAGGATACAACCTCCCATTCTATTCCAATTAAATCAATCTTAAAAAGAATTTCAATAGTGTTTATAATCACAATGCTTGTTTTTTTCTTGCTTGTTGCTTATGTAATGATGGAAACAGGTCCAGCAAGAATTTTATTCTTCATAACATTTATATTTTCAACATACATCTCTATATGTGCATTTTCAATTGGTTATTATAAATTATTAAGCAAGAAATACTTTGTTCTATTGAAAATAGGTTCTTACGGATTAATGTCAAGTATATTGGTATTCCATTTAGTAAATCAGTACAAAATAACGACATATTATAAAAACAAAAATGATGAGAGGATTGATCAACTGGTTGCTTTAAACAAAACCATTCAAAAAGACACCTTAATCTATCTAAAACCTTTACCGCCTTCTGGAATGCTATACTCAGCTGAAATAACCGCAGATACAAATCACTTTACAAATAAGGAGTTAAAATTAGGCTATAACCTAAATTTTCATGTTGCAGTAGAAAAACCATGAAATATTTTTAATAACAGCCGAAAACACTAATTTTACGCCACAAACAAAAAAACAATTATGAGCAAAAAAATATTAGCGAATGATGGTATTGATGCACAAGGAAAATCAATTCTTGAAAAAGCAGGATTTACTGTTATTACAGAAAAGGTAGCGCAAGAAAATTTGGCACAAGCAATAAACGAACAAAACTATATTGGGTTAACAGTTCGTAGTGCTACAAAAGTTAGGAAAGATGTAATTGATGCTTGTCCAAACTTAAAATTAATTGGCCGTGGTGGTGTTGGAATGGATAATATTGATGTAGATTATGCAAGAAGTAAAGGAATTGAAGTAGTTAACACTCCTGCTGCATCTTCTCACTCAGTAGCAGAATTAGTTTTTGCTCATTTATTTAATGCAGTACGATTTTTATACGACAGTAATCGTCAAATGCCTGTAAATGGAGAAACGCAATTTGATGTATTAAAGAAAAAATATGCTAAAGGGATTGAATTAAAAGATAAAACAATAGGAATTATTGGTTTTGGAAGAATTGGTCAAGCGGTGGCAAAAATTGCTCTTGGCTGCGGAATGAAAGTATTGGCATACGACCCGTTCTTAAAAGAAGCATCAATAACTCTTGACATTCATGGACTAAATGAAAAAATATCTGTTAAATTAACAACAGTTGCACTTGAGAAATTATTAGAAGAAAGTGATTTCATAACTTTACATGTACCAGGTGGAAAAGTAATTTCAAAAAATGAAATTGCAAAAATGAAAGATGGTGTTGTACTTGCAAATGCTGCACGTGGAGGAGTAATTGATGAAAATGATTTAGTAGAAGCATTAAATTCAGGAAAAGTAGCGCATGCTTGCTTGGATGTTTTTGAAAATGAACCAACACCAAAAAAAGAATTACTATCACATCCAAAAATTTCTTTAACACCACATATTGGTGCAGCTACCGAAGAAGCGCAAGAAAGAATAGGAATAGAATTAGCAGAATTAATTATTTCAAAACTGAGCTAAAAATGGCAACTATCATTCCATTTAAAGGCATAAGACCAGCAAAAGACAAAGTGCATTTAGTTGCATCGCGTTCTGTTGATGGTTATAATAAATCAGAATTACATGATAAATTGCATGGAAACCCTTTTACTTTTTTGCATGTAATTAATCCCGATTTTAAAGATGGAAAAAGAACGAAACCAGGCTCTCCTGCTCGTTTACAAAAAGTAAAAAATCAATATTTAAATTTTATTTCAGAAAATGTATTAATAAGTGATACTAAACCTAGTTATTATATTTATCAGCAACATAAAGAAGAAAATATTTATACTGGAATAATTGGATGTAGCAGTATTGACGATTATTTTGATGGTGTAATTAAAATTCACGAACAAACACTTACCGAAAGAGAACAAAAACTGAAAGAGTATTTAGAAGTATGTGATTTTAATGCAGAGCCTGTATTGTTTAGTTATCCTAACGATAAAGTTATTGATGAAATTACTAATCAAGTTATTGAAACGACTCCAGAATATGATTTTACTACAACGGATAGAGTTCGTCACAAACTTTGGCTAGTAAGCAAAACAGAATTAGTAAAAACAATAAAAGATAGATTTTCAAAGATACCAGCAGTTTATATAGCAGATGGTCATCACCGATCTGCTTCCTCTGCTCTACTTGGCAAATCGAGAAGAGCAAAAAATCCAAAGTACACCGGAAACGAACCTTACAATTTTTATTTAGGAGTATTTTTTCCGGAAACACAATTGAAAATTTATGATTTTAATCGTGTTGTAAAAGATTTGAATGGATTAAATTCTGATTTATTTTTAAAAAAATTAAAAGAAAAATTTACAATTAAGCTAGTAGATAAAGAAGAATACAAGCCTTCAAAAATTCATAATTTTAGCATGTACTTGGATGGTAACTGGTATTCTTTAGATGCAAAAAAAGAAATCATCCACAATGATGAACCCGTTGGGAGTTTAGATGCAACAATACTAACCGACCATATCTTATCTCCTATTTTAAATATTCATGATTTAAAAACAGATAAACGTATTGGTTTTGTTTCAGGGATAAAAGGAATGAAAGAACTAAAAAATCAAGTGGATAACTGGGATTTTAAAGTTGCATTTGGCTTGTTTCCCGTAGAAATGAAACAATTAAAACATATTGCAGATACAAACAGTATTATGCCTCCAAAAACTACTTGGGTAGAACCAAAAATGAGAAGTGGATTAGTTATTTATAGCTTAGAAGAATAATGTCAATTGCCGAAAATTTAAAAGAAATAAAATCTTCTCTTCCAAAGCATGTAACACTTATTGCAGTTACTAAAACACATCCTATTGAAAAACTAATGGAAGTGTACAATGCGAATCATAAAATATTTGGAGAAAATAAAGTGCAAGAAATGTGCGACAAGCACGAACAATTGCCAAAAGATATTGAATGGCATTTGATAGGACATTTACAAACAAACAAAGTAAAATACATTACTCCATTTGTTGCTTTAATCCATTCTGCTGATAGTTTAAAACTATTACAAGAAATTAATAAACAAGCATTAAAAAACAATAGAACAATAAAGTGTTTATTGCAAGTGTTTATTGCAAATGAAGAAACAAAATTTGGCTTATCTTTTCAAGAAGCAGAAACATTGATTCATTCAGAAGAATTTAAATTATTACATAATATAAAAATTGTTGGTATGATGGGAATGGCAAGCAATACAGACAATGAAATACAAATACGAAAAGAATTTAATTCTTTAAACAATTTTTTCACAAAACAGAAATCATTTAACTCTTCAAATTTTAATCTTGAAATATTAAGTATGGGAATGAGTTCCGATTATAAAATTGCCATTGAAGAAGGCTCTAACATGATTCGTGTTGGTAGTTCTATTTTTGGTACTAGGAGCTGATAAAACTTTTTTTAATCATTCAGCCCTAGGTGTTATATATGAAATTTGAATAAAAATAGAAGTTTTTTTATCTGGCAATAAAAATTCCATGTATTGCCTCTTACAGCTATAATCTTTTTGTTGTAGCTCCTTAGCAATTTGATTGCTATTAGAAATACATAGTATTGAATAATAGACATCGCATAAATTATTTTTAACAAAAACAAATTCTCCTTTTGATATACAATTCAAAATTATCTCTTTAATAACAAATTCATCTTCTTTTGACAATGAAATTGGCGAGCCTGGTTTATCATAATAAAGAGTATCTTCTTTAGATATTTTTTTAATTAGTTCTTTTTTATCAGTTTTTTTCTTTAATAATGAAATGAAATACTTTTTATTTAGAGACAATTTAAAATCAGGAGAGTCTATTAATAACGTTGCCTTTATACCTATTTTACTATATATGATTGTTGTATCAAGCAAATTATTTTGAGTCGTTGACTGAGAAAACATGATATAATTAATAAAAAAAGATAATACTACTAATGTAACTTTCATGTATACTGTTTTTAAGGTTCAAATATGTTTATATATGATGATACGGCTCATTCTTCAATATTGTAAATGCTCTATACAATTGCTCAATAAAAAACAAACGCACCATTTGATGAGAAAAAGTCATTTTAGATAAGGCTATTTTACCATTTGCTCGTTTATAAACATCACTACTAAATCCATAAGGACCACCTACCACAAAAATCAGGTTTTTAATCCTTGAATTCATTTGTTTTTGCAAATATTCTGAAAAACCTACGGAATTATATTCTTTTCCATTTTCATCTAACAAAATAAGAATGTCAGCCGTTTGAATATTTTTAAGCAGTAATTCACCCTCTTTTTGCTTTTGTTGCTCTACAGTTAAGGATTTAGTGTTTTTTAAAGCTGGAATAACAATAGTTTCAAATGAAGTATAATGCTTTAGTCGTTTTTCATAGTTTAAAAAACCTGTGATTAGGTAATCATCCTCCGTTTTTCCGTTTAAAATAAGCGTTATTTTCATTGTTAATATTATCCTTTCATTTTTAAGCTTAAAAGGTTTATTTTTGTAAAGTATATAAATACACCTTGTTTGGCTTAATTATTGCTTAAACAAAGTAACAAAATTATTTACAATCAAATGAAAACTAAATCTTTAATAATTCTACTTTTTATTGCCACAATTGGGTTTTCTTTTACCATAGATGTAATTGATGATATTGCTACCTCTATTCGTTCTGGGAATCCTAAAAACATATCAAAATTTTTTATTGATAATATAGATTTTAAAGTTTTAGAACAAGAAGATATTTACAGCAAACAACAAGCTGAAATGATATTAAAAGATTTTTTTACAAAACACCCAGTTAAAGCTTATACCGTTGCACACAAAAGCACTCCAAAAAACGGTTCGCAATATGTGATTGGTACGCTTGAAACTTCCGACAGAAAATTCAGAACCTATTTTTTAATTAAAACTACAGGCACACAAACCTTGATACATCAATTTAAAATTGAGGCCGAGAATGAGTAAGAAATTATTGCCTGAAAAGCTTTACGGCTTTAACATCCAAAAATTTATTAAAAATGCATTAGCAGAAGATATGGGAGATGGCGACCATACTTCACTCGCTTGTATTCCATCATCAGCAAAAGGAAAAGCAAAATTACTTGTTAAAGAAAATGGGATTATTGCTGGTGTGGAATTAGCTAAAGAGATTTTTAATGCCGTTGATTCAAAATTAAAAGTAAAGCTCTTGATAAAAGATGGAGCTAAAGTTAAAAAAGGAGATATCATATTAGTTGTAGAAGGCAAATCTCAGTCAATTTTACTTGCAGAAAGACTTGTTTTAAATTGTATGCAACGCATGAGCGGAATCGCCACCTATACAAATCAATTGATTGAAATTTGTAAACCATCAAAAACAAAATTAATTGATACAAGAAAAACTACTCCAACCATTCGTGGCTTGGAAAAATGGGCTGTATTAATTGGTGGTGGCGCAAACCACAGAATTGGTTTGTATGATATGATTTTAATTAAAGACAACCATATTGATTATGCGGGAGGAATACCACAAGCCATAAAAGCAGCTAATAAATATTTAAAAAGCAAAAACAAAAAGCTAAAAATCGAAATTGAAACTCGTAATATTAACGAAGTAAAACAAGTTTTGGAAATTGGAAAAGTAAACAGAATAATGCTCGATAATTTTTCTCCAGCTGAAATAAAAACTGCTCTAAAACTTATAAATAAAAAATTTGAAACAGAAGCATCTGGAGGAATTACAGAAAAAAATGTAGCGCAATATGCAAAAACTGGTGTTGATTATATTTCAATTGGAGCATTAACGCATAGTATTAAAAGCCTTGATTTAAGTCTAAAAGCTGACAAAAATTAAATGCAAATTAAAAACATTAAGAGGCTAATAAAATTTAGTCCGGCATACCGAACAATAAAAGCAAGTAAAAAAATTGTTTTACCTGGTTTTGAAGGTTTGTCCTTATATATAGTTTCTAAATTTTTTTTTCAAGGATTAAAAAACGGGTCAATTAATATGAGAGCATCTTCACTTGCTTTCAATTTTTTTTTAGCAATTTTTCCTGCGATTATATTTTTATTTACGCTTATTCCTTACATCCCGATAGAAAATTTTCAAGATTATTTATTTAATCTTTTGCAAGATCTTCTGCCTCAATCGGCATTTGAAATGGTAGAAGAAACAATAGTTGATATTATAAAAAAACCAAGAAGCGGTTTATTGTCAATAGGTTTTTTTTCTGCTTTGTATTTTGCTAGCAATGGATTCAATTCGATGATAAATTCTTTTAATGAAACATATCATGAAATAGAAACAAGAAACCCTCTTCAGCAAAGATTGGTTTCATTATTAATGCTATTTGTGAATTTTACTTTGTTATCAATTGCAATTGCCTTGCTTATTGGAGGGGAAATAGGGAGCAAACATTTTATCAATAGCAACAGAGCTTTATATTATGTATTATTCTTTGCTAAATGGTTAATTTCTTTTGGACTATGTTATACCGTTATTTCATTTAATTATTTTTCTGGTCCAAAAAAGAAAAAAGGATGGAGATTTTTTTCTGCCGGAAGCATGTTTTCTACAATTCTAATAATTGTTGCTTCTATTGCATTTGCCTATTACGTCAACAATTTTGGAAAATACAACAAGCTATATGGTTCAATTGGAACATTGATTGTTATTATGATGTGGATGTTTATTAATTCGCTGATACTTCTTTTAGGGTTCGATTTAAATGTTAGTATTCACAGTGCAAAAAAGAAATTTTTGAAAATTTAAATCTTCTTGTTTAAAAATTCGAATAGCTTTTTTAAGTTATCGGTATTGATTAAATCAAGTTCACAATTTAGTAACTCTTCCCATACTTTTTCATTCTCGGGCATAGCCCATAACCTTACAATTTTTCCTTTATCATGAGCTGCTTTAACTAATGATTTTAATAATTCCTGCTCCGTTTATTAATCCTTCCATTCCCTTTCCATGATAAAACATTCGCATATTTTGTGCTTGCCATATAACAAACTGTGGAATCGTATTTTGACTCTATCACATTCATCAAACTTTCGTCAATAAACATAAAACGTGACGAATCTGCTAATATATCCTTATAGGGCTTGTTTCCAGTAATAACGATTGTAACATTTCTCTCAATTATTTTTCCTTTTTGAACAGATGTTAGAATAGATTTATAATCTTCTAATACCTTTTTTAGTGCTATATAAGTTGCGTGAGCATCCGACTTAAAATCAATCAATAAAATAATTGATTTTGAATATCCTGCATAAAGAAATCCATTTTTTTGAATACTATCAAACAAGGGTTTTAAATATAATTCTTGAAGAGTTAAACGCTTTTTTAACAATGGAAAAACATGAGAAACGATAAGCCTATTATTAATCAAAAAAACATCTGCCTCAATACTTCTGAACTTATAAAATAATGCATTTTGCAATGGCTTATTTTGTTTATAATCATTATGAGAATGCCCATTAACAAGTATATTCTCCTGAGACAAAGAGGTCAAGGAAAAGCATAAAACAATGCCAATAATAATACCCGTGTTTTTAATCATATTTTTAATATTATTTAAGCAAAGACATTTAAAAAAGAAGTATTTTAGTAGAACTTAAAAATAATACAAATTTTCAAATGGCAATTTTAGGAGCTTTAATAAAAAGAACATTTGAATTGCGTGGGCGTATGCCTAAAATTAGGAAAACAAATGCTTTAAAACAGCAAGAAAAAGTACTTAAAAAATTACTTACAAAAGCTGAATTTACTGCGTTTGGAGAGCACTACAATTTTTCGAAAATTTTAAATAGCAAGGATCTTATTAACGATTTTCGAAACAATATTCCTACTTATGATTATAATTCTATTTTCAAACAATGGTGGCACAGAGCTTTGGAAGGAGAAAAAAATGTATGCTGGCCAAAAAAAATAAAATATTTTGCTTTAAGTTCGGGAACTTCTGAAGCTACAAGTAAGCATATTCCAGTAACTACGGATATGCTTAAGGCAATTACAAAAACCACAACTCGTCAATTAGTAAGCCAAGCAAAAGTAGATTTACCAAAAGAACATTTTGAAAGAGGTGTATTAATGATTGGAGGAAGTACCGATTTAAAATACAATGGAACCTATTATGAAGGCGATTTGAGTGGTATTACAACGAGCAACATTCCATTTTATGCACAAAATTTTGGTTTACCCAAAAATGAAATTAAAAAACAAAGAGATTGGGAAGTGAAGTTGGATGAAATGACAAAAAAAGCTAAAGACTGGGATATTGGAATTATTTGTGGAGTTCCAGCTTGGATACAAATTTTATTTGAAAGAATAATCAAAGAATATAAATTAAATAATATACATGACATTTGGCCAAACTTAAATGTTTATGTTCATGGAGGAGTATCATTTGCTCCTTATAAAAACGGATTTGAAAAATTATTAGGAAAACCAATTTTATACTTTGATACTTACTTGGCATCCGAAGGTTTTATTGGATTTCAGGATAGAGTTGATACATCATCCATTAAGCTTATGCTAGATATTGGAATATTTTTTGAATTTGTTCCTTTTAATGAAAACAACTTTGATGAAGATGGCAACATGGTTGAAAATCCTGAAACGTTGCACATTGGTGAAGTAAAAGAAAATAAAGAATATGCTTTATTAATTTCAACCTGTTCTGGTGCTTGGCGTTATTTACTTGGAGATGTTATCAAATTTACTTCAATCACAAATAACGAAATTGTTATTACTGGACGTACTAAACACTTTTTGAGTTTATGTGGTGAACATCTTTCACAAGACAATATGAATAAAGCTATTGAACTTGTTTCAAAAGAATTAAATGTGAATATAAAAGAATTTACTGTTGCTGGAGTACGCTATGAAAGTATGTTTGCTCATCAATGGTATATTGGTACAGATGACAAAATTGATACTAACTTATTAAAACTTAAAATAGACGATAAGTTAAAAGAATTAAATGACGATTATAAAGTAGAGCGCATCTCCGCATTAAAAGAAGTTTTGGTAGATGTTTTACCTTCGGATTTATTTTATAATTTTATGAAACTAAAGGGTAAATCTGGATCACAAAATAAATTTCCTCGCGTACTAAAAGGCGAAAAATTTGAAGAATGGAAAAACTACTTAAACCAACTAGTAAAAAACAGTAATTGATAGTAAAAGTAATCATACAAGGTTTTATGTTGGGATTAGCATTGGCTTTTTCATTTGGTCCAGCATTTTTTGCTCTATTACAAACAAGCACAAAAAATGGCTTTAAATCAGGGTTTGCCTTAGCAATTGGAATAATTTTAAGTGATTTATTTTGTGTGTTTTTAGCCTATTTAGGCATGGCTCAGCTTTTTAATAATCCACAAAACAAAACTTATGTAGGCTTGATTGGCGGAACAATTTTAATGACATTTGGAATAGTAAGCATATTTCAAAAAAAACAACCTACACCAGAAAATGGAGAAGTTCTAGAAATAAAAGCAGTAAATTTTCCCCTAATGATAACAAAAGGTTTTTTTCTTAACTTATTAAATCCTTTTGTATTATTGTTTTGGGCAGGATGGGTTGGTTTAGTTAGTTCTAATAGTGAATACACCCACATTCATATTTTACTATTTTTTGCTGCAGCACTCACAACCGTTTTTATGACTGATATTTTAAAAGCATATTCTGCAAATAAAATTGCAAAATATTTAAACGATAGAATTTTACGACTATTCAATTTTTTACTTGGAGTTGTTCTAGTAATATCTGGCTTAGTACTTATCTATCGAGTATTTTATTAAACAAAAAAGCTCCTGAAAATTTCAGGAGCTTTTTTGTTATTATCAATCTTTATTTTTTCTGATAACCTTCTGGTAATAATTTTACATCCTTTGTAATTTCAAATTTGAAAGAACTTTTATCCAAAATAGTTACTGTTTCAATTACTGATTGAAAACCAGTAGCTTCTATACTAATATCATAGGTACCAGGAGAAAGAACAATTACATATCTTCCAGAATTTTGATTAGGTAAATAATTTCCAATTAATTCCTGTGTTTTAGAATCACTCACTGAAATAAATACATCAGCAAAATTTAATTTTTGTGTACTATCTGCAGATATTATATTTCCTTTCACAACTGAATATTGTGGTTCCACTTCATTAAACGTAACACGATAAATATCTAAATCACCCATCCCTCCTTCTCTTAAGGCAGAAATATAACCATATCTGTTATTTGCAGATACTCTAAAATTATAGTTGTCTTCGGGAGTATTAATTGGATAACCTAAATTTTTAGGATTAGCATATTGTTTTTTTTCTACATCATACTCTGCCTTAAAGATATCATAACCACCCATTGTTGTATGACCATTTGAACTAAAATACAATACTTTTCCGTCAGTAGAAAGATTAGGAAAGTCTTCATCAAATGGCGTATTTATTTCTGGTCCTAAATTTTGCGCAGGCCCCCATGTACCATTTGGCAATTTTTTACTCATGTATAAATCCGTTCCTCCTAATCCACCTGTTCTTGTACTTGCAAAATAAAGCATTGTAGCATCCGAACTAATACATGCAGCAATTTCTTCTGCTTTTGATGAATTAATATTATCTGGTAGTTTTTCAGCTACTTTAAAAGCTTTGTTTTTATCTAATCCGGTAATATAAATATCTCCAACTCCTTTTAAGTTAGTATAATACAAAAGCATTGACTCTCCATTTGCTGATAAGCCAATAACCTCTTGCTCCCCGTCTTTTTTTGAAATTGGAGGTCCAATATTTTTTGATTTAATAAAATTACCATCAGTTACTTTAGAAACAAAAATTGCAGCTGGGTACGTACCATCTTCTTTTTGTTTTGTTGCTCCTTCGTCTGGCCTGCGTGAATTATAAAGAATAAATGCTTCATCACTTGGCACAAAAGGATAATAATCGGCATAAGCAGAATTTATATTTGCACCTAAATTTTCGAACGTAACATTCAAAGGAAATTTGATTAACTCTTTTGCATTGATACAAAACTGAATTTGTCTATCTACATCAATTAAATTATCGGCATTCCCACGACCTGTTTGTTTAAAAGTAGTATACACTTTTATTGCATCATCAAATCTATATGCGTAATGATACGCTCTACCTAACAAATACATTGCATTTGGATCAAATTTAGGTTTACGAGTAAGTACTTCTAAATAGGGAATTGCTTTTGATTTATTAATATTTGTATTTAAATAACAAATAGCAATATTGTAATTGTACTTATCGTTTTTTGAATCGCCTTCCAAAAGGGTTAAATAATCTTCTAAAGCACCTTCATAATTACCACTAATAAATTTTTGGTCAGCTATAAAAGGTGTAGTTTTTTTTTCGTCTTGCGAATAAGCAGAATTTACAAAAGTTGCGAAGCAAGATAGTAAAAGGCAAATGCTAAAAATTTTCTTCATTGTCATACTTTTTAAAAAGGATAACAAAGATATAAAAATCGGAGAAATTAAAAAGTAAAATTAAAACCTACCGCAAAGGTGTGGGCGGTATCTTTTTTTTCGTTTAGGAAGCCAAGCCTTAAAACGTTTTTTGATGTTAAATGTACGTTCTGAAATAGATGTTTTATGCTTTCTTGCTTCACCAGAGTATGAAGGTGCGCTTGAACGCTCGTAAGATTGTTGAGAGTTAGCAATTTGCATACGTGTATGAAAACCATTTTCCAGAGTGGGCTCAATCAACATTACCGTTTGGTTCTGATATGCTTGTTCTGGAGGAGCTATATTATTTTGATAAGGATTAGAATTACCTCTATTTAAATCAAAATCATTTCCAGTTGCATTATTTTCACCCGCAGGATTTCCAATAATTGTAACAACAGCTTGATTTGAATAATTATTAGTTGGCTGAGCCGTTACACTAGCAGAAATAGGAATTAAAGCGATAAATGCACAATATTTTTTGATAGTTTGCATTATTTTGCAGATGAAATTTAGAGTAAAGTACGTAATTAATTAACTAAAAGTCAAGTTTTTACCATGGTATTTTATAAATAGTTAATAAAAAAGCGGTTATATTAACGCATAACCGCTTTTTTATATAACAAATTGATATTATTGAACTATTATTTTTTTAGTTGCAATAGCATCATTTGTTTGAATTCTTACGAAATAAGTCCCTTTATCTAAATTGCTAACATTAATATCTAAATTTTGTTCTCCAGTATTTACTTTTGTGATTTCTTGAGAATAAACTTCTTGTCCAACAATATTAATAACCGAAACTTTTACCGATGTAGAATTTTCAACAGTGTATTTTACACGTACAGATTCTGACGCAGGATTAGGGAATAAATTAATGCTGTTTGCTAAAGCAGAATTTTCCTCTATTCCAACTGAAGTACTAACATAATATGAACCTCCGCTGCCAGAACTAGAGCCTGAAATAAAAGTAAAGGAAGTAGCTATTGGATAATGAATACCATCTTTATACCAGGCATATTGATCAACACTATAATTTGTTACCTGTGGAGTACCAAAAATAAATGTTGAATCCCTGTAAGTTTCAACTGTATGCACTCTCACTACATTTGAATAAGTTGAAGTAGGTGTTATAATAGTTCCAGTTGCATCTGCATTAAAAACTATAGAGCCATTTCTATAAATTGTAGTTCCACTTGTAAATGTGGCAGAAAAATTATCGGTATAACTACTGCTCAATGAAACAGGAAATCTAAGTAAATCTTCTGGATTTGAATAAGAAATAACAACTCCTCCAGTAACAGACCCATAATATTGAAGTGAAGCAGATGATGTATTTTGATAGGTCCTGCCTCCGCCCGAATTGTTAAATGCAATGTTGGCAGAAGGAAAACTTGATCCACTTGGTGTAGAAGCAACTGTTACAGCTGTTGAACTTCCAGAAACACCAGAAATAGTAGAAAAATTCCAAGTTTGCCCACTACCTGATGGTCCTGGACCAAAAGAAGAAGAAGTTTTATAATTAAATATTTCGCCAATCACTGGATTTGAACCAGTAGCAGTTAGTGTTTGTGCAAAGCTTTGTGATAAAAAAAGACTAGCAATCGCAGTAGTTAAGATGTAAAAGTGTTTCATGTAATTAAAATTTAAATATTAGTAAAATAGTTTCAAGCAAATTTAAATTTTTTAGCACACGAACAAAGAATTTAGTAAATTATTTTTTTTACCAAAAGCTCATTTACTATTGACTTTAAGGAGATTTTAAGTTTTTGAAGATTAGATTATTTATTGAAATTAATTGATTTGATCTCTTTTAAAAAGCTTTCAATAGCATTCCAATATTCTTTATTATTTTCATCTGTTTTCCATAATGCACGTGAGCCGTGTGTTCCAACAGATTTTGGAACAAACTGCACAGTGGTACTATTTTTTGGAACTTTTTCAAACAGTTTACTCAACTCTAATGATTCTTCCTTTGAAGAAGTAACAAACATAGGCTTATTAATTTTAGTTATTTTGTCTTTAAGCGTACCTTTTTCAACAGCAAAATAATCTCCAGGAGAAAACGATATTACTGCTGCAACATTATTATTTTCTAATGCAATGTATAAAGCAAGTGTGGACGAATAAGAACTGCCCCATAAAATTATTTTTTTGTTGTATTTATTTGCCGCAAAATTTACGGCTGCTACTATATCTTGTTCAGCATCCAAATAATCAACAGGCTTGTTTAATGCTTTCGCTCTTGTGTTTGTTTCATTAAATTCTTCACCTAACGGTCCGCCTGAACGTTGATCAATTGCAATACAAGTGAAACCTAATTTGTTTAGCGATTCTGCGATTTTTGAATATTCAAACTTATTATATCTTGCTTGATGGCAAAGTACTATCACAGGAGCGTCTTTATCTGTTTCATAGACATTTGCACTAATAGGCAAACTATCCAAAGAAGGGAAAGTGATTTTTTCTGGGAACAAAACAGTTTCATTTATTTCAACTGTTTTTTCGATTACTTTTTCTTGATTCGAATTATTGCAAGAAATAAAGACAAAACAAAGAAGAAAACTTGGTAGCAAAATTTTATTCATAGAAGCAATTTCTATATTTTAATCGGTTCTACAAAATATTCGTAATTTTTTATTTTGCCATCTACTTTAACATTTTTAACCTGAACTTTTATTTTTTTGTTTAAATAACCTTTTTCTTCTAATTTGTTTTTCATAAAATTTATATCCTCTTTTGAAAATAATCCTAAGGCAGTCCAAACAATGGTATGGTCAAGCATATTTTTTTGCTCTTTCAGTTTTTGTATTTCTATTTTTTTTCCAGAAGCATCTGTCATAGTAATTGTAGCATTGCTATAATCAACAGTTTTAGAATCAGGTATTGAAAATGACCATTTAGGAAAAATTAAATTCACAGGAACATATCCATTCCAAGGATATGCAATAAATTCAGAAGGAGCAACACTATCTTTAGCAATTCCATCCACAACAAAAAGTGCTTCAGTATTATTAGTTGCTCCATAACCAAATTCTCTTAATCTAGAATATAATATCCATTTTCGGTGGCCAACAGCATAATTCTCATCACCATAATCTGTAACAAACCCAGTAATAAAAGCAGTTGCGCTATAATATTTAAAATCTGTAAAACCTAAACACGATTTTGAGCAACCACTGTATGCTGATGGGCTATAACATTTTAAATTTTTTGCAGGATTGTGTGTAAGCAGATTATTGGCTTTTATAAGTAATGCAGCACATTGTGCATCTGTATTAAACTTAGTATTAATTTTTACTTTATTTAAACCATTTACTTCTCTAAAAAAATTTATCCTATTTTCTGCTTTTGTATAAATGGAATTATCTATTGTTCCGCAGTCACATTTTTTAATATTTCCTTTCCAAACGATTGAATCTATTTGGCTTGTTAAATAAAGCTTTTTGTATAATTCAATTATTTGCTCCTTGCTCAATTTGGGAGATTGCTGAGAATATAATATAATCCTCAAGCATAAAAAGAAAATAATAATTGTACTTTTTACATTCATAATAATCAAACGTTAGTTCAATGGTTTTATTTTATAAAACAAAATAGCCTTCAAAAAAATTTTGAAGGCTATTTGAAATATTAAATTAAAAATTATTTCACTTCTATTAATTCAACATCAAATGTTAAATCGGCTTTTTCTGGAATAATTGGTGGGCGACCTTGTTCGCCATAGGCTAAATAATAAGGTATAACCAAACGCATTTTATCTCCAACGTGCATTAATGATATTCCTTCTTCCCAACCTGGTATTACATAACCTTGTCCTAATGGAAATTCTATTGGCTCCCCTCTTTCAATAGAAGAATCAAATGTTTTACCGTCTGCTAAATATCCTGTATAATGTACTTTAACTGTTTTTCCAGCTTGTGCTTGAGTTGGATTAGCACTTTTGTTTATTACATAGTATTCTAAACCACTAGCAGTTTTTGTGGCTGTTAAACCAGTAATATTAAACGGTACTGGAACAACTGGTTTTTGAACGTCCACTATTTCTATATCAAATATCAAATCCGATTTTGCAGGAATTACAGGAGCTCGGCCTTGTTCACCATACGCTAAATTATAAGGGATAATTAATTTTGCTTTTTCTCCTTTTTTCAAAAGTAACAATCCTTCATCCCATCCAGGAATAACTTGACCCATTCCTACTTTTAATTGAAATGGTTGTCCACGATCAACTGATGAATCAAACATTTTTCCGTCTCTAAAATAACCACTGTAATGAACTTTTACATTATCGCCTTTTTTAATGACATCTGCTTTTTCATTTTTCTGGAAATACATGTATTGCAAACCACTAGCAGTTTTTATTGTGTCTTTTGTTTTTGCAACCCAAGGTTTTACACCTTCAATTACTTCAATCAACTCTACATCAAATATCAGAGTACTATTTGCAGGTATCGGTCCCATTGCTCTTTCGCCATAAGCAAGATCTGCTGGCAATTTTAATTTAGCTTTATCTCCCACTTGCAATAATAAAAATGCTTCGTCCCAACCTTTTATTACTTGCCCTGCACCTAATTTGAATTCAAACGGTTGCCCCGTTTTTAATGAACTATCAAAAATAGTATCGTTAGTTAATTTACCTGTGTAATGTACTTTTACTTTATCACCTACTTGTGGCTTTTTACCGTTACCTTTTGTTGTAATAGTATATTCCAAACCTGATGCTGTTTTCACTGTTTTAGGATTTTTTACAATTTTAGATGTTGCTTTTTCTTGTGCTGTAATAACAACAGATAAAAGCAAACAAAAACTTAAAGTTATCTTTTTCATTTTTTTAAATTATAAGGGTTGATGTTTGTTACATCAAGCATTATTCCATTTTTATTTTGCAGGAGCAGTAACACTTACCAATTCTACATCAAATAACAATGTAGCAAATGGAGGAATTGGTCCCATACCTTGTGGTCCGTAACCAATTGTAGATGGAATGATTAATTGTGCTTTTGAACCTACATTCATCATCATTAATGCTTCATCCCAACCAGCAATTACTTGACCAACACCTACAGGGAACTCAATTGGTTCGTAAGGTCTGCGTTCGTCAAAAATATTTGCTTTTTTAGCAACTGCTTCATCACTTGTATCAAACACAGTTCCATCTAATAACATTCCTGTATATTTTACTTTTGCAGTAGCTCCTTGTGTTGGTTTTGCCCCTTTACCTTTTGTTTTTTCGATATAATACAATCCACTTTGGTTAGGGGTAACTTTAATTTTATTTTCTTCAACATATTTTGCAATTATTGCATTTTCTTCTTGAGTATATTTTGCCATTGCAGCTTTTTGCTCTTCCATACGTTTTTGTTGCTCTTTCATTGCATCATCTTTTGATGTAACTTTCATAAGTTTAGCCTCAAACGTAAGCATTGACCCCTTTTCTACATAAGGAGGTAATTCTTGAACCATAAATGTTTTTAAATAAACAGAATCAGCACTAATTTTAAAACTTGCGCTATCTCCTACCGACATCATTGCTAAAGCTTCTTCAAAAGAACCTTTAAATGTAGATGCTCCCAAAGGAAACTCAATTGTTCCATCTGGCTCACGGCTTACTTTTTTAGAATCAAATAATATTGAATCTTTTCCATTGCGGTATGACATAACCAACTTAACCACATCACCTTCTTTTGGTTTTACGCCATTTTCATCTTGATTATAAAATTTAAAATATACACCACTTTCTGAAGTATCATATCCATCGTAAGGAGAATTGCTACAAGATGTAATTAATAAAGTTGCCGGCAAAGCAGCAATAATTAAAGCTTTTGTGAATTTAAGTTGCATTTTAGTTTTTATTTTTGTTTAACAATTTTTATTAGCTCTATTTCGTAAATTAATGTTGTATAAGGAGGTACAATTCCAGTTGATGAGCCTGTACTTCCGTAAGCAAGTTGCGAAGGTATAATAAATTTTGCTTGTCCACCTTCATTTAATAATTTTATTGAATATTCTAATCCTTTTATTACTTGGCCCTGTTGGCCTAAGGTAAATTCCATTGGCTGTTTTCTATCGTAAGTAGATTCCAATACTTTTCCATTTAAAAATGTTCCTTTATAATTAATTCTAACAACATCTCCACTTTCGGCAAGCTCACCTGTCCCCTGTTTTAAGGGCAAATAATACAAGCCACTATTCATAGGTTTAAATTGGTTTTGCATGGTATCTAAATACACCAACAATTTTCTTTGTTCTTCAATATCCGCATCTTCAACCAATTGATTGTAATTTTCTATTTCTGCTTTATATTGTTCTGCATTTAAAATTTTATGCAATTTAACATCCATCTTTACAACATCATCTCTTTCAATAAATAATGGCAATTCCGCTTTAAAAAACTTTTTAAAAAGCGAATCAGCATTGACAATAAAAGAAACACTATCTCCTTCATTCATGTATTTTAAATGTTCCTCAAAGCTGCCAATAAAGGAAATTTTATTGTAAGGCAATATTACTTTACCAGATATATTGTTGGAATAAGAATCAAAAAAAATAGAATCTTTTTTTGTTTTGTAAGTAATAATTAGTTGTAGGTAATCCCCAAAAGAGGCTTTTTTATTTCCTTCACCAATTGCATGAAGTTTGTAAAATAAACCTGTATCACTTTCGGAATAACCTTTATACATTTCTGTTTGCCAACAAGATGTTGCAACAAAAGCAATAAATAACAGGTAATATGATTTGTATTTTTTCAAAAAAATTAACGTAATCCTAAAAGTTCTATTTCATAAACAACAGATGCTTGAGCAGGAATTTTGCTTTCATCACCAATTAAACCGTGTGCTAAATGAGATGGTACAATAAATACAGCTTTATCGCCCACATGCAAATATTGGATTCCTTCATGGATTCCACTTTCTACGTTATCCTGCCCAATTAAAAATTCTCGAGCACCATCTTTTTCGGATGAATAACACAATGTCCCATCTAGCAAACTAATTTTGTAATTTACTTTTGCAAATTTATCGTTCGTAGCTTGTTCCCCTTTTCCTTTGGTAAGTATCATATATCTAACTCCTGTTCCTGTAGTTATCATTTCCCAGTTTCGGTGAGCGATGTATTGATTTATCTCATCGTTTTCTCGTTGCAAATACATTTTATTGGCTTCAATCAATTTATCTTGAAACTGTTTACTTGTGAAATCAGGCACTTTTACTTTTTCTACTTCAGTATCATTACCACAAGAAGTAATAAACAGCAAAAGCATTGCTAAATACAGCATATTAAAACTATACTTACACATCTTTTTTACTTTTTAGAATTAAGTTGTTTTTTGTATTGAGGTAGTAATTCTACAAATTTACTTATGGTCTCATCCATTGACAATTCACTCATTCCACCAGCAGCATTGGCATGCCCACCGCCTTCAAAATGTTGCCTAGCAAAAATATTTACATCAAAACTTCCTTTTGAACGAAAAGATGTTTTTATTATTCCATCACGTTCCACAAAAAAAGCAGCAAAACGAATACCTTCAATAGATAGGGCATAATTTACTACACCTTCTGTATCTCCTTTTTTGTAATTAAAACGAGTTAATTCATCACTTGTTAAACTAAAAAAAGCTGTTTTGTAATCGTTGAAAACAGTTAATTTTTCTGCTAAACAAAAACCTAAAAGCTTTAATTTGCTTTCTGTATTTCCATCATAAATACGTTCGTGTATATCAGAGTTTGAAGCTCCAGCAGCAATTAAATGTGCAATTACTCTATGTGTTTTTGAGGATGTAGAAGGGAATCGAAAAGAACCCGTATCTGTCATTATTCCCGCATAAATACATTCTGCCACACTTTTATTAATCAATTTTAAATCACCCATCATGGTAATAAAATCAAAAACTAACTCGCAAGTAGAACTAGCTTTGGTATCATGCAACATGTATTTTGCATAATTTTCTGGCATTAAATGGTGGTCAATTAATATTTTAATAGCTTTTGACTTCTGTATTTCTGGGCCAAGTTTATCAATTCGTTTAAGCGAATTAAAATCAAGTGTAAAAATCAATTCTGCTTTGCTAACAGCATCCTTTGCTTTTTTCGCATCTTTTGAAAAGTCGATAACTGTATCATTTCCTTTCATCCAATTTAAGAAAGCTGGGTAGTCGTTTGGAGTGATTACAGTTACTTTATGCTTTTTTTGAATTAAATAGTTGTATAAACCCAAAGATGAACCCATCGCATCTCCATCTGGCGACCAATGTGTTACAATCACTATTTTTTTAGGTTTTGCTAAAAGCGTTTTTAATTCTATTATTTGTTTTGCGTTCAATTTTAAGGAAAATTTAGAAATACAAATTTACAATAATTTACGGTATGAATATTTTTTATAATTTCGCAGCCGAATTTATAATAACATAAACTAAAAATGGCTACAAATAGAACTTTTACAATGGTAAAACCTGATGCTGTTGCAAGCAACAACATTGGTGGAATATTAAAGATGATTAACGAAGCTGGTTTCAGAATTATTGCAATGAAATACACGCAATTATCTGCTGAAGCAGCAGGTAAATTTTATGAAGTACACAAAGAACGTCCTTTTTATGGCGAACTAGTGGATTACATGAGTAGCGGACCAATTGTAGCTGCTATATTAGAAAAAGAAAATGCAGTAACTGATTTCAGAAAATTGATTGGTGCTACTGATCCAGCACAAGCTGATGAAGGAACAATCAGAAAAGTATATGCTGAATCAAAAGCAAAAAATGCGGTTCATGGTTCTGATAGCGATGAAAATGCTGCTATTGAAGGAGACTTCTTCTTTTCAAAATTAGAAAGACCTTAAGTCAAATAAAAAAAACCGTAACTACGTTGCGGTTTTTTTGTGTCTGCAAGCGGGCTGTAACTCTGTCCAGAGGACTCCTTCGGGGAGAATTATTCATACATCACCATTAGATTGCTTCGGGCGAAAAGCCCTCGCAATGACGAAGAAACAAATTGCTGTGCGTCATTGCGAAGGAGGTACGACTGAAGCAATCTCCAACTAAAATTCAAGAGTCAGTTCGAGTGTTTTTATTTTTTTGCAAAACGTATCGAGAACTGTTCCAACACACACATCTCGATACACTCCTTGCAGTCGCACTCAATGTGACAGCCTCTGTGTTATGACAAAACAATGAAACTATGCCTTGTTATCCTTCAACCAATTCCTCATAATATCTTCTCCATATTCGGACAGGATTGATTCGGGATGAAATTGAACTCCTTTTATTTTTAAGGTTTTATGTGATAATGACATTATGTTTTTATCTGTATCAATTGCAGTAATATCAAAGCAAGATGGTAAATCATTCGAATCAACTACCCAAGAATGGTAGCGTCCTACTTTAAACTTTTTTGGACATTTATTAAACAAGAAATCTTCTTTTATGATTTCGATTTCTGTTGCAACACCATGAAATACATTTTCTAGATTTTTAAGTTTTGCTCCAAATGCTTCTCCGATTGCTTGTAACCCTAAACAAACACCAAAAATATTTTTTGTATCAGAATATGTTTTAATTAATTCAGGCATAATACCTGCATCCTTAGGCAATCCAGGCCCTGGTGATAAAAGAATTTTATCGTATTTATTTATTTCACTTAATTCAATTTCGTCATTCCTAAAAACATCAAAAGAAATATCACTTACTTTTTCAACCAAATGAACAAGGTTATAAGTAAAGCTATCGTAATTATCTAAAATTAAAATTTTATTCATTCTTTTTTAGAATTTAAATAATACGCCATAGCAAATTTAATTTCAGAATAAGAATATTCATCCCCCAGATGCTGTTTTATTGGTCCGTATAAAGTAGTATCCAATGTATTGGAAACTGTGATAATATGCTCCATTTTTTCTTTTTCTACAAAACTTTCAACCGGCAACATACCCAATGAAACATAATAAGCCAAATGTCCTTCAATGGTTGTTTCTGCCATACCTCTTTCTTTCGCGATTTGCTCAACCGAATTATTTTTTTTGTACAAATCAAACGTTATTTTTTTTGTATCCGGTTTTTCTTTTTTCTCTGTTTTGCTTTTTCGTTCACGCTTAGGCTTTACTTCTATAGAAGCCAATTCTTCTATTCGTTCTTTATTTTGAGTGCTGAGGTTAATCGTTTCTTTTGAAAATTCTTCGTTTGAATTAGAAGTATTAACCATTGCTTCGGCTTTGTTTAGCAATTGAATTTGTTTGAAAAATAATGAGTCCAATTCAACCAACTCCTGCAAGTATGCTTTAATTCTTTTTTCAGATTTTAACTTTTCAATTTGATTTAAAATTTCGCGAGAAGATTTTTTAAGCAATGGCGTAAAATGATTTTTTGCCGCTACTACCCTTTCTTTTAAATTAGTTTTATACGTTTCATTTTTATTTTCAAAAATAGAATTAAGCTGATTTATAAATTTATCTGCAACTAATTTATACGGTTCAAAATCACATTTTAAATCATTTGCCCAGCTATAGTATTTTTGCTTTACTGATTTTTGTTCGTCTTTTTGGTAAGTTTCTAAATGCAGGTTCAATGCAATAAGTAATTGACTAAAATTAAAACAAGAAGTAATATAATTTTTCAAAAAAAGAAAAGACTCTTCTTCTAAAACCAAATTTATTTCATCAGTAGAATTTTTAGAATCTGAAAATTCGGTAATGTTTACATCAACATTTAAACTATTTACATTTATAGGAGAAGAAAGTATCAACCCATTTAAACTGGTAAGCCTAGACAATGCAACATATACTTGCCCGGGAGCAAAAGCACTTTCAATATCAATAATTGCTTTTTCAAAAGTTAACCCTTGGCTTTTATGAACAGTAATTGCCCATGCTAATTTAATTGGGTATTGTGTAAATGTGCCTACTACTTTTTCTTCTATTTCATTTGTAACTTCATTAAGCGAGTATTTTACATTTTCCCATTTGTATTGCTCAATGGTAATGGGTTTGTCAGAATCACTAAATGTTACTTCAATTGAATCCTCATTAAGATTTGAAACAACACCTATTTTACCATTAAAAAATCGTTGTGCACCCGATGGATCATTTTTAATAAACATGATTTGAGCATCTTTTTTCAACTCTAAATTACTTTCCACAGGATGAGCATATTCATTAAAATCGCCCCAAACATCAGCTTTATAGAAATAAGATTTTGTTTTTAAGCTATTCAAGGAATCGTTGTTTATCTTATCTGCTTTGTAATTATGTGTAGTTAAATGAATGTAATTTTCATTCAACTGGGCTTTATAATCTGGCTTATAAAAAGTATTTAAAACCTCTATATCATTTTTTGTAACCTGATTGGTTCTCAAATTATTTAGTATCGAAATAAATGTATCGTCTTGCTGACGGTAAATTTTGTCTAACTCCAAATACAAAGGTTTGCTTTGTTGCAAAACTTGTGCATCAAAAAAGAATGGTGTTCTGTAATATTGTTTTAAATAATTCCATTCATCATCTTTTACTACTGGTGGCAACTGCAACATATCACCAATAAACAATACTTGTACTCCACCAAATGGCAAATGATTCTTTCTTCTTACTCCTTTTAATACAACATCCATAGCATCTAAGACATCTGCTC
This sequence comes from uncultured Chitinophaga sp., assembly GCA_964549315.1. Classification (GTDB taxonomy): domain Bacteria; phylum Bacteroidota; class Bacteroidia; order 2-12-FULL-35-15; family 2-12-FULL-35-15; genus 2-12-FULL-35-15. The sequence continues at coordinate 32,776 of CAZJUY010000008.1, read as the reverse complement.
TCAGCATACTTACTTCATCAATTATCAACAATTCAATTTCTTGAATTAGTTTGCGCTTAGTACTTCCTAATTGTAAGTTTTTAAAAAGAGTATTAGGCGTATTGATTTTTGAATTTTCGGTAAAATTTGCAGCTGCATTTCTATCAGGAATAAAAGCACCAAAAGGTAATTGAAAAAGAGAATGGATAGTAACACCACCAGCATTAATTGCTGCAATACCTGTGGGAGCAACTATAACCGTATTTTTATACGTATGCTTTATTATATATTTTAAAAAAGTGGTTTTCCCTGTTCCTGCCTTTCCTGTAAGAAATACATTTTTATTGGTATTATTAATGAATTTGGATGCTAATAAAGAAATATTTGTTTCGGTGCTAATCATAATTAAAAAATAACACTACGAAGTTATTGAAATTACAAAAGAGTTTATCAAGAAAATTTTATTCTTATAATATTTCCTTAGGAACCAATTTTCTTGTCCAAGCTTTAATTTCTTTTTGGGTACCTGCTTTAGAATCAGGGTTTGAAGTTAATGTAGTTTCCCAAGCATTTTCTGGTAAAAATGATTCTTCCATCTCTGCCAAAACGCCTTTTGAAATTTTTCCAGAATAAATAATAGCTAAACATTCGGTATTAAAATGTGCGCTGCGTGGGTCAAAATTAAAAGTACCTATCACAGTAATTTTTCCGTCTATCACCATCGACTTAGCATGTAAGCCAAATATGGGAGTGTAATCTAATTTCTTTTGCAAAGCACCAGTCAATAATTTTATTCTGTTGGCAGCATCAGGTCTAAATTCGAAAATGCGAATTCCTGTTTTTAGTAAATCTTTTCTGCAACGCTGGTAACCACTAAATGCTTCTAAATTATCTGTTGATGATAAACTATTTGTAAGCACTCTTACTTTCACTCCTCTTGCTACTGCATCTTTCAGCAACTTATTTCCAAGTTCTGTAGTAATTAAATAAGGCGATTGAATATCAATTGACGTTTTAGCTTGTTTAACCAGTTCAATCAATACAGAAGTGGAAACACCACCACCAAATGTTTTTTCCGAAATATATTTACCTGGGATATCAGAAATAAAAAATACGCTATCCAACCAAACCAATTCTCCTGAATTTTGTATTGATTTAAAAGCGAATGGTATCTGCTGAATTTTTTCTCTTACTTGTGGCCAAAAATTATCGGGGTTACAAGCATACTGGTGTAATCTATCAAAACGACTTTGTGCTTTAAAATCTGCATTGGGTTCGCTAACAAGCTTTGTAATAGGAACACTTAAGGAATCATTCCAAAAATCTTCAAATGATTTTTGAACCGTACCAACTACTTTTCCGAGCAACAAAACATCTCTATCTCTAAAATTGTATTCGTGATCATAATCAAAATATTCATCTGCTATATTTCTTCCTCCAGTGATACAAACTTTTCCGTCAACAGTAAATGTTTTATTATGCATACGTTGATTCGCTTTAATAAAATCGGTGCCAAACGTGTTTATTTTTTGTGCAATATTTTTACCAATATTTATTCCCGGATTATAAATTTTTATAGAAATATTTTCATGGGAATCCATTGTCAATATTTCATGTGCACCAGCATCCACCATAATATCATCCACTAAAATTCGCACTTTTATACCTCTGTCAGCTGCTCTTACAATATAATCGCAAGCTATCAATCCAACATTATCTGTAGAGAAAATAAAATATTGAATGTCGATTGTTTTTTCGGCATACTCACTTAACCAAGCACGTGTAACCATTGCTCCATCACCATCTTCTAAAACATATACGCCCGTTTTAGATTTCATTGAATCTAAAACAGGTTCTAATTCTTTTGAAAGTGTAGTAGAATCATTGCGGTGAATACTAGCACAAAAATCTTTTTCTTGAACGGGAATTTCGGTTGTGTTGGAGCCACAAGAAAAAATAGCAGTTACTACAAAACACAATAAAAAACATTTTATAAAAAAAGAAAAAGTTCTCATGACTAAAACATTTTACTCTTCTCTTTCTTTATCCAAATACGATTGAACTACTTCAATGGCATTATCAATTACATCACTTAACGCAGTAATAAAAGTACTGGGTTTAGCCAATGAAAATGCATGTTTCAAGGCTTCCACTTCTTTTGGAATATATTCGTACGATTGTTTTGGATTACCTTCTACAATTCCTTCAACTAATAATTTTACAATGTCTTCCGCTTTTCTTCCTCTTAAAAATTTATCCTGACGAATAATAATATGGTCAAACATTTCAGTTGAAATTCTTCCCATATCTCTAATATCGCTATCTCTTCTATCGCCTGTTCCAGTTATAATTCCAATTTTATAAGGCGAATCAACAGTAGATAAAAATTCTTTAATACCTCTAAAACCATCTGGATTATGAGCAAAATCAATCATCACTTTATATTCTTTAAAATCAAAAATATTCATCCTTCCAGGTGTTTGTGCAGCAGAAGGAATAAATGTCTCTAAACTCATTTTAATATCTTCAATTGTAAATCCATACGTATAAGAAGCAAGTGTAGCTGCCAACACATTATAAATCATAAATGTTACTTTGCCACCAAATGTTAGAGGAATATGAGAAGCTTTGTCAACTCTAAATTTCCAATCACCTTTTTTAATAGTAATAAATCCATTTTCGTAAATAGCAGCTATTCCACCTTGTTTGCAATGTTCTACAATTACCGGATTATTTTCATCAATACTGAAATAAGCAATTTTGCAATCAGTTGTTTTAGCAATTCCAACACAATGTTCATTATCTGCATTCAAAATAGCGTAGCCATCACGCTTTACAGCCCTTGCTACTACACCTTTTACATTAGCCATGTCTTTTAATGTATTTACATCCGACAAGCCCATATGATCCTCTTGAATATTAGTTACCACAGCAATATCACATTTTCCAAATCCTAAACCAGAACGCAATATTCCACCACGAGCTGTTTCTAAAACAGCAAATTCAACTGTTGGATCTTTCAAAATAAATTCTGCACTAATTGGTCCTGTAGTATCACCTTTAGTAAGCATCGAGTTTTGAACATAAATTCCATCTGAAGTAGTAAAACCAACTCTAAATCCATTATTTTTCACAATGTGAGCAATCAATCTTGTTGTGGTTGTTTTTCCATTTGTTCCAGTGATAGCAATTATTGGAATCCTACATGATTTTCCTGGAGGATACAACATATCAATTACTGGAGCAGCAACATTTCGTGGTAATCCATTTGCAGGAGCTAAATGCATTCTAAAACCAGGTGCTGCGTTAACTTCTAAAACCACACCACCAGTATTTTCTAAAGGCTCACTTAAATTAGAAGCCATAATATCAATACCACAAATATCTAATCCTATAACTCTTGAAATTCGTTCGCAAATAAAAATATTATGTGGGTGAACAATATCTGTAACATCTGTAGAAGTGCCACCAGTACTAAGGTTTGCTGTTCCTTTTAAATAACAACGTTCTTTATCTTTCAAAACTGTTTCCAAAGTATAATTCACCTTAGCAAGTTGATCTTGTGTTTCTTTATCCACTGTAATTTCAGTTAACACATTTTCATGGCCATAACCCCTTCTTGGGTCAGCATTTTCTTTGTCAATTAATTGTTGAATAGTAGAAACACCATCTCCTATAACATGTGCTGGTTCACGTAAAGCAGCTGCAATAAATTTATTGTTAATCACCAACACTCTAAAATCAAATCCAGAAATAAATTTTTCTACAATTATTTTACGAGAATATTTTTTTGCATGTTCAAATGCTTCTTTTGCTTCTTCAAGTGTTTTAACATTTATAGATGCACCCTTCCCGTGATTACCATCTAGCGGTTTAAAAACCAATGGAAAGCCAACTTTTTCAATTGCATAATCAATTTCTGATTCATTAACAATACAAACACCTTTTGCAACGGGAATTGCTGCATCTTCTAACATACGTTTTGTTTCGTCTTTGTTACTAGCAATATCCACAGCAATGGAACTTGTTTTATCAGTCATTGTTGCTCTAAACCTTACTTGGTTTTTGCCATAACCTAACTGAACAAGCGATTGATTATTTAATCTGATAAATGGAATATCTCTAGCTACAGCTTCATCAACGATACTTCCTGTACTAGGCCCAAATCGTTCGCGCTCACGCATCTCGCGCATTACTTTTATATCGTTTTCTAAATCGTATTCTGTTCCATCTATTAATGCTTCAGCAATTTTTACAGAAGCTTTTGCAGCATAAATACCCACACTTTCTTCCATATAAGAAAACACAACATGATACATTCCTACCTGTCCAGTTCCTCTTGTTCTTCCATACCCACATTCCATTCCGGCAAGCGTTTGTATTTCCAAAGCAATGTGTTCAATCACATGCCCCATCCATGTTCCTTCTTTTACACGTTCAAAAAAACCACCTTTGTGATTTTTTGAACAACGATGACTATACATAGAAGGGAATAATCCTTCTAAACGTTGTGAAAACCCTTTAATCTTGTTTGTTGGCAACTCTTCCAGTTCCTCCAAATCCAATTTCATAATTATTAATTTCTTACGGTAATTCGACCAATAGTTTGGTCCTCTCAGAGCCTTTACATCAATAATTTTCATAATTCCAGTTTAATTTGCTCCAAAATAGCTTTTGTTTTTTATATAAACAATACAGTGTTTAAAATAATATTATAAATGATATTAGTATTCTAATATTATAAGAACGATTTAGTTAGATTTGCGTACTAAATTTTGACACAAATGAATACACCTAAAGGCAAGTTAGTTATCATTGGAGGCTCCGTTGATAAAGGAAGTTTTTCTGAAAGCGAAGCTGATTTACAAAGAAATTTAATGTTTTTTGAAAAAGGAATATTAAAAAGAATAACTACCGAATCTGCAAAAGGCAATTTATCAAGAATAGAAATTGTTACAACAGCATCAAGTATTCCAGAAGAAGTTGGAGCAGAATACGTAAAAGCATTTACACAATTAGATGTTTTAAATGTGGGTATTTTAAACATTAAAACACGCGAAGAAGCAAACTTACCCGAGAATGTTGAACGATTAAAAAATGCAGATGTGGCTATGTTTACTGGTGGAGACCAATTGCGTTTAACTTCTATTTTTGGAGGAACAGCATTTCATCATTTGTTATTAGAAAAATATCAAAACGAAAATTTTATAAAAGCAGGAACATCAGCAGGAGCTGCTGCTAGCTCAAACAATATGATATATCAAGGCAGCAGCCATGAAGCATTACATAAAGGTGAAGTAAAAATAACAGGAGGATTGGGATTAATAAACAATGTTATTGTAGATACACATTTTGTACAAAGAGGAAGAATAGGAAGATTATTATATGCATGTGCTAGCAATCCTATTAACCTTGGAATTGGTTTGGGAGAAGATACAGGGCTTTTAATTACAAACGGAAACGATATGGAAGCTATTGGTTCTGGGCTTGTAATGCTAGTAGATGCAACACATATGAAAGACACAAATATTACAGATGTAGAAATGGGTTCACCAGTTTCAATTGAAAATTTAATTGTGCATGTAATGTCTTTTGGTGACCATTATGATTTAAAAAATAAAAAGCTGACAATACACCGTCAAAATGTTGTATCCAAATAATTTTTATTTATAGATACCAATAAAAATTTCTTGGGCTGAACTTTTCTTTGCACGATACATACCATCTGTATTAAAAGGTAATTCAATATTTCCATTTTTATCAATTGCCACTAAACCACCCTCACCAGCAATTTTGACTAGCTTGTCCATCACCACTACATCACAAGCTTCTTTTAAAGACAAACCTTTGTATTCCATTAAGCATGAAACATCATAAGCAACAACAGAACGAATAAAAAATTCACCATTACCTGTACAGCTTATAGCACAGGTTTTATTATTGGCATACGTTCCCGCTCCTACTATTGGGCTATCACCTATTCTACCAAATTTTTTATTTGTCATACCGCCAGTGCTTGTTCCTGCAGCTAAGTTACCATGTACATCAAGTGCAACAGCGCCTACTGTACCAAACTTTTTTTCTCCACTTTCGAACTTATCTGCAGTATGGTCTAATATTATTGAATCAGTTTCTTTTGCTATTTTCAATTGATCGTAGCGCATTTGAACAAAAAAGTATTCATCACTTTCAAAATTTGCATTTATGCTTTTCGCAAAATCCATTGCTCCTTGCCCCGACAAAAAAACATGTTCTGTTTTTTCCATTACGGCTCTTGATAAACTAATTGGATTTTTAATATTACTAATACCAGTAACGGCACCAGTTGTTAAATCTTTTCCATTCATGATGCAGGCATCCATTTCATGCTTTTCATTATTAGTAAACACAGCACCTTTGCCAGCATTAAACAAAGGATTATTTTCTAAAGAAATAATTGCCTGCTCCACAGCATCTAAAGAAGCACCACCTTTTATCAACACATTTTCACCAGCAACAATAGCATCTTCCAATGCTTTTTTATATGCCAATTCTTTTTCTGGAGTTAATAGATTTTTTAATATTGTTCCTGCCCCACCATGAATTGCTATTCCGTAATTTTTCATAAAATATTTTCTGTGATTTTAAATTAATTACTTCCCGATACAAAAGCGGGAAAAAATATTGCTTAACAAATCATCAGATGAAATTTCACCTGTGATAGTTCCTAGATGATGCAATGCTTGGCGTATATCCATTGCTAAAAAATCACCTGTTACATTTTGGTTTAATCCTTCTAATACTTTTATTAAAGCACTATTGGTATTACGCAATGCTTCTACATGGCGTGCATTGGTAACAATTGTTTCGGTTACATTTACTGTTGAATTATCAAATAAAGTAACCAAGTGTTTTTTTAATTCATCTATTCCTGTTTGTTCTTTTGCCGAAATAAAAATCATGTCTTTATAATCAGCAAATTCACGGTAGGTATATTCCATATCTTCTTTGTCAATTTTATTGGCAACCAATACCAATTGCGAATTATGAAGATGTGGTTGTATTTCAGAAATAATTAATTTTAATTCGTTAGGAGTAATTTCATGCGCATCAAACAAATAAATAGCAATAGATGATAATCTAATTTGCTCGTATGCCCGCTCCACTCCTATACTTTCAATAATATCTGTTGTATCTCTAATTCCGGCAGTATCCATAAAACGGAAAAGCACACCATCAATTATCATTTCATCCTCAATTACGTCTCTTGTGGTTCCTGGTATTTCGCTTACAATTGCTTTTTCTTCCTGTAACAAAGCATTTAATAAAGTGGATTTTCCTGCGTTGGGTTTACCAACTATAGCAACCGGAATTCCATTTTTTATAACGTTACCAACTTCAAATGAGTCAATCAATCGCTGTACAATACGTTGAATACTTGTAACTAAATTTTTTAAATCACTTCTATCTGCAAATTCTACATCTTCTTCCGAAAAATCCAATTCCAATTCAATTAAAGAAGCAAAGTCAATTAAGTTTTGTCGTAACAACTTTATTTTATTTGAAAAGCCACCACGCATTTGTTCCATGGCTACCTGGTGAGATGCAGATGAATTGGATGCGATTAAATCTGCTACTGCCTCTGCTTGTGACAAATCTAATTTCCCGTTTAAAAATGCACGCAAAGTAAATTCGCCATGATTGGCAATTCTTGCACCTTGTTTTAAAAAAAGTTGAATAATTTGTTGTTCAATAAAAGGTGAACCATGGCAAGATATTTCAACCGTATTTTCACCTGTATATGAATTTGGTCCTTTAAAAAGACTTACTAATACTTCGTCAATAATTATATCATTATCATGCAAAACACCAAAATGAATGGTATGTGATGGTTTTGAGGATAGATTTTTTTTCTTTAAGGATTTTGTAGCAAATACGGCATCACAAAGTGTTATTGCATTTTCGCCTGACAGACGAATAACACCAATAGCAGAAGTGCCTTGTGCAGTGGCCAATGCTACAATGGTATCGCTATTTAATTTATAGTTCAATTCTATTCTTTATTATTTCTATAAAAATAGTCAATTTTATTTTACTTACACCTCCTGAGCAAAATCACACTTTATATAGCTAATTTATAGCTTTTTTACTTAATATTTTTGAAATAATAATTACATTTGTTCTTCTTATTTGAAACAAATTGTACTTCATTTTGTTTCTTTTTCGCAAGCTAATTAATACGTTATGAATACCGAACAAACAGATGTTTTAGTAATTGGAGCAGGACCAGCAGGAAGTATTGCTGCTGCTATGCTACACAAACAAGGATTTAAAACTAAAATAGTAGAAAAAGAAAAATTTCCACGCTTTGTAATTGGCGAAAGTTTATTACCAAGAGTAATGGATCATTTACAAGAAGCTGATTTATTAGAAGCAGTAAAAGGTGCTGGATTTCAAGAAAAATTTGGAGCAATATTTATTCGTGGTAATGAGGTTTGTGATTTTAATTTTGCAAATCAATTTACAAAAGATGGTTATACTTGGACATGGCAGGTACCCCGCGCAAACTTTGACCAATTAATTGCTAACGAAGTAGAAAAAAAAGGTGTCTCAATTGAATACCAAACCGCAGTTACAAAAATAGAATTTGAAGGAACCAACTCTACAACCACAGTTGTGGATTTGGATGGTAAAGAAAAACAAATACAAGCAAAATTTATTGTTGATGCAAGTGGCTACGGGCGTGTGATTCCAAGAATGTTTGGCTTAGATAAACCTTCTAATTTTGAACCAAGAAAAACACATTTTACTCATTTTAAGGATACAAAAAGACCAGAAGGTCTAGCAGGAAACCGTATTACCGTTATTATTCACGAGCAACGTACTTGGATTTGGATTATTCCTTTTTCAAACGGAAATACATCGGTAGGATTTGTTGCTGATCCAGAGTTTTTTGCTAATCATCCCGAAAATGGTACAGAACGAATGCGTTCAATCATTGCTGCTGACCCACATACAAAAGATAGATTTGGTGATGCCGAAATGATTTTTGAACCAAGAACAATTGAGGGTTATGCTATTTCAACCAAACAATTATTTGGTGATGGTTTTGTTTTATGTGGCAATGCTACCGAATTTTTAGATCCTGTATTTTCATCTGGAGTTACATTTGCAATGGAATCAGGTAATAAGGCTGGTAAATTAGTTGGTAAATTTTTACGCAATGAAAATGTAGATTGGCAAACAGAATATACCGACCACATGATGCAAGGAATAAATACTTTCCGCACGTATGTAGCAGGTTGGTACAATGGCGATTTGCATGAAATTTTCTTCTCTAAAAATCAAGATGAAGAAATAAAAAAACAAATTTGTTCGGTGCTTGCTGGTTATGTTTGGGATATGAATAACCCTTTTGTAAAAAAGCATCAACGTGCCGTAAAATCTTTAGCTGATATTATCCGTATGCGTAAATATGCTGGAGCTTAGCTAAACTAATAATGAGTTCATACAAAATCAATTAAAAGGAGATACAAAAGATTGTATCTCCTTTTTTTGTTTTATTTTAGACGAATAATCACATTTTATGAAGATTAATATTATTGGTGCTGGTGTTTCTGGATTGTGTACAGGTGCTTATTTACAAATGAATGGTTTCGAAACCGAAATTTTTGAAAAACATTCTATACCCGGTGGTTTGTGTACCAGCTGGGATATTGGAGAATACCGTTTTGATGGATGTGCGCATTGGATTTTAGGTTCGGATACAGGAAGTTCGTTTTACAAAATGTGGAGCGAGATTTTAGATATGAAAAAAATCACTTGGCATAATCATGAAATGCGTATCGCTGTTGATTTAAAAGAGCATAAAAATAAATATGGTGATAGTGTATTGTATTTTTATACCAATATTGATAAGTTTGAAAATTACCTGATCGACCTTTCTCCTGAAGATGCTAAAATGATTAAAAAAATGACGGCATCTATTCGGTTAATGCAACAATATGATTTGCCGCCTGTATTAGATGATTTACCTTTTATTCAATCTACCATTAGAGGAATAAAAATGGCGCGCTACTTCAAATTTTTATGGATGCTTTTTAAATGGCGTAACATTACCAACTTTGCTTTTGCAGAAAAACTTAAAAGTCCTTTTTTACGCGAAGGCTTTCGCAATTTGTTTGATGATCAAGAAGTAAACATGATTGTGTTTACTATGCCAATGACATGCTTTGACAAAAAAAGTGCTGGATATCCTGTAGGCGGTTCATTAGAGTTTGCTAAAAAAATTGAACAACGTTATTTATCACTAGGAGGAAAAATACATTACAAAACTCCTGTAAAAAAAATAGTTACCGAAAACGGAAAAGCAAAAGCATTATTAGTTAGAAATAATGTAGTGCATGAAGCTGATTTAACTATTTCTTGTGCCGATTGGAACTGGACTATTTATGAGGCTTTGGAAGGAAAATACGTAAACAAAAAAATTGAAAAACTTAAAAACTTAGAAGAACTAAAAGTTTTTTACAGCGTGTTACAATTCTCATTTGGTATTGCAAAAGACTTAAGTGAATTTCCTCACTTTTCTCGTTTCCCAATTGACACACCCATTGAATCACCCGATGGTACTGTATATAATCGATTAGAAGTTCATGTGTATAGCTACGACCCTACTTTTGCTCCTAAAGGAAAAACATCCGTTGTATCAAGTTTTTATACAGACAAAGCAGATTTTTGGATTGATTTACGTAAAAACGACCGGCCAGCATACCGTGCAGCAAAAAAACAAATGCTCGACCGTATGGTTGATGAATTAGATAAACGCCTTGGAGGAATAAAAGATAAAATTGAAGTAATGGATTTTGCTACACCAGCAACTTATTTACGTTATACCAATAACTGGAAAGGCAGTACACAAGGCTGGTTGCCAGGCGAAAATTTAGTAACGCTTACTCCCGTGAAATTTACATTACCCAACCTAGAAAATTTTTATATGGCAAGTCACTGGAACCAACCAGGCGGTGGATTACCAATAGCCATTAATGTTGCGCGTGATGTAACAAAAATGATTTGTAAAAAAAATAATCAAAAATTTAAAACAATAAAACCTTAATGGTTGATAGGTTGATTAGTTAACTGATTTATTGGCAAACCTATAAATTAGTTCATATGAAATTATAACTTAATACCTTTTTGCTTATTCTTATGCTGTAACTGCTTTATTATTTTTTGATTTTACTTTTGTAATCATACTTACAAAATCATCAAATAAATAACGTGAATCATAAGGTCCTGGGCAGGCCTCAGGATGGTATTGAACAGAAAACACATTTTTATCGGTATAACGCAAACCTTCAATGGTATCATCATTTAAATTAATATGCGTTATTTCTATGTTTTTATGCTTAGCTATATCTTCTGCTTTTACTCCAAAACCATGATTTTGTGAGGTAATTTCGCTTTTCCCAGTAATCAAATTTTTCACTGGATGATTAATTCCTCTGTGCCCCTTATGCATTTTAAAGGTAGAAATGCCAGATGCTTCAGCAATTAACTGATGTCCCAAACAAATACCGAATGTTGGTGTTCCAGAATTAATAATTTCTTTAATTGTAGCAGCCTCTTCTTTCATTACAGAAGGATCTCCAGGTCCATTAGAAATCATAAAACCGTCTGGGTTCCATTTTTTCATTTCTTCAAATGAAGACTTCTGTGGAAATACCTGTAAATAACAATCTCTTTCTGCTAAAGAGCGTAATATGTTCTTCTTTGTTCCTAAATCTAAAACAGCTACACGGTGTTTTGCTTTTTCATTACCCACAAAATAAGCAGTTTTAGTACTTACTTTTGATGATAATTCCAAACCGGCCATAGAAGGAACTTTTGCCAATTTTTGTTTCAATACTTCCACATCCAATGTCTCAGATGAAACAATACAATTCATTGCTCCTTTATCACGTATATACCTTACAATAGCGCGCGTATCAACATCAGATATGGCAACTATATTGCTTTCTTCAAAATATTCCTTTATAGAGCCGTCAGAACGTTTACGAGAATGAAATTCATTAAACTGCTTACAAATCAATCCTGCAATTTTAATAGAATCGGATTCTACTTCATCTTTATTTATACCATAGTTTCCGATGTGAACATTGGTGGTAACTATCATTTGTCCGAAATAAGAAGGGTCGGTAAAAATTTCTTGATAACCTGTCATACCTGTATTAAAACAGATTTCTCCAGCAGTAGTACCAATTTTTCCTGCGGCTTTTCCATAAAAAACTTTGCCGTCTTCAAGTAATAAAATTGCGGGTGCTTTTACTTTGTATTTCATAATAAGGGCATAAAAAAAGGATGAAGCAAAATTACTTCATCCTTTTTATGTTTTTAAAATTAATTTTCAATTTTTATTCACTTTTTGCATTATCGTCAGTAGCATCAGTTGTAGCGGCACCTTCTGTTGGTTTAGCTGTTGCTTTTTTCTTACCACTTCCACGTCTTGATGTTTTTGCTTTAGCTGGTGCTTTATCGTTTAACATTAAATCATTAAAGTCAACCAATTCTATCATACACATATCAGCATTATCACCCAAACGGTTTCCTGTTTTGATAATACGTGTGTAACCACCTTTACGATCAGCAATTTTAGTTGCCACATCTTTAAACAAAATGCTTACTGCTTCTTTGTTTTCCAAATAAGAAAATACAGTACGTCTTGAATGTGTTGAATCATCTTTTGATTTAGTTAACAATGGTTCAACATAAGTTCTAAGAGCTTTTGCTTTTGCCATAGTAGTACTAATGCGTTTGTGCATTATCAAAGATATAGCCATGTTTGCTAACATCGCTTTACGGTGTGCCGATTTTCTGCCTAAATTATTTATTTTATCTCCGTGTCTCATTTTTTCTTTAGTGTTGAGTCTTTTAGTCTTTTGTCTTTAGTATAGCGTAAAGAAAGCTAAGTACTAATTACTATTAACTAGTGACTAATTAATCTTTATCTAATTTGTATTTTGCTAAGTTCATTCCAAAGTTTAATCCTTTGCTTGCAACTAAATCTTCTAATTCAGTTAATGATTTTTTACCGAAGTTGCGGAATTTTAATAAATCATGTTTTGCAAAAGAAACTAAGTCAGCAAGCGTTTCAACATCAGCAGCTTTTAAGCAATTTAATGCACGTACTGATAAATCCATATCTACTAATTTAGTTTTTAATAATTGACGCATGTGTAATGATGATTCGTCAAACTCTTCAGTAGCCATTTTTTCTTCACTATCCAAAGTGATACGCTCATCAGAGAATAACATAAAGTGGTGAATTAAAATTTTAGCTGCTTCTTTCAACGCATCTTTTGGATGTACAGAACCATCAGTAACAATATTCAAGATTAATTTTTCATAATCTGTTTTTTGCTCCACACGAAAGTTTTCAATGCTATACTGAACATTTTTAATTGGTGTATAGATTGAGTCGATTGGAATAACACCGTGACTAGCATTAGAAGGTTTGTTTTCTTCTGCTGGAACGTATCCACGACCTTTGTCAATAGTAAGCTCAATTTTCAATTTTACATTTGCTTCCATGTTGCAAATCACTAAATCAGGATTCAAAACTTGGTAAGTAGAAGTAAATTTACCGATATCACCAGCAGTTAACTGTGTTTTACCTGTAAAATTGATTGTTACTTTTTCAAAATCAGTAGTTTCAATTTGTTTTTTGAAACGTACTTGTTTTAAATTTAATATGATTTCAGTTACATCTTCTGTAACACCTTTAATAGTTGAAAACTCGTGATCAACCCCTTCAATTTTCATTGTAGTGATTGCGTAACCTTCAAGTGATGATAATAAGATTCTGCGCATAGCATTACCTACAGTAATACCATATCCAGGCTCTAACGGACGAAATTCGAATTGTCCTTCTGTTTCGCTAGAGTTAATCATTATTACCTTATCTGGTTTTTGAAAAGCTAAAATTGCCATCGTTTATATATTTGTTTTAGGTTAAGTACTATTTTTTTAAGCGTGCAAAGATAAAAAATTATTTTGAGTATAACTCGATAATCAATTGCTCTTTAATGTTTTCTGGAATTTGTAACCTTTCTGGTACATTAATGTATTTCCCTACCATCGTAGATTTGTCAAAATCAATCCAAGAAAACTGGTTTGTAGATGAAGCTACAGCAGAGCTAATAACTTCCATTGTTTTAGAACGCTCACGAACTGCAACAACATCTCCAGCTTTTAATATGTATGAAGCAATATTTACAACGCTTCCATTTACGGTAATGTGGCGGTGACCAACCAATTGACGCGCTGCGCTACGTGTTGGAGCAATTCCCATACGGTAAACTACATTATCTAAACGAGATTCGATTAATTGTAATAATACCTCACCTGTAACACCTTGTGCACGTTGAGCCATATTGTAAATTTTAGCAAATTGGCGTTCTAAAATACCATATGTATATTTTGCTTTTTGTTTTTCTTGTAACTGTACAGCATATTCCGACTGTTTACCACGTTTTTTTGATAATCCGTGTTGTCCAGGAGGATAATTCTTTTTTTCTAATGCTTTATCAGGACCAAAAATTGGTTCTCTGAATTTTCTTGCAATCTTTGATTTAGGACCTGTATATCTTGCCATTTTTTCTATTGTTGATTGTTAAATGTTGATTTTATAATTTTAGATTCCAAATGATTCAGTAATTTATCATTCGTAAACCATCAATTTATTATACTCTTCTACGTTTTGGAGGACGGCAACCATTGTGAGGTATTGGTGTAACATCCATTATTTCTGAAACCTCAATTCCAGCACTTGCAATAGTACGAATAGCAGATTCACGTCCTGCACCTGGTCCTTTTACAAATACTTTTACTTTTCTTAAACCATTGTCATAAGCAACTTTAGCACAATCTTGAGCAGCTAATTGAGCAGCATAAGGAGTGTTTTTCTTTGAACCACGAAATCCCATTTTTCCGGCACTTGACCATGAAATAACTTGACCTGCATTGTTTGTCAATGAAATAATAATGTTGTTAAAAGTAGCATTGATATGAGCTTGACCCACAGCTTCTACTTTTACAACTCTTTTTTTAGCTGAAGCCTTAGCTGCAGTGGTTGTTTGGTTTGTTTTTGCCATTTTTTTGTTTTTAATTGATCGTTAACTTTTGTTAACCGTTTTTTATTTATTTACTATCCTTTCCTTTTGTACTCCGAAATATCAGTACTCAAGGGGTGAGGACTATTTATTATTTAGTTACTTTTTTCTTGTTTGCAACCGTTTTACGTTTTCCTTTACGTGTACGAGCATTGTTTTTAGTAGTTTGTCCACGAACTGGCAAACCAGAACGGTGACGAATTCCACGATAAGAACCAATATCCATCAAACGTTTAATGTTTAATTGAACCTCAGAACGCAAAGCACCTTCTAATTTATATTTATCAGTTAAGATATTACGAATAGATGTTAATTGTTCGTCATTCCAATCTTGAACTTTTACGTTTACATCAATTCCTGCTTCAGCCAATACTTTACGAGCTGTAGAAAGTCCTATTCCATAAATATAAGTTAAACCTATTTCGCCTCTTTTGTTGTTTGGTAAATCTATACCTGCAATTCTAGCCATTTGTTATTATTTTTTATTTGTTGATTTATTGATTCATAGATTTGAATAATCTGCATTCAAATCCAAAAACCTAAATATTATTTTTGTCTTTGTTTAAATTTCGGATTTTTTTTGTTGATAACGTATAAACGTCCATTTCTGCGAACAATTTTGCAGTCAACGCTTCTCTTTTTTACCGATGCTCTTACTTTCATTTTATTTAATTTATTTGTTACGTGTTGCTTCTACTATTATTTGTATCTATATGTTATTCTACCTTTTGTTAAATCATAAGGCGACATTTCTATTTTAACTTTATCACCAGGTAAAATTTTAATATAATGCATACGCATTTTACCTGAAATGTGGGCTGTAATCACGTGTCCGTTTTCCAACTCTACACGAAACATTGCGTTTGACAATGCTTCTACTATTGTACCATCTTGCTCAATTGAGGCTTGTTTCGCCATATTCTATTTTTTGAATTGCTGATTAATTATTAATACTACAATTCTTATTTTTTATTTAAAACTTCTTCTATAAAATCAAAGCTCGATAAAATATCTGCTTTAGTTTTTCCTATTGCTACCGTGTGTTCAAAGTGCGCTGATGGTAAATTGTCTAATGTTCTAACAGTCCATCCGTCCTCTTCGGAAACAATATTTCTTTTTCCTAGGTTAACCATTGGCTCGATGGCTATTACCAACCCTTCTTGCAATTTTAATCCTGTTCCTCTTTTGCCATAATTTGGTACTTCTGGCGCTTCATGCAATTTTTTCCCAACTCCATGTCCTACAAGTTCCCTCACAATACTATATCCATTTGATTCAGCATGTGTTTGAACGGCCTCAGCAATATCACCAATTCGTTTACCAACCACAGCCATATCTATTGCTTTATAAAGGCTTTCTTTTGTAACTTTCAAAAGATTAAGCACCTCTGGCTTTACCTCTCCAATTGCAAATGTGTATGCAGAATCACCTACAAACCCATTTTTTTCAACACCACAATCAACCGAAACAATATCTCCATCTTTTAATTCATAGCTGCTTGGAATACCATGCACCACATGTGAATTTACTGAAATACACAAAGACGCAGGGAAGCCATTATAATTTAAAAACACAGGAACAGCTTTATTATCATTGATAAAATCATAAGCAATTTTATCTAAAGACAATGTTGTTACTCCAGGCTTAATAGCTTTTGCTACTTCTGCCAATGTTTTTCCAACAAGTAAAGAACTTTCTCTTATTAATTCAATTTCTTCTTTTGTCTTATAGAATAAATCTTTCGCCACTGCCTTTCTCCTACTCTATTAAGCGTTGGTCATACTCATAGAGGAACGACCTTTTATTTTTCCTGTCTTCATTAATCCATCATAATGACGCATTAATAAATGACTTTCTATTTGTTGTAATGTATCTAAAACCACACCCACTAAAATCAATAAAGATGTACCACCATAAAACTGAGCAAACTCAGGTGTTATGTTTAAACGTACTGCAAATGCAGGTAATATAGCTATTAAAGCTAAAAACAATGAACCTGGAAATGTAATACGAGACATGATTGCATCAATAAATTCTGCAGTTTTTTTACCTGGAGCAATTCCTGGTACAAAACCGCCATTACGTTTCATATCCTCTGCCATTTGGTTTGGATTAACAGTAATTGCAGTATAAAAATAAGTGAATATGATAATCATTAATGCAAATACCAAATTATACCAAAAACCATAATGGTTTGAGAATGTATTTACAAAACCAGCCATTTTATCCGACTGCGAAATACCCGCTATTGTCAAAGGAATAAACATAATTGCTTGCGCAAAAATGATAGGCATTACTCCTGCTGCGTTTACTTTTAATGGGATATACTGACGAACGCCACCATATTGTTTGTTTCCAACTATCTTTTTGGCAAACTGAACCGGAATCTTTCGAGTCCCTTGTACCAACATGATAGAACCAACTATTACGAGTAATAAAAGAACTAATTCTATCAACAACATGATTAAACCGCCACCTTCGTTACCAACACGTGAACCAAATTCAGAGAAGAATGCAAATGGTAATCGAGCAATGATACCAATCATAATGATTAATGAAATACCGTTACCAATTCCTTTGTCAGTAATTTTTTCACCTAACCACATTACAAACATAGTTCCTGTTACTAAAATCAATACTGATTGGAACCACCAAAATGTACCTGTATCATTTACAACTCCTGCTTTATTTGCAATTTGTGTTGCAATGTATCCTGGAGCTTGAAATAATGTGATAACTACAGTTAAAAAACGAGTTATTTGGTTAATTTTTTTACGTCCGCTTTCGCCTTCCATTTGCATTTTACGGAAATAAGGCAATGCCATTCCTAACAACTGAATAACAATTGAAGCCGAAATGTAAGGCATGATACCTAAACCAAAAACAGATGCACGTGAAAATGCTCCACCTGCAAAAATGTTAATCAAACCAATCAATCCACTATCAGCCGAAGCGTTAGCAGACTCTAATGCAGCTGAATTAACACCAGGCAATACAACATAAGAACCCAATCGGTAAATCAAAATAAATCCAAGAGTATTCAAAATACGAACTCTCAGTTCTTCAATTTTCCAAATATTTTTTAATGTATTTATAAAGTTTTTCATATACTTTTTTTATGCGTATTGCAATTCTAAAATTATATTGCTACTGCAGAACCACCTTTAGCTTCTATAGCTGATTTTGCTGTTGCAGAAAATGCATGAACTTTTACTTCTACTTTTGATTTCAACTCTCCGCGTCCTAATACTTTTACTTTATCATTTTTGTGAGCTAAACCTTTAGAAATCAAAAATGCTAAATCAATACTATCAACTTTGTTTGCATCAATCAATCCTTGGATAACATCCAAGTTAATTCCACGGTATTCAACACGGTTAATGTTTGTAAATCCAAATTTAGGAACACGTCTTTGTAATGGCATTTGACCACCTTCAAAACCTCTTTTTGCAGAATAACCTGAACGAGATTGAGCACCTTTATGTCCTTTTGTAGAAGTTCCGCCTTTACCTGATCCTTGACCACGACCTAAACGTTTTTTCTCTGATTTTACCGAACCATTAGCCGGTTTTAAATTACTTAAGTTCATCACTTATATATTTTTCTAATTATTAACTTATTTAACTACAGTAACTAAATGTGCTACTTTGTGAATCATACCAAGAACTTGAGGTGTAGCCTCTTTTTCAATAGTTTGGTTCAATTTTTTGAAACCCAATGCACGTAAAGTACGTTTTTGACGCTCTGGGCGATCAATACCACTTTTTACTTGTTTTATTTTAATTTTTGCCATCTTATTTTTAGTTTAAAGTTTAAGGTTAAAAGTTTTTTCAACTTTGAACATTGAACTCAATTATCCGTTAAATACTTTTTCCATTGAAATACCACGTTGTTGAGCAACTGTAGCAGCATCACGCATTTTCATTAACGCATCCATTGTAGCTTTTACCACATTGTGAGGGTTTGATGAACCTTTTGATTTAGCCAATACATCTGTAACACCAACGCTTTCTAAAACTGCACGCATCGCACCACCAGCTATTACACCAGTACCATGTGAAGCAGGTTTTAAGAAAACAACTGAACCACTGAATTTACCAAGTTGTTCGTGAGGAACTGTTCCTTTAACAATTGCAACTTTTATTAAATTCTTTTTAGCATCTTCAATACCTTTAGTAATAGCATCAGTAACCTCTTTTGCTTTTCCTAAACCATAACCAACAATTCCTTTTTCATTTCCAACTACAACAATAGCCGAGAATGTGAAATTTCTACCACCTTTAGTAACTTTAGTTACACGTTGAATGCTAACAAGTTTATCTTTTAACTCGATATCACTTGATTTTACTCTTTTTACGTTTGCGTTTGACACGATATATTTTTTTAAATTTTTATTACTATTATTTATTAGAACTTAAGACCAGCTTCACGTGCTGCTTCTGCTAAAGATTTAACTCTTCCATGGTATAAATAACCATTTCTATCAAAACGAACACTTGTAATACCAGCAGAAGTAGCTTTTTGTGCAATTGCTTTTCCTACCAATTTAGCTTGTTCAATTTTAGTAACCTTAGCATCTGCAATCCCTTTTTCTGAAGATGATGCAGCTAATAATGTTTTACCAGAATTATCATCTATTAATTGAACGTAAATACCTTTATTGCTTCTAAAAACACTAAGTCTTGGACTTTGAGCGTCTCCACTAACAACCTTACGGATACGTTGTTTAATTCTGTTTCTTCTGAATTCTCTTGTAATTGCCATTGTTTTATTATTTATATCGGTTTTTGCCGATAATTAATTTTAATTATTATTATTTACCTGCTGCTTTACCTGCTTTACGTCTTAATACTTCACCGCTAAATTTGATACCTTTTCCTTTGTATGGTTCAGGTTTACGTAACGAACGAATTTTTGCAGCAACCATTCCGATTAATTGTTTATCACAACTTTCCATAATGATTTTAGGATTTTGTCCTTTTTCAGCAGTTGTAGTTACTTTTATTTCAGCTGGTAACTCAAAAGAAACGTTATGAGAATATCCTAAAGATAATTCTAATAATTGTCCTTTGTTTGCAGCACGGTAACCAACACCTACTAACTCTTGCTCTGTTTTATAACCATCGCTAACACCTTTTACCATTGAAGCTATTAAAGCACGGTATAAACCATGCATTGCTTTATGACGTTTTTGTTCAGTAGCGCGAACTAAAACCAATTTTCCATCTTCATTTTTGATACTAATTCCAGCATCAACATTTTGAGTTAAAGTACCTTTTGGACCTTTAACAGTTACAACATTCTTATCAGAAACATTGAACTCTACTCCTTTCGGAAGTGTGATTGGTAATTTACCTATTCTTGACATGATATTTTCCTCCTAATAGATTAATAAACAAAACATAATACTTCACCACCCACATTTTCTTTCTTAGCTTCTTTATCGGTCATAACACCTTTAGAAGTAGAAACAATTGCAATACCTAACCCATTGATTACACGTGGCATCGTTTTAGAACCTGAATACTTACGTAAACCTGGTGTTGAAACTCTCTCCATTTTTTTAATTGCAGATTGTTTTGTTACCGGATGGTACTTCAAAGCAATTTTAATGTTGCCTTGGTGGTTGCTTGTTTCTTCGAATTTGTAGTTAAGAATATAACCTTTTTCAAAAAGAATTTTTGTAATCTCTCTTTTTAGGTTTGAAGCAGGAATTTCTACTATTCTGTGGTTTGCTTTAATAGCATTTCTCACTCGTGTGAGGTAATCTGATACTGTATCTGTCATTTTATTTAGTTTTATATGTTATCCCGCACGCAGGATAATTATACATTAATACTCTACTTTATATAGCCTGTTGGTGTGTGCTTACCAACTTGCTTTGGTTACTCCTGGGATCATACCATCTAAAGCCATTTCACGGAAAGTGTTACGTGAAAGACCAAATTGACGCATATAACCTCTTGGACGACCAGTTAATTTACAACGATTACGTTGACGCACTTTTGATGAAGCGCGCGGTAATTTTTGTAAACCTACAAAATCACCTGCAGCTTTTAATGCAGCTCTTTTTTCAGCATGTAAGTCATAAAGCTTTTTACGCTTTACTTCTCTTGCTTTCATTGATTCTTTTGCCATTCTTTATATTATTGTTTTTTTTATAAATCTTAATTTTATTTCTTTTGGTTTTTAAATGGTAAACCAAACTCACTTAACAATGATAATGCCTCATCATCACTTTTTGCTGAAGTCACAAAAGTGATATCCATACCCATTATCTTGCTTACTTTGTCGATATCAATTTCAGGGAAAATGATTTGCTCAGTAACACCTAAAGTGTAATTACCGTTACCATCAAATCCTTTATCATTAATTCCTCTAAAATCACGAATACGTGGCAAAGCGACGGAAATTAATCTATCTAAAAACTCATACATAGTATCTCCACGTAATGTAACTCTTACTCCAATAGCAACTCCTTTACGAAGTTTGAAGTTAGAAATATCTTTTTTAGATATTGTAGAAACTGCTTTTTGACCAGTGATAGTAGTCATTTCTTTGATAGCACCTTCTATTAATTTTTTATCTGATACAGCATCACCTACACCTTGGTTAAGGCATATTTTCTGCAATTTTGGAACTTCCATTGAACTACTGTATCCAAATTTCTTTTGCAAAGCAGAAACTACTTCTGTTTTGTATTTGTCTTTTAATCTTGGTGAATAAGCCATTATTTAATTACCTCCCCAGTTTTTTTTGAAAAACGTACTAATTTTTTATTGTCATCTAATTTTCTACCTATACGAGTAGCTTTACCTGTACTTGGCTCAATTAGCATTAAGTTTGAAATATGAATTGATGCTTCTTGACTAACAATTCCACCATTTGGAGTTTTAGCGTTTGGTTTAGTATGTTTAGATACTAAATTAACACCTTCAACAAATGCACGGTTTTTTGTTCTGTCAATCAACAACACTTTTCCTTCTTTCCCTTTTGACTCTCCAGCTAAAACTTTAACTGTATCGCCTTTTTTGATATGTAATTTTGCTTGCATTGCTTTATTTTTTTCTAATATTTAAAGTACTTCTGGTGCTAACGATACAATTTTCATGAAATTTTTATCTCTCAATTCACGAGCTACCGGTCCAAAAATACGTGTTCCTCTTAACTCATCAGTAGCATTCAATAGTACTACTGCATTATCATCAAAACGGATGTATGAACCATCTGCTCTTCTGATTTCTTTTTTTGTTCTAACCACAACTGCTTTAGAAACAGCTCCTTTTTTAATGTTACCAGAAGGTAACGCGTGTTTTACTGTAACTACCACTTTATCCCCTATTGAGGCATAACGCTTTTTAGTTCCACCAAGTACACGAATAACAAGTACTTCTTTTGCACCGCTGTTATCTGCTACTAATAATCTTGATTCTTGTTGTACCATTTTATTTTGTTATTTACAATTGGATTGATTCACTTAATTTTTAAGCCAGCGCAATCGCAACATTTTTGTTTACTATTTTGCTTTTTCAAGAACTTCAACCAATCTCCAGCATTTGTTTTTGCTGATAGGACGAGTTTCCATGATTTTAACTGTATCACCTATTGTACACTCATTTTTTTCATCATGAGCCACAAATTTTGTGCTTTTGTTAAGGAATTTTCCGTATTTAGGATGTTTTACTTTACGTTCAACAACCACAACAATAGATTTATCCATTTTGTTGCTTGTAACCAAGCCAATTTTTTCTTTTCTTAAATTTCTTTCCATTTGTGAAATTATTTTTTTGCCTCAGCAATTTCTTTTTTACGAAGTTCTGTTTTTAATCTTGCTACTGTTTTTCTGCTAACTGTGATCTTAGCAGGATTTTCAACTGGTGATACTGCATGGTTTAATTTTAATTTACCCAATGTAGCTTTTTCTTCTTGAATTTTTTCGCGAAGTTCTACCGTTGAAAGTTGTTGAATATCAGCTTGTTTCATCTTTTACTTAATGTTTATAATTAATTTGCATCTGCACTATAATCTCTTCTTACAACAAACTTAGTTGTAACAGGTAATTTTTGAGCAGCTAAACGTAATGCTTCTTTTGCAACATCCAATGGAACTCCATCAGCTTCGAAAATAACACGACCTGGTTTAACAACTGCTACCCAATACTCTGGAGCACCTTTACCTTTACCCATACGAACCTCTGCAGGTTTTTTAGTAATTGGTTTATCAGGGAAAACACGAATCCAAATTTGTCCTTCACGTTTCATAAAACGTGTTACAGCAACCCTTGCTGCTTCAATTTGACGAGCTGTTACCCAGCATCCTTCTGTTGCCTTAATGCCAAATGAACCAAATGATAACTGATCGCCACGTTTAGCGTCACCTTTCATTTTCATTTTGTGCATTTTTCTGTATTTTGTTCTTTTTGGCTGTAACATTTTATTCTATAATTATTTAAAAATCAATACTTTATATCTATTACTTAATCCTATTTACCTTTTGGCCTGCGAGCTCCAGCTCCTTGTCCACCTTTTTGAAACTTAGGTGCTCCACCTTGTGGTGCTCCGCCTTTTTTATCTTTTGAACCAGCAGCATTGCT
Source organism: uncultured Chitinophaga sp. (assembly GCA_964549315.1). GTDB lineage: Bacteria > Bacteroidota > Bacteroidia > 2-12-FULL-35-15 > 2-12-FULL-35-15 > 2-12-FULL-35-15. Next base: position 9,058 of record CAZJUY010000008.1, on the reverse strand, counting down.
ACCAATGTTAGGAGATAAATCACGTTTACCATAAATCTCTCCTTTGCAAATCCAAACTTTGATCCCAATACGTCCGTAAGTAGTATGCGCTTCAGCTAATGCATAATCAATATCTGCACGTAAAGTATGCAATGGAGTACGTCCTTCTTTATATCCTTCTGTACGTGCCATCTCTGCTCCACCTAAACGACCAGAACATTTTACTTTTATTCCTTCTGCTCCCATTCTCATGGTAGAAGCAACAGCCATTTTAGTAGCTCTACGGAAAGAAACACGACCTTCAATTTGACGAGCAATGCTATCCGCAACTAAACGAGCATCTAACTCAGGACGTTTAATTTCAAATATGTTTATTTGAACATCTTTTTTAGTGATCTTTTTCAACTCTTCTTTAATCTTATCTACTTCTTGACCACCTTTACCAATAATAATACCTGGGCGAGATGTATTGATTGTAACCGTAATAATTTTTACAGTACGTTCAATTACTATTTTAGAAATACTAGCTTTAGCTAAACGAGCTTTTAAGTAATTTCTAATTTTATTATCTTCAACTAATTTGTCAGAAAAATCTTTTCCACCAAACCAGTTAGAATCCCATCCTTTAATGATGCCTAAGCGTAAGCCTATCGGATTTGCTTTTTGTCCCATTTATATATTATTATTATTTAGTTGTTTGTTCTAATTTCTTATCTACTACTATTGTAACGTGGTTTGAACGTTTTCTGATACGGTTAGCACGGCCTTGAGGAGCAGTTCTTAAACGTTTCATTTGCATTGCACTATCCACAAATACTTCTTTTACCACTAAACCTCCATCTTCGGGACGTTCACCAGTTTTAGCTTCATAATTAGATAATGCTGATGAAAGCAATTTCTCTAATCTTCCTGAAGCCTCTTTAGGGTTAAATTTTAATATATTCAATGCTTGATATACTTCTTTACCTCTAATTAAATCTGCCAACAATCTCATTTTACGGGGAGATGTAGGGCAATTGCGCAACACAGCAAAATATTTGCTTTTGTTTGCCTCTTTGCGTGCGTCTGCAGCTTGTTTTTTTCTAACACCCATTTTATATTCTTTTTATAATGCTTTATACTGTTCTATTATTTTGCTCCTGTTGCTTTATCTCTGTTTCCTGAGTGACCTCTGAAAGTACGAGTTGGTGCAAACTCACCAAATTTATGTCCTACCATGTTTTCAGTTACATAAACTGGAATAAATTTATTTCCATTGTGAACTGCTACTGTTAATCCAACAAAATCAGGAGAAATCATTGATCTACGCGACCAAGTTTTTACTACTGTTTTTTTACCTGATGATTGAACATCAGCTAATTTTTTTTCTAGTTTCCAGTCGATAAAAGGACCTTTTTTTAATGAACGTGCCATTTCTTTTGTTTTTTAGTTGTGAATCAATCTTTAGATTGACCATTAAACCAAGTTTATACTATTTTTTTCTTTTCTCAATAATGTATTTGTTCGAAGCCTTTTTAGGGTAACGAGTTTTATAACCTTTAGATGGTAATCCTTTACGTGAACGTGGATGACCTCCTGAAGCTCTTCCTTCACCTCCACCCATAGGATGATCAACTGGATTCATTGCAACTGGACGAGTTCTTGGTCTGCGACCTTTCCAACGAGTACGACCTGCTTTTCCACTTATTTCTAAGTTGTGGTCAGCGTTAGATACTGAACCAATAGTAGCCATACAAGTAACTAAAATCATACGTGTTTCACCTGAAGGCATTTTTACTACTGCGTATTTACCATCACGAGCACTTAATTGTGCTGATGAACCTGCACTACGCGCCATAATAGCACCTTGGCCAGGGCGTAATTCTATGTTATGAATAATAGTTCCCAAAGGAATATCTGATAAATAAAGAGCATTTCCAATTTCTGGAGCAGCATCTTTACCAGCGTTTACTTTTTGTCCTACTTGTATTCCGTTTGGAGCAATGATGTAACGTTTTTCACCATCAGCATAAACTAAAAGAGCAATACGTGCTGAACGATTAGGATCATACTCAACAGTTTTAACTGTAGCAGGAATTCCTTGTTTATCACGTTTAAAATCTATAATACGATATTGTTGCTTGTGACCACCACCGAGATAGCGCATAGTCATTTTTCCTGTATTATCACGTCCACCAGATCTTTTAGAAGGCTCTAATAAGCTTTTTTCTGGTTTACCTGTAGTGATATCAGCGTTGTCATTTACTAATTTAAAACGCTGCCCTGGTGTTAGGGGTCTTAATTTCTTTAATGCCATTTTAGTTTTTTTATTTTCACAGGTTACTTAACCTGTATAGTTAATTCTTTTCCCTATTAAATACCAGCGTAAAAATCTATGATATCGCCTTGTTTAAGTGTAACAACCGCTTTTTTGTGTTTGTTCACTCTTCCAATAGCTAAACCTTTAGTGGTATTTCTTGATTTTACTTTTCCTAAATAATTTTGAGTATTTACTGTTTCTACAGTAACACCGTACATTTTTTCAACAGCTTGTTTTATTTCAACTTTGTTTGCATCTGTTGATACAACAAAGCCATAGCGATTTAATTTTTCGCCTTGGGCTGTCATTTTTTCGGTTAAAACCGGTTTTATAATTACGCTCATTTTATTAATTGCTGCTTAATAATTTCTCAATTTCCTTTACCGAACTCTCTACTAACAATAAATTTTGTGCATTCAAAATATCGTAAGTGTTTAAATCTGAAGCAGTTACTACTTTTGCACCGTTCAAATTTCGGGACGACAAATATATATTTTTATTTGATTCCCCCAACACTAATAGTGTTTTTTTATCTGAAAGCTTCAAATTATTAATTAAATCAACATATTTCTGTGTTTTTGGAGCTTCAAAACTGAAATCTTCTAATACAGTAATATTATTATCTTTTGCTTTGTAAGCCAAAGCAGAAACACGAGCTAATCTTTTTAATTTTTTATTCAATTTAAAAGAGTAATCACGAGGGCGAGGACCAAAAATACGACCACCACCAACGATAGTCCCAGATTTAATACTACCAGCACGTGCGCCACCAGTTCCTTTTTGTTTCTTTAATTTTTTAGTTGACCCAGATACTTCATTTCTTTCTTTAGATTTATGAGTACCTTGACGTTTATTTGCTAAATGTTGTTTAACATCCAAATAAATTGCATGGTCATTCGGTTCGATGCCAAAGATTGCATCGTTTAGGCTAACTTTCTTAGAAGTTGCTTTACCGCTAATATTTACTACTGATACTTCCATTTTATTTTTCAATTGTAACGTATGAACCTTTTGCTCCTGCAACAGAACCCTTAACTATTAAAAGGTTTTTATCTGCAATTACTTTAACTACTTCTAAATTTTGGATTTTAACACGGTTTCCACCCATTCTTCCTGCCATTCTCATACCTTTCATTACTCGTGAAGGCCATGATGATGCTCCTAATGAACCTGGAGCTCTTTCTCTATCGTGCTGACCGTGAGATTTATTAGCGTGTCCAACACCACTAAAGTGATGACGTTTTACAACACCTTGAAAACCTTTTCCTTTTGAAGTTCCTGCTACATCAATAAAATCTCCTTCTGCAAACAATTCTACAGTAACTACATCTCCAAGATTTTTTTGTTCTTCGAAATGTTTAAATTCTACTAATCTACGTTTAGGAGTTGTGGCTGCTTTTGCAAAGTGACCTTTCATTGCAGAAGAAGTATGTTTTTCTTTCTTCTCATCAAATGATAACTGTACTGATGCATAACCGTCTTTCTCCAAGGTTTTTACTTGCGTAACAACGCAAGGACCGGCTTCGATAACTGTGCATGGTATATATTTACCATTGGCACCGAAAACACTGGTCATTCCAATTTTTTTACCTATTATTCCAGACATTTTATTTAATTATTATTATTTACGATTTGTTAATTACGATGCTTTGATTTCTACTTCTACTCCACTTGGTAACTCTAATTTCATAAGAGCATCAACAGTTTTAGAAGTTGATTGATAGATATCTAACAATCTTTTGTATGAGCATAATTGAAATTGTTCACGTGCTTTTTTGTTTACATGTGGTGAACGCAAAACAGTGTATATTTTTTTCTGTGTTGGCAATGGAATAGGTCCGCTTACAACAGCTCCTGTTAATTTAACTGTTTTAACAATTTTTTCTGCCGATTTATCAACTAAGTTGTAATCGTAAGATTTTAATTTAATTCTGATTTTTTGGCTCATAGTTGTTTTATATAAAGAACGATTTTAATTTTAAACTTTTTCAGCTGCTTTACCTTTTGCTTTTGCAATTACATCATCAGCAATATTTTTTGGCGTTTCAGCATAGTGATCAAATTCCATAGTACTTGTTGCACGACCAGAAGTAATAGTACGTAACTGAGTTACATATCCAAACATTTCTGACAATGGAACTTTAGCTTTAATAACTTGAGTAACTCCTTTAGAGTCCATTCCTTCGATTTGACCTCTACGTTTATTTAAGTCACCAACCACATCACCCATGTTTTGCTCTGGAGTTAAAACCTCAATTTTCATAATAGGCTCTAACAATACTGGTTTACATTTTGGCAATGCTTCACGGAATGCAGTACGAGCTGCAATCTCAAAAGATAAAGCATCCGAATCCACATTATGGTAAGAACCATCTATCAAACGAATTTTCAATGAATCCATTGGATAACCCGCTAATACACCATTTACCATTGCTTGACGGAAACCTTTTTCAACTGCAGGAATAAATTCACGAGGAATATTACCACCAGAAATTTCATTAATGAATTGTAATCCATCTTTTGAAATATCCCAATCTGCATCAACTGGAGATGCAACAAATTTAATATCAGCAAATTTACCACGACCACCTGATTGTTTTTTATAAACCTCACGGTGTTCAACTAAACCATTGATAGTTTCTTTGTAAGAAACTTGTGGAGCTCCTTGATTAACTTCTACTTTAAATTCTCTTTTTAAACGGTCAACAATAATTTCTAAGTGAAGCTCTCCCATTCCACTAACGATAGTTTGTCCGCTATCTTCATCCGTTTTAACACGGAAAGTAGGATCCTCTTCAGATAATTTATTTAATGCTACACCTAATTTATCTAAGTCTGCTTGAGTTTTAGGCTCAATGGCAATACCAATAACTGGTTCAGGGAAATTCATCGCTTCTAATACAATTGGATGTTTTTCATCACACAAAGTATCACCAGTACGAATATCTTTAAATCCAACTGCTGCACCAATATCACCTGCTTCAATAAATTCAATTGCATTTTGTTTGTTTGCATGCATTTGGAAGATACGTGAAATACGTTCTTTATTTCCGCTACGTGTATTTAACACATAAGAACCTGCATCTAAACGACCAGAATAAGCACGGAAGAAACACAAACGACCAACAAAAGGGTCGGTTGCAATTTTAAATGCAAGTGCCGTAAATGGCTCTTTTACATCTGGTTTACGTGTAACAGGTTCATCAGTATCAGGATTAGTACCATGAGTAACATCCTTATCCAATGGAGAAGGCATTAATTCCATTACTAAATCCAACATTGTTTGAACCCCTTTATTTTTGAAAGCTGAACCGCAAAGCATTGGAACAACTTTATTATGAATACATGCCTGACGTAATGCAGTAAGTACTTCTCTTTCTGTAATTGAGTTTGGATCTTCAAAGAATTTTTCCATTAAGGACTCATCAAATTCAGCAATCGCTTCAAGCAATTGACCTCTCCAATAAGTCACATCTTCTTTCATATCTTCAGGAATAGGAACTTCTTTAAAAGTCATTCCTTTATCTTCTTCATTCCAAACAATACCACGGTTGTTAATTAAATCAACTACCCCAACAAATGTTTCTTCTGCACCAATAGGTAATTGTAATGGCAATGGATTACCACCTAATACTTCTTTTACTTGTTTTACAACATTTAAAAAGTCAGCACCTTGACGGTCCATTTTATTTACGAAACCTAAACGAGTAACGTTATAGTTATTAGCTAATCTCCAGTTTGTTTCTGATTGAGGCTCAACACCATCAACGGCAGAAAACAAGAAAACTAAACCATCTAATACACGTAATGAACGGTTCACCTCAACTGTAAAGTCAACGTGGCCTGGTGTATCGATAATGTTTACTTTATATTGTTGATCTCTGTATTTCCAAAAGCAAGTAGTTGCTGCAGAAGTGATTGTTATCCCACGCTCTTGCTCTTGAACCATCCAGTCCATAGTAGCAGCACCATCATGCACCTCTCCAATTTTATGAGTAACACCTGTATAATAAAGAATACGCTCTGTACAAGTGGTTTTACCAGCATCAATATGAGCTGCAATTCCAATATTTCTAGTATATCTTAAATCTGACATTTCAGTTTTGTAATTATTTAATTAAAATTTAAAATGAGAGAATGCTTTATTTGCATCAGCCATTTTATGAACATCTTCCTTCTTTTTAAAAGCAGCACCTTCTTCTTTAGAAGCTGCAATTATTTCTCCAGCTAATTTTTGAGCCATTGATTTTTCGTTACGTTTACGAGCATAAAGAATCATCCATTTGATACCCATAGAGGTTTTACGCTCTGGACGGATTTCAGTTGGAATTTGAAATGTTGCTCCACCTACTCTACGGCTACGAACCTCTACAGCTGGTGTTACATTACTTAATGCTTTTTTAAACACTTCTAAACCGTCTTGTTCAGTACGTTTTTGAACTGTTTCAATTGCATCATAAAATACTTCATAAGAAATATTTTTTTTGCCATCATACATTAAGTTGTTTACAAAACGTGTTACCAAAATGTCGTTAAACTTTGGATCAGGTAACAAAATTCTTTTTTTAGCTCTGGTTTTTCTCATTTCTATTTATATTAGAGTTCGTATTTGTTGCTTCAGGTGTTTCCTTACTCAAATCCCCACTCAGTTTTCTTTATTTCTTTTTAGCTGGTGCTGCTGCTCCTTTTTTAGGTTTTTTAGTTCCGTATTTCGAACGTCTTTGATTACGACCTTCAACTCCAGAAGTATCTAATGCTCCACGAACGATATGGTAACGTACACCTGGCAAATCTTTTACCCTTCCACCACGAATTAATACGATAGAGTGTTCTTGTAAATTATGTCCTTCTCCTGGGATATACGCTGTTACCTCTTGTTTGTTAGTTAAACGAACACGGGCTACTTTACGTAAAGCCGAATTTGGTTTTTTAGGTGTAGTAGTGTACACACGTGTACATACCCCACGTTTTTGTGGACATGATTCCAATGCTGCCGACTTACTTTTGTTTGTCGATCTTGATCTTCCTTTGCGTACTAATTGCTGTATTGTAGGCATTTTTTAAGTATTAATTTTTTATCAAATTTTGTATAAATAAAACAGTACCCCGCTTTTTTGGGGACGGCAAAGGTAAAAATTTTTTCACACAAAAAACATTTTGTTAAAATATTTTATCGTTTTTTCTGCTTTTTTTAAGGTTTTGAGGATTAGTGTTTAAAAACAGACCATTAATTGGCTTTTTAAGGGTGTTAAAAAAGTTATTTACCTTTGACATTACCAATGAACTATACAGAACCAACCTATTATTTTGATTACGAAAATACAGCCATTCAAAACATTGTTTTGGGGTTTAAAACAGATGTTTTAAGTCAAAAAGAAAAGGCAGTAAAATTATATTTTAAAATACGAGATAGCTGGAGATACAACCCTTACAGCATAAGCTTTTCAAAAGAAAATTATAGAGCAAGTGTTATTGCCCAAAAAAAGGATGGGCATTGTATTGATAAGTCTATTTTATACATTGCTTGTTTAAGAGCATTAGGAATTCCTGCCCGCATCCATTTAGCAAAAGTTAAAAACCATATTGGTGTAGAAAGGTTAATAGAAAAATTTGGCACCAACGAAATTACACCGCATGGGATGGTAAATGTTTTTATTGATAATAAATGGTTGAAAGCCTCCCCTGCTTTTAATATTGAGTTATGCGAAAAGTGTAATGTTGAACCCTTAAATTTTGATGGGGAAAACGATTCTTTGTTTCAAGAGTATGATAAACAAGGAAACAATTTTATGGATTATATTGAAGATTATGGGCATTTTGAGGATGTACCCATAGAATTTATTTTTAATAATTTCGCTCAAAATTATCCAAACATTATTAAAAATAGAAATAATAGAAGTGGTATAGAATTATAGAAAATAAATTTTAGTACACTTACTCCTTCACAAACTTTTTACTTTGCACACCATTTTTACTTTGCATTTGCAAAATATAAATACCCTTTGTTAATTGGCTAACATCTATTTCTGTTTTATTATTTGTTGTTTGTAAATAATAAATTTCTTGTCCTAAAATATCCATTATCCTAATGCTTTGTACTTGATGCTTTATACTTTCAATGGTAATAATTGAGCTTGCCGGATTCGGATAAATCAAAAATCCTAAATCATCATTCTCATTTTCCTCCACTCCCACATTACAATTTGCTATCTCACATCCAACACTATCTACTTTTACAACCCAGGCATCTTGCCCTGTTACATTGCCAGAACCTACTAATATAAAACCATTATCGCTCGTAAGTTTTACATCGTATATATAATTATTATTTGTTGCATTAGCATAATAAGTTCTTAACCATTGCTGATTTCCTATACTATCTATTTTTACTAATAAACCTATGGCTTTAGAACCTAATTTTTGTTGTCCTCCAACAACCATACTTCCGTCACTTAAAATTATTGGTCGTGTATAAAACCAATCATCAACAGCAGAACTGCCATAATGGTTTTGCCACATTATGCCTCCTGTTTTATTTATCTTTATTATGTATGCTTGCCCGGCAAAGCCACTTATTATTTTTGCTCCTGTTAAAATGTATGTACTATCAGCTAATTGTTTTATAAAACAAGGTCCTGATGTTCCAGAATATGTTTGCGACCATTGCTGATTACCCAATACATCTGTTTTTACTATATAAAATTCTCCATTTTTTTGTCCTGATAATATAAATCCTCCGTCTAATGCTAAATCTCCCGACAAACAATCTTCTGTTCCACT